>JAZLGX010000017.1:0-8854 GCA_045616545.1 Treponema sp. | reverse complement strand
TCATTAAGAAAGAGTCTACATATAGCGATGGAGTCATTTTTTATGAAATTATCCGATGTAATCGTAAAAAAGAGTTCGTTACCATTTGTAAATGGTTATAAAGCTTTATTTTCTTTTGATGGTAAGGATTCTAATATAGATACTGAAAATCGATTGTTTTCATTATTATCGATTGATGAATTGATTGATGATGTTGTAAAAAATGTTGAATCTGCAGATTATTGTCATAATTCTGATTTTTGTTTTTATGGTTCTGGATGGCAATCTTGGGGATTTGGTGGCGAATATAATAAAGGAGAATATGCAAAAAAATATATACCGCTTGTTCCTCAATGGAAACAGTATATAACTTTCCCTGGTAAAGCTCCATGTAAAATAAACGGTGTAAAGTCTTCTTCTGGCAAACTCTTGGAGGGAGAGTTTATTATTTATCTAAGGTGGAATGATGTCTATCTTGTTATTGCTAGTACAGGGTCTAGTTACATGGATAAAGATTCTTTACCGCCTGTCAGATTTTATGTTGACCGATGTAAACGAACAATTGGGTGTACAGTGTATTCTGTCGGGAAGAAATGGAGTCGAGGAGAGGCTATTGCCGAACTAAATATTTTTGCTGTCAGAGGATACTTTGGTCTTAAAGATTCTATCAGAAATATTTATGCTCCGAATTTTAACGAAAGATTTAATAATCTTAAATGGTTAAGTAGTCGAGAAGATTGCATAAAGGCAGGTGGATGGGAATCCTGGTATAATCATTACGCCGATATTAATTATAAGCTAATTAGTGAAGACTTAGAAAGTCTTGGCAGAACTGATAATCTTATAAAAACATACTTTACAGATGAAAGTAAACCAACTGTATTTCAAGTTGATGATGGATGGGAAATCGGGTTAGGAGAATGGGAACCTTCACTTGATAGATTTCCAAATGGAATGGCAGAGTTAGCCAATTTGATTTCAGGTAAAGGATATATACCAGGTCTATGGCTTGCTCCATTTATAATAGATTGGCGTACTGATTTTTGTAATCAGCATAAAGATTGGATATTATATGACAAAAAAGGAAAACCTGTTGCGGCAGGTTTTGGTCTTTTATGGGGTGATAAGTTTGGTAAAAAACAACCTGGTTTACCGTATTCTTATTTTTGTTTTGATTTGAGTCAAGGTGCAGTTATTGATTATCTTGATGGTCTTATGGATAAAGTGATAAATAAGTGGGGCTTTAGATATCTGAAGCTTGATTTTTTATTTGCAGGAATGTTATACGGAAACTTCAGAAATGGAGGGTGTGCATATCAGTGGTATGAGAGAGCTTTAAAAGTATTGACAAGGCGCACGACAAATAATAGGGGAGAAAAAGTTACTTACCTTGGTTGTGGTGTACCACTGGAAAGTTCTTTTACTAAGTTTCCTCTGAGTAGGATTGGTTCAGATACAAAAGAGTCTTGGGATATGGAAAATCTTGCTAAGCTTAATTTTACCGGACGCCCAGGAGTAATCATGAACATGCAAAGTACGTTGGGGCATGCCTTTTGGGATCAGAGTGTATTTATAAATGATCCGGATGTTGTGTTCTTGCGTTATAATAATATAACTTTATCTGATACTGAAAAAGAGCTTATAGCTGTTGTGAACTTTCTGTTTGCAAGTCAAATTATGCATTCAGATGATCCATCAGATTTCAGCAAAGATGAAAAAAAATTGACTAGCTATATAAATTCTATTTATAAGAAATTTGAATCTGAAGAATTTGGCCATGTCAATAATACTAGCAAAACTTATATTATTTTTAATCGCTCTAAAACATATTGTGGTTTCATAAATCTTGATGATATTGATATAAAAATCAGCAAAACTGATATGTTTAAAGCTTCTGGTATCGATTTAGATAAATCAGTTGAAAATGTTTTAGGTCATTTTAGTCAGAATGGAGAGTTGTATACTTTCCAGAAACATTCGATTTCAATTTTTGCGATCAAATAGTTGGGAGAATTGTATGGAAGATAAGTCATCTGTAATTTTTGGAAACGAAATGCCTAAAAAGGCTGTTCGGAAAGCTGCAAAGAATCAGAAAAAGAATCTCAGAAAGTTTGGAGATGATCGTAAAGTTGAGTATCACCTTGCAGCTGTTGATCATCCAGTTGTAACTCCAGCTCTCGGGATAAAGGTACTTGTTTTGTCTAAAAATCCTTTGGAATCTCTTCCACCAAAGAGTATTATTATTGGGAATATTCGTATGGGATTTGGACATTATCGTATTTCGATGGCTATGGCTTCGTGTGCTCGTGCTATGGGGTTTACTCCTCTATGGCTTGATCTTAATTCATTTCCGGAGACAACTTGCACTAAGATAATTAGTAGTCAGAATGATTTGTATTCACTTGGATCACGTCTTTCTCAGAAATTCAAGCTTTTTAATAAATTTGTGTGGGAACCTATAAATTACACAGGGTTTAAAAAAATAACATATAATGTTGGTGATCAAAAAAATGCAGAATTAATGATACCTGTATTTAATGATTTACCTAGAGATACTCCATATATTGCTACTCATGTATGGCCGAGTCAAGCCGCTATTCATGCCGGAATGTCTCATGTTGTAAATGCAATTCCTGATAACTGGGCTATGGGACTTCATCTTTCGGAAGGAGCTCTTCATACTATACAGACACCTAACTCTTATCTAGCGTATAGAACTCTTCGAGGTTTTGATGGTAAAAAAACTCTAAAACCTATGAAGGCACAGGATATTGTGTATACAGGACAGTATATTGATCATGAGATGGTAAGTAATATAGAGACAGATTGTGCATCCAGAATTGATCGAATAGAAAATGGAAAACCTATACGATTTCTTCTTACTATCGGTGGGGCTGGTGCTCAAGCTGATTATTTTGCTGGTCTCATAAAAACTCTTGTTCCTTATATAAAACAGAATAAAGCCACCTTATACCTTAACATTGGTGATTATGCTAATGTTTGGAATTTGTTTAAGGAAAAGATTCCTGAAATTGAAGCTATGGCTGAGACTCATTTTGATAACTGGGATTATACAAAAAGATTTGCTCAGGTAGCTCTTGATGATGTATCTGGAGAAGCCTCTGAATCAAAAGGGATACATGTATTCTGCCATAAGGATATTTTTGCAGCAGTGTATGCAACAAATCTTCTTATACGTGTGTGCGATGTTTTGATAACAAAACCAAGTGAACTTGCTTTTTATCCAGTTCCTAAACTTATGATTCAGCATGTAGGAGGACATGAACAGTGGGGTGCAATTCGAGCTGCTGAGATAGGAGATGGAACTCCTGAATGTCCAAATCTGGAGTATGCACAATTTATGTTAACTCAATTTATTGAAGAAAAGGATATACTGGTTCAGATGTGTAATGCTATAAAAGCTGCAAATCGTGCTGGTATTTATAATGGCGCTTACCATGCAGTTGAATTAGCTACAGGACTGACAGGTCTTGATGGAAAAGGATCGGAGTATACATATGCAGGCCGCTGAAAAAAGAAGACTTGAAGTCGATAATCTTAAACAGACACGTATAAGACATATAATAAAGTGTTCTTTCTCATTATTTGCTCATCATGGCATGGATGAAGTATCCATGAATGAAATTGCCAAGGAATCAGAGATAGGAGTTGCATCTTTGTATCGATATTTCAAGACAAAAGATGACCTTGCTATCGAATGTGCAATATATGCATGGAACCATGAAACTGAAATCTTTCGTTCTGTTTTCAAAAATACTGATTTTGAAGGCAAGAGTGGATATGAACAGTTAAGACTTTTGTTGCAGTGTTTTTGTAGAGCAATAAATGAGGAAGGAGAATTCTTCAGGTTTATTTACTATTTTGATGCCTATGTGAGAAAGCAGAATGTATCTGTGGAACGACTTTCAAAGTATGAGGAAACAATATCCGGTCTTAAAGGATTTGTGATGAGTACTTTGGAAAAAGGAGAAAAGGATGGGTCTATCAACTTTAAGAAAAGTGATAACAAAGTCCTTTCTTCTGCGTCTAATAGTCAAATGTATTTTACAATGTTTCATGCACTTTTCAGTATGGCCCAGAAACTTTCGCTCTCTGGTGATATGTTATATATGGATCGAGAAGTACAGCATGATACTCAGATTGATATACTCATCAACCTGATTCTCGATTCCATTAGATAGTTTAGTTGGAGAATATTATAAGAAGTAAATGTTCAATAGGAGGAGATATGGATTCTACAGGAAGTCTTAAGACTGGAGCTAAAGTATCATACGGGTTGGGCGCTGTAGGTAAAGACATGGTTTACATGCTTTCTGCCAGTTATGTTTTGTATTACTTTCAGGATTTGTTAGGTGTAAGTGCTGCTGCAATGAGCGTAATTCTTCTGGCTGCCCGAATTTTTGATGCATTTAATGATCCTATAATGGGTATTATTGTTGCAAAAACAAAAACAAGGATGGGAAAATTCCGCCCATGGCTTCTGATAGGTACACTTACTGATGCAGTAATTTTATATATGATGTTTGCGGCTCCACCAGCTCTTAATGGATCTGGATTGATTGCTTATGCTGCTGTAACGTATATTCTTTGGGGGGTAACCTATACAATGATGGATATTCCATATTGGTCAATGATTCCCGCATTCACCAAGACTGGAAAGGAACGTGAAGGTCTTACAACTTTGGCTCGTTCTTGTGCAGGAATTGGAAGTTCAATTATTGTCATTGTAACAGTAAAGTCTGTAGCCACATTGGGTAACCTGTTTAATCCTAATGGGATTGCAAGAGAACAGGAATTAACTGGATTTAAGTGGTTTACTCTTATTGTTGCAGTGTTATTCGTAATCTTTGAGGTAATCTGTGTTTTTTGTATCAAGGAAGAATCTTCAGTTGATATGAAGGCTGCAAAGGTTAAAGATATGTTTAAGGCTCTAGTTCAGAATGATCAGGCTATGACAGTAGTTGTATCTATTGTTCTTATAAATTGTTCTATTTATCTTACATCCAATCTTGTCATTTATTTCTTTAAGTATGATTTTGGTGGTTCAGATTGGAATGCAGCTTACACTCTGTTTAATATGTTTGGTGGAGGAATACAGATTCTTTCTATGATTGTATTATATACACTTCTCAGAAAGAAATTCTCCAGCCTTCAGATATTTTACATCAGTCTTGGTTTTGCTATTGCTGGATATGCAGCTTTGCTCTCTCTTATGTTTACATCTATGAAGAATGTTTATATCTTGTTTATTCCGGCATTCTTTATTTTTGCTGCTAATGGATTGCTGTCTATACTTACCACTGTATTTCTTGCAAATACTGTAGATTATGGTGAACTTAAGAATGGTCGTCGTGATGAAAGTGTAATATTCAGTATGCAGACATTTGTTGTAAAACTAGCAAGCGGTATTGCAATTTTTATTGCAGGAATGTGTCTTGAGTTATTTAAACTTAACACAGAAGAAACGGCAAATGCCGCTGCAGGTATCGATTTGTCTCAGTTTGTATCTGCTTCAAGTAAAATCGGATTACGTATGACGATGGCTGTGGTTCCAATCCTTGGACTCCTCGTGGCATTTTTCTGGTTTAAGAATAGATTTATTCTTACAGATGATAAACTTGAAAAAATCAATGTAGAACTTGCGAATATCAAGGCTGCAGAGTTAATCTAGGTTCTTTTAATTAGGATCTCCTAATTTTTGTGTTTTTTGTACTCCGCCCTCATGCACGTCGTGTATTGAGGGCTTTTTTTTTGGATTCAATATAACTGTCATTTATGGTATGATTAGTTATGATTCATGAATGGAAAGTAATTGATACTGAAAGACTAGATAATTTGTTGAGACGAGAGATTCCCTTAGATTTAAAATCTATCGAGGAAATATCAAATAGCAAAATACGTCGTCTTATAATGGCTAACTGCATAAAAGTAAATGGTACTGTGTGCCGTAATCCATCTTTTATACTTAGGAAAGGATTTCTGGTAACCGCAGATATTCAGGAAGATAAGTTTTTTTATGAAAAGAAGCCGGATGATATTGAATATAGTCTAACTGATAAAGATGTATTATTTGAAGATGATAGTATTATTGTTGTCAATAAGCCAGCTTTTCTGCCGACAGAAGAGACTATTGTAAAAAGTAGAGGTAATATGCACCAAGCTGTGGTAGATTACCTATGGAAAAAAAATCCATCATTACGAAATCCTCCTTATGCTGGAATAATGCATCGTCTTGATCGAGAGACTAGTGGAGTTCTTTTATTTACCAAAACAAGAGCTGTAAATAATGCTGTCCATGCAATGTTTGAATCGCACGATATTTGTAAAATATACAGGGCTGTATGTACCTGTAAAAGTCAGAGAAATGAATCTCGAAAATATCATAAAGATGATACCTTTATAGTGGAAAACTTTATTGGACGTATCAGTCCCAAAAGCAGTGCATGCAAAATAGGAACTTTGCCAGAATCAAAAGGAGGACAGTGGTCGCACTCTGATTTCAGAGTAGTTGGAGAGGTTAGTAATTTATACTACATAGATTGTAGTCTTTTGACTGGAAGAACACATCAGATACGTGTACATCTATCAAGCATAGGGTTACCACTTGTTGGCGATGATTTATATGGTGGAAGCAAAGGTTTTGATTTCAATAAGGGCAGAATAATGCTCCACGCAAAAACATTGAAGTTCAACCATCCGGTAACAGGCGAAAGTATCGAAGTACATGCTCCATTACCAGATGGATTTGGCCCGGAATCAGACTAATATTTATTTTATGGCCTTAATATATAAATCTTCATCTGCATCTTTGAATACTGTAAAAAGAACTTTCATAGGTGTAGATGAATGTTCTCTCTGCCATTTTTTTACTGTATTGACAGCAATAGTACATGCTATATCGTTTGGAAAATTGAAAGCACCTGTGCTGATACAACAGAAAGCTATTGAACGTAGACCATTTTCTGCAGCAAGATCAAGACAACTTGTATAACATGATTCCAAAGTATCCATGTCTTTTTCTGTTACTTTTCCGCAGATAACAGGTCCTACGGTGTGCAGTATGTACTTGGCAGGGAGATTGTAACCTTTTGTTATTTTTGCATGACCTGGAGTCTCTTCTGTACCTTGAGCTGTCATGATTTTGTGACAAGCCATTCGAAGATCTGTTCCAGCGTATGTATGGATACAGTTATCGATACAATCATGCAGTGGGGCCCAGCATCCAAGCATCTGAGAATTTGCAGCGTTGACTATGCCATCTATCTTCAGTGATGTAATGTCACCTCTATAGACTGCTGTCGTTTTACCAGGAGAAAAGAGTGATTGTGCATCAACGACACCTCTGGATTTTATTTCTTCCTTGAGGAACCTTGATTGAATTTCTCTGATTTCAGGATCGATATCCATAGGTGGACGAACATTAACCAGTTTCCGGTACATCGTGAAGAGTTCATCGTAACTGGAACGTTCAGCCCTAAAGAATATGAGATCTGTAGTATCACACCAGGCTCTTCCTGCTTCGCTTGCTTTCAAAGCTTCTTGAGCAAAATAATCTATCAGTATTATAAGATTGTTTCGTTTTTGATCTATAGCTATCATTGTATTAGTCGTCAAATCTTCCGCTGCGGATTTCGTCTGTAATTCTCAACCAACTGTCATAACGTTCTTCGCTTATATGTCCATCTTGTACGGCCTGTTTGATTGCGCAGTTGTTTTCGTGTATGTGGGAACAACTCATTCCAAAGCCGCACTTACCTAAAAATGGCTGAAAATCCTTGAAATATAAAGCAAGATTATCAGCTGTGATATCGTGAAGCATAAATCGTCTTACACCCGGAGTGTCAATGATATCAGCTGTAATACCTTTAAGTCCTCCAACAAGGGCTTCGTCTAGCTGAATATGCATAAGAGAACCTTTTGTTGTTGTATGGCATCCTTTGCCGTATTTTTGGGAAAGGCTACCTGTCTTTAGAACTACATTATTATCTAATACATTGATTATAGAACTTTTTCCAACTCCACTTTGTCCTACAAGAGCACTAAGATGATTTTCCATTAGAGTTGCCAATTCTTGCATTCCTTCGCCACTTTTGGCACTAAGCCTGAGAACTTTGTAACCAATGTCTTCCCATATGGAAAGCCTTTTTTGGAAAGTCTCATCTTTGCTAGCTTCGATATCATATTTATTGCAGATGATGACAGGAGTTATTTGTTGGTATTCAGCCTGTGCCAGTGCTCTATCTATAAAGCGAGGACGAAACGGAGGTTCATCCGGAGTTGTTACAATCAGGAGATAATCAAGATTAGTTGCGAGAATCTGAGGCTCTCTTTTTTTGATGTTCCAACGTACAAATTCATTTGTGCGTGGTAAAAGGTCAATAATCTGGCCTTTATGTTCTTCTATAGAATCCTGCTCGATAATTACTTTGTCACCAGGAGCCAACGGATTGTAGTATCCCTGGGAAGCCTTTAAAATCTTTCCTTTGATTGAGCAGTTTCGGGTGATTCCATCTTTGCATTCTACTTCAAATACGTTCTTACTGCCATTTAAAATGAGACCTTGCATATATATTTAAATGATGTATCAAAAAAGAATATAAGTCAATAGGAGAGTGGTTTTGTTATAAAAGTCCAAATCTTGAAGTTAGGAGGCTGTATCTTTTTGAATATTGATTCTTTATTTTTTACAAAAACTATGCAAACATATTGACATTTTTTATGCAAAGATATATATTAACATCACATCAAACGATGTGACACTTCAAGAAAATAAATCTTGAATAAGTGATCTGCGGGGATGGTGGAATTGGTAGACACGCTAGCTTGAGGTGCTAGTGGCGCGAGCTGTGCCTGT
>JAZLGX010000016.1:0-51885 GCA_045616545.1 Treponema sp. | reverse complement strand
TTAATTTACTATGTTAATAAATGTTAATTCATTGACTGAAGTGTTCTTGTTTTACTGTAAAGTAGTTATCTTTTTTTTGTAAAAGCTAGTAGTTTTATATGAGCTTGGACATCTATGTCCAGTTTATCTTGTGTTTGTTTAGTGATATAATCCCTTTTCATGAGTAGTATTTTGATAAAAGACACGACAAAGGAAGACAGAATTCGTATTGTAAATGAATCTCTTGGAGATGATTATTACGTGGGTTGTGGATTTGACAGTACAGGCATTGATTATCAGCTTTATATTGATGGAATCAAGGAACTTCGGGAGTTAAATGAAGAAGCCCGAATGGGAATTGTTAAGGCTCATCCTGATCCTCTGGATGTCAAAAATTCAAGCTGTATAATGCCATAATGGCCTCCAGAACGCGTCTTGATACGCTTTTGGTAGTTAATCACCTAAGTAGTGAGAGAAGGGTTAGAAGGCTTTTACAGACTCATATGGTGACAGTTAATGGCTGTCGGGTTTATCAGGGAAATTTTGCTGTTGATCCTGTCCTAGATGAGATTTGTATAGATGGTAAGATTGCAAATATTGTACCAGATTTATATTTTATAATGAACAAGCAATCTGGTATGGTATGTTCTTCCCTAGATGGGGATGATAGAAGTGTATTTGGTGTTATAGATCCTGCATATTTGTCTGTTGGAGGCAGAGTTTTGCATACTGTAGGTAGGCTTGATATAGATACAGAAGGTATGCTGATCCTGACTACAGATGGAATCCTTAGTCATTATCTTTCGTCTCCAGAAAGTCATATAAATAAAACATATTTTGTGAAGTTAAGGGATAAAGTCGATTGTCTTGGGCAGGAGATTTATAAGAACTGCATATATGAAGGACTTGAGATTCCTCCTGAGCGAAAGGAACCTGGTTTTAAATCAAAGAGAGGAATATTGGAGTTTGATAATGAGCAGGAATGCTTTCTTACAATATCAGAAGGGAAATTTCATCAGGTAAAAAGAATGTTCCTTGCACTTGGAAATCAGGTCGTATATCTTAAGCGAACTGCAATGGGAGATCTGAATCTTGATAGCAATCTTGGGCTTGGGGAATATAGGTTATTGACATCAAAAGAAATTGATCTTTTATGTCCACGAATCCTGTAGTATGGAGTGTATTGTATTATGAATATAACTTTAATTGGTATGCCGGGTGCTGGTAAAAGTACAGTTGGGGTAGTTCTGGCTAAGTTGACTGGTAAGGATTTTGTCGATACGGATCTTGTTATTCAGAAGACTGCAAATCAGAAGCTTCAGAGTATAATTGACGAAAAAGGGATTGAATATTTCAAAGGTTTGGAAGATTCTGTTGTTTCGGCATTGCATGCTGAAGATTCTGTGATTGCGACAGGAGGGTCTGTTTGTTATTGTAAGAATGGAATGGAAAACTTGAAGAGCCAGTCAGTTGTCGTATATGTAAAACTTGATGTAGAAAGTTTATCGGGAAGACTTGGAAACTTGTCTTCCAGAGGTGTTGTTATGCCTAAAGGGTATACACTTCAAGACCTTTATAATGAGAGAGATCCTCTCTATTCTATGTATGCAGATTATATAGTTGAGACAAAAAACTTAAGTATCGAAGAATCTGCAAAAAAAATAGCAGATTCTGTTAAAAATATGTAAAAAGCTATTGACGCTTTTTAGTATAAGGTGTATATTACCATCACCTTGACGGAATGGGGTGTTAGCGAAGCTGGTTATCGCGCTGGCCTGTCACGCCGGAGACCACGGGTTCGAGCCCCGTACATCCCGTAGTATATAAACCTTAGATGTTTGGTTTGTATATGAATCAAAAATATTCCGTTTAGGTGTCTAATAAAACCATCTTGGGGTGTTAGCGAAGCTGGTTATCGCGCTGGCCTGTCACGCCGGAGACCACGGGTTCGAGCCCCGTACATCCCGTAATTCTTGGTAACAAGATTTTGGTTTTATTTTCTTCAGTTAAATCTGTTTAAGCAGATTCATCCTGGGGTGTTAGCGAAGCTGGTTATCGCGCTGGCCTGTCACGCCGGAGACCACGGGTTCGAGCCCCGTACATCCCGTAAAGACCATTCTTTTTTTTGAGATTGGTCTTTTTTGTTTTAAATATATGTGAAAGAAATAAAAAAAGGAGCTAAACGATATTTTTGTTCAGCTCCTTATTCTTTTAGTCAATACAATCGCCGTTCCACTCCATTTCGTTTTCAATATCCGTACGGAACAGGAACAAATCTTTTATCTTGTAGCTGAAGGTTGAATTGAACTCTCTCCTGTCAAAGCTTTCGCTTGTTATAGGTATCTCAAATGTGTAAGTTACAGGATTATAGTTAGGTGCCGTAACATTTACTGTAAACTGGAATATCTTTTCTTCATTTTCACGCTCTGCCGGAGTAGGCACAACCCAGAATGTATAATTTCCTTGTGTGGCAGAAAAAGTTTTGCTTGGATTTGGCCATGTAACGTCCATCATCTCTGCAAGTTTGTCATCCTGAATTAACGTTATGGTTGCGTCTGTAAGTGGTTCAAAAGAGGATCCATCAAATACGTTTCCGATGAATGTTGGGAAATTATATACTGTACTTATAATGGGAGTATCTGTTGTAGGTACGGCTCTGCCTGTTTTGTGATATGGTCTTTTTGCAGAACTTACAAGTCTCATTCCTTCAATGCCAAGTTTATCAATATCAGCAGTCAACTGAGTATCATTCATTATCTTTGTGTTATATGTAACTCCACGACCGCTTACTGCATAGCGGGGCGGAACTCTATTTAATACATAGCTTACTGTATCAAGCCGACAGTTTTCGCAATCACATGTAAGCCAGGTTGAACCGCTTGATTTTACCTGATCGTATAAAACATTGATGCGATCAATAACAAGTTCTTCCATCATATTATGTATATTAATCATTTTTCTCTACCGCCTTTGCAATTTTTATTGCTTCTACTATATAAGCTAATTATAAGACACAAAGACTCAAAAAGCAAACAAAGCTATAAAAAAAGCCGGAGATTACACAGTATCTGCATTATCTCCAGCTTTTTCAGTTTTTAGTATAAAATACTTTTGATATTACTGACCGCCATTACGTGTATAAATTGCAAGTCCCCCTTCAAGGAGTATTTTGCGACTACGTTCAGCAAGATCATTAACACCTTCAATCTGGATATCTCCATCTTTTGAGTGGAGTATAATATTGAATGAAGTTCCTTCCGTAAGACTCTTTTTGATATCTGTAATCTCCAAAGTATCACCTTCGGAGATTTTATCGTAATCCTCAGGATTTGCAAAGGTTATCGGTATTATGCCATAGTTAATGAGGTTTGCCTTATGAATGCGTGCAAAACTCTTTGTAATGATTGCACGTACTCCAAGATACATAGGACCTAATGCTGCATGCTCACGGCTTGAACCTTGTCCAAAGTTTTCATTGCCAACAACGAAACATCCTGCGAAGTTAATGGCTTCTGCTTTTTTGTAGAAGTTTTCATCAAGTCTCTCATAAGTAAATTTTGAGATTTCAGGAATATTTGACCTGAAAGGAAGGACTTTTGTTCCGGCCGGCATAATATCATCTGTAGATACGTTACTTCCTGCTTTTAGCAATACAGGAAGTTTTAGATTATCTTCACATGGTCTGCAAGGAGGACAAGGCTTGATATTTGGTCCACGAAGGATTTCAACTTTAGAGGCTTCCTCGAGGTTTAGCGGAGGAATAAGCATACCTTCATCTCTTGCGTCTTCAAGGATTTCTTCAGATGATAATCTGTTGTCTTTGCCGTCAAGTAAAGAAATTCTGCCACAATCTGTGTATTGAGGGTCAATATATTCAATTGTTGTAGGATCTGTTATTACTCCAGTAATAGCTGCGGCTGCGGCAGTTTCTGGGCTAACTAAGTAAATGCTGGCATCTGCGGTTCCAGATCTTCCCTTGAAGTTACGGTTGAATGTACGTAAAGAAACACCTTCAGAGTTAGGTGCAAATCCCATTCCAATACAAGGTCCACATGCACTTTCAAGAATGCGGAATCCTGCTTTTATTAAGTCTCCAAGAATACCTGCTTTTTCTGCCATCATAAGGGTTGTACGGCTTCCTGGTGCAATTCCTGCCTCTACACCTGGTGCAATATGTTTTCCCTTAACAATAGCAGCAACTGCGGCAAGGTCATCGAGAGAAGAGTTTGTACAGCTTCCGATTGCAACTTGGCTTACTTTTATTCCGGATAGTTCCGAAATAGTCTTTACGTTATCAGGAGAATGTGGACAAGCTGCCTGTGCTTCGAGCTTAGAAAGGTCAATCTCAATTATTTTGTCGTATTCAGCATTATTATCTGCCTTTAATTCATTCCAATCATCAGCTCTTCCCATGCTTTCGAGGAATTTTTTTGTTGTGGCATCAGATGGGAATATAGAACATGTAGCTCCAAGTTCTGCTCCCATGTTTGTTATTGTTGCTCTCTGAGGAACTGTAAGAGATTCAACTCCATCTCCAAAGTATTCATATATGGCACCGACACCGCCTTTTACGCTCTCTTTCCTGAGAACTTCAAGAATAACATCTTTTGCGCTTATTCCTTTTCGTAAAGTTCCTGTAAGCTTTACTCCGAAAATTTTTGGCATAGCAAGATGAAATGCGCCTCCTCCCATTGCAACAGCAACGTCGATACCACCTGCACCGATGGCAATCATACCAATACCACCACCTGTAGGTGTATGGCTGTCTGATCCGAGCAAGGTCTTTCCTGGTTTGCCAAAATGTTCTATGTGTACTTGATGACATACTCCGTTACCTGGCCGTGAAAAATACAATCCGTATTTGGCGGCAATTGATTGTAGGTATCTGTGGTCATCATGATTTTTATAATCAGTCTGGAGTGTATTGTGGTCGACATAACTTACGCTAATCTCTGTCTTAACACGAGGAACTCCTATGGTCTCAAACTGCAGATATGCCATTGTTCCTGTAGCATCCTGAGTAAGAGTCTGGTCTATTTTTATTGCGATATCATCACCGCGTTTGATAGGTGTGCCTGGAGTGAATGTATAACTTCCTGGTACAATATGCTGCTGTAGTATCTTTTCTGCTAGTGTAAGTGCCATTGATGTATTCTCCTTTTTACAAATTATTGTATAAAATATACTTTTTATTGCATAATTATGCAAGGACTTTGGGTGCGTTGGTTCAGTAAATTTACTTTGACTGTACCAAATTTGAAATAAATATGTTATAATGATTTCAAAGTTACTACATGAAGCGTTTAGTTAATATAGTTTTGCTCGTTGTTATATTTTCCTCCTGTTCTGGTAAAACCCAGTTTTATTACAAGGACAATTCAAGTCTCAAGAAAGAGTCGCAAGATTTAGAATCATCTGTGCAATGGAAGACGGAGCTGGAAGGGGATATTCTTTCCAAAAAAGTGGAAGGATGTGATGGAATTGCATCGTCTGTTGAAGTTGGTCCGTCTAATATTTTTGCGTCTGGTGCGGAAAATGAATATGTTTTGGTTTATCCCAGAATGGAAGGGCTTGGACTTCTTGATACGTCAATTTTTGATGGTGATGCCAAGAGTGTTGTAGATGGCTTTTGCCAGGCTTTGATTGATAATGAATCGATGGAATCATTTATCAAACGAGACAATATGTATACTCTTGTCATGTTTTTGTATGACCTTGAAAGTAGACTAGGAAAGAATGTATCTGTAAACCGGTTTATGATAGGTGAGCCATTCAGAAACCTTAATATGTGCATGTGTCCTGTAAGATTCTTTCGCACTGAAAGTAATTCTGAATATTTCAAGAAGACTGATTCTTATTTTGATGTGGTTATTTACCTCTTAAAGGATGATTCTACATATAAGATTAACCAGATTGAATTGGAGAGTAATGAAGATGATAACAGATGATGAGTTGTCTAAAGTTGAAAAGGATGTAGTGATTCAGTCTCTGGTTGATGATCCTGTAAAAATAATAATCAAGGATCTTGATGGTAAATCCGGTAGTAAAATACGGCCGTTGGAAATAGCCGAAAAATTCATACAAGTCATTGATATAAAATATTTTTTGATAGATCCTGATGTTAGTTCCATGAGTCCTTTTGATGGAAAAAAGATTCGCCTGGAGTTTTATTTTAATCACATGGGGTTATTTTTTGAATCTGAAGTGATTGGATTTTCTAAAGGATATATAATTCCTTTTGCTGAATCGTTTTATAGAATTCATAAGACGGAAGAAAAAAAATCCCAACAATTTTACGGGACAATTTCATTTAAAACCAGTGATAATAAAAAAACGTCTATTATGTGTGTGCCAGGTAAGGGATATGAGTTGTTTGATCTTCCTTCCTTGCATGAAACTCCTGAAGATAGTACTGGTGTATATGATATGCTCCTGGCAGATTATCCACATCACAATGCAGCTGATGAAGAAATGCTTTTTCTTTTGAGTGCCAGTAAATATCTTACAGATGATATAGAGCTTTCTGTTGAGCCTGTTGAAGGAACTTTTTATCCCCTTGAGATTATTTACGCCGATGATAAGAGGATTGTTTTTGGAACTCATAATGAAAAAAATTATATAGGATTATCTAGAGATTATGATTTTACTTTATTTATAAATCTTGCGCTTAATTCAATGATAAAACGCAGAATAAATGCAAAAGTCAATGTGGAATACAAATTTGACTCGGCAGAGACCGGATCTTGTATTTATGTCTGTTCTTTTGTTGATATGAAGATGGAAGATCGAAGGTATCTATATGAACATACGACAGGAATTTTGCTCGGATGATAGTATCTAGCTAAGGATACTAGTCATTGTCTGTCGTATGTTCCATTGCTATCAGGATTTTGGTCCATTTTTTTTTTGAGAACCGTTTCCTATTAATACTGCAAAAGGATGAAGGACTTCTGTGTTTTCTGCCACAATCTTTATTATAACCATCAGTGGTACTGCCATAATCATCCCAACAAATCCCCAAATCCAACCAAATAAACTTAAGCTGACAAGAATCATGAATGGAGATAACCCGAGATCACTTCCTTCCCATCGAGGTTCAATGATGTTTCCCAAAACCATGTTGATGGCCAGAACCATTATTGCAACATATATTACTAAACCCCAGTGTGGATAGAACTGAACCAACGCAAATGTCGTTGTAAGGCCCCATGAGATTATAGAGCCAAAACTAGGAATGAAGTTTAATATAAAGGCTGTAAATCCCCAGATGATAGGAAAGTCCATCTTTACTATGAAAGTACTTAATCCAACGAGAACACCTGTTATAAGGGATACAAAAAATTTGATTGATATATAGTGGGTAACCTCTGATACAGTGTTGGATGCCATATCATGCAGTTTTCCTCTCTTATCCTGTTCTTCAAATAGCATGTCGGTTTTTCTTCCGAGAGTTTTCATCTCTATGAGAAGAAAGGCAACGAATAAACCTATAACAAGCAGCTGTTTCCCAAAGTTAACCATCCCTCCGCTAAGTGCCAATGCAAATTTTTGTACCGCACTTCTCACATTAAGGGAATTCCATAAGTTTGATAGTAGGGTAGAGTCCTGATCATAGTGGATATCAAATGTATTACAGATTGCCTGGTAAATACTTGTAAACCTGGATTCATATTTTGGATATGTATTGATAACCGTTGTTACACTTGTCAAAAGTAACTGTCCAACGATATAAAGTATTATCAAAGTAAATGCCAGTACGATAAGAACGCAGATGACCCACGGGATATGTATCTTATTCAGTCTCTTACAGATAGGATAAAAGACAAGTGCAAGAAGGACAGCAACTGTCAACGGCATAAGTACTGTTGACAGGGCCTTCATTGCCGCTACCACTGCGAATAAAACTAATATAGCTAAAAAAATACAAATAATCCTGATATAGTTATTCTGATTCATGTGGTAGCGTCCTTTTTTACAGTTTTAAATATTATAAAAGTATAATCTATTTTGAACTTTTATAAACTACAGAATTAGCATCTGTCTTAGGATTTATTTTGTCAAATCCACAGAAAGGTACTAATACTTCTGGAATTGTTACGGATCCATCAGCATTCTGATAATTTTCCAGAATTGCAAGCATTGCTCTTCCTACAGCTATAGCAGTTCCGTTAAGCATGTGCACATACTTATTTTTTCCGTCGTCATCATGGTATTTTACATTAAGGCGACGAGCCTGGTAATCGGTACAGTTGGATGTTGATGTTACTTCACCATAGTCTCCATCTGGATGATTCTCGTCAGCACGTCCTGGCATCCATGCTTCAAGATCCCACTTGCGGTATGCTGGTGCACCTAAATCTCCTGTACATGTATCAACTACATGGAATGGAATGCCAAGTCCTTCAAAGATTTCTTCTTCAATCATGCGGAGTTTTTCGTGAATTTCGTCACTTTGCTCAGGGAGACAATAAACAAACATCTCTACTTTGTCAAACTGATGTACACGGTAAAGACCTTTGCTAAAATGTCCTGAGGCTCCTGCTTCACGACGGAAACAATGACTTAAGCCAGAATAGAAAAGTGGCAAAGATGCTTTATCAAGAATTTCTCCAGAGTGGAATCCTCCGAGAGTGATTTCTGCTGTTGCAACGAGACAAGTTCCTTCTTCTTCAATTGCATATACATTGCTTTCATTACCTCGTGGATTGAACCCAATACCTTTGAGAACTTCCTCTTTAGCAACATCAGGTGTAATGAATGTTGTAAAATTATGCTTACGAAGTATATTAAGAGCATACATAATCAAAGCCTGCTCAAGGAATACAGCTTCATTTTTAAGATAATAGAACTTTGGACCAGATACCTTTGTTCCTCGGTCAAAATCAATTATGTCAAGGCTCTCGCCAAGCTGAACATGATCTTTAGGCTTGAAATCAAATTTACGTGGAGTTCCAACTTTCTTTATTTCAAGGTTCTCTGTATCGAGTTTTCCTATAGGAACTGCAGGATTACACATATTAGGAATCTGACGTGCAGCTTCATCGAGCTGTGTTTCGATTTCATTTAAATGTGCTTCGAGGGATGATATCTGATCCTTTAGATTCTTACCTTCTTCGATATATTTCTGTCTTGTCTCAGGATCAAGCTTCTGCTTCATTGAAGCGGCATTCGCATTCCTCTTCTGCTGAAGATTCTGAAGTTCTGTTGTCAAAGCTGTGCGTTCATCATAAAGCTTTACAACAATGTCTGCATCTGCAACCATATTGCGGTTCTTGATATTTTCTTTTACTGCTTCAAGGTTGTCTTTGATAAACTTATAGTCTAACATTATTGTCCTCTAAAAATAATAATTCTGTTTTAATATATATTAATTTGTTCAATACTTCAATTAGTTAGTGTATTTGTAAAATACTACCAGGTTAAAATATACGTATCTTATAGAAGTTCCCAACAAGCTGTTATACAGACAGTAACTGAAGTATTCCCAGAATATATGGGAGTTGCAGCTTTAAGTAATGCAGCTTCCCCTGAGTTTTTATACGATCGGGCTCTTGGATACAATGATCCGGAATCTTCTGTGATATAAAGCAGCTGACCAAGTGATGTACCATTTGCGGAGGCAAGTACAGACGCATTTTCCTCAGCTTGCTTGATGGCAAGCATTCTGGCTTGTTTTACGGCCTCTTCTGTGTTGCTTACTGAGTAGGTCAGTTCGCTTAAATTATTAGCCCCAGCTTTTATGGCTGTATCGATAATATTTCCGGCTCTTGAAACATCGGTAAGTATAATTGTTATTTCGTTGCTTACGTTATAGGGTCCCTGTATGTTCCTATCATTTCCAGATGAATTTGTTTCCTGATAAATCCTGTAATTGCTTGTAGATATATTGCTTCGGTCTATACCATCATTATAAATTGCATTCATCACATCCGTGATTTTTCTTGCATTTTCTTCTGTAGCCTTGATGATATCAGGATTTCTTGTAATGACTGCCATGACTATTGTTGCTGTATCAGCGCTGAGCTGTATCTCTCCGCTCCCCTGTACGGTAACAGTACGATTTTGTCCTTGTACCTGCTTGATTACACAAGATGAAAACAATACGCTGGAAGTTATCAATGGCAAGATATACTTTATTATTTTTTTCATTTTTTCCCCCTTTTAACGGATATTAAAATAAAATCTTTTCAAATACGTTATTTTTTCGTTTGCCCTTTGCCATAACAAACTCTGAGGGTATTCATTTACAATTGTCTGGTAGGCTTCAAGAGCTTGTTTTATATCTCTGACCGAAGAGTTAGATTCAAGGATTTCACCTTTCAGATAGAATCCTTCATCGATTTTAGTTACTGCCTTGTCAAAGAATTCGGTAAGGTATTTCAAGGCCTTTTCGTATTCTCCACGTTGGAACGTTGATCTTGCTGTGTTCAACAGTTCTTCCGCGGTCAATGTTGTTTCTTCTGTTGCCTTTTTCTCTGTTGGGGTAGGAGATTCTTCTGTAGCGCTATTACTAGTATAAGGCTCTATAACTGTAGAGGACTCGTTGTTTGCCAGGGCATCATTTGCTGCATCAACTTTGTTGGAGTAGAACAAATCACTGTTTGTACTATCTTTATTTTGCGCAAGGCTATTGTTTTTGAAATCATCATTCCCATCTTTGTCTACTGCTTGGAAATCTGATTTTTGTGAAGAAAATGGGTTATAACTTGGTGCTGCTACTCGTTCTTGGGATAAATTAGTTCCTTCAACTATTACCTCAAGGTAGTCATCAAGGGCTTCTCCTGTCAGAGGATCAGTTCTATAGAAATGCAACATGGTAGAACCTTCTGCTTTTGTGTGAAGGGAAAAAGATGTGTTCTTTGCTCCAAGCTTTCGTCCCATGTAACGAATCAGATTTGTGCCATTTCCTTCACCTAAATAAATCCATCCCAACCCTGGATAATCAACGTCAAGATACTGGTTCTTTTTTACCCTTACAGATCTTGATGCAACAGGATCTGGCTTTACTTTTGGTATGCTATCTATGGTTTCTACAGTGTCTTCAACAGGTTTAGCCTCAGATTCCTTGATTTCAGCTACGTATTCCATGGATTGTTTCTCTGAAGGAGATTCCGTAATCTTAGGCTGAACTTCATTCTCTGTCATATCCTGAATTTCGTGGTATACATTTGTATTTTCTTCTGATTCTGTCTTTTCAGCGACAATTTTACTCTCGAGTTCAGTTTCATCAGAAGTCTCAGTCATGACGATTTCTTCTTCTCTAGTAAGATCATCGTCTGGGAATATAAGTTCCATTTTTGGTTCTTCTACAGGAACAATATCTTCAATCTGTGACAATTCTTCAACGTCAATTTTTTCGTATATGATGGAGTCTGAGTCCTCGATGGATTCATCTGCAATTTCTTCTTCGTGGTTAATAGATATAAGTTCTTCTTGTTCAGACTGGTCAAAGGAAGTATTCAAGTCAGATTCATCGGTGAATTGAGCAAATTCATCTTCTTCAACAAGTTCCTCAACTATTTCCTGTGATTCTTCTGTCATTATGGAAACTTCAGGTTCAACTATGGTTTCAGTTTCCTCGTCTAGAATTGTATCATCCGAATTGTCAGCCGTGTCATAAGGTAAATCGATAGAAGACTCTGGATTTTGCTGCTTTGTTGTTTGACAAGAATTAAAGGTGAGGATTGAACTTGCTAAAATAAGTGTAACTATTTGAATCTTTTTGTTCATCATGGAGCTGCTCCTGTAATTTTATCAATCAATGAATCGTTTGCTCTTTTTAGGTCACCAAGAGTTTGTTCATCAGGAATTGTGAACCACTGGTCAAATTCACTTTCCGTCCATTTATCTTTGGGTTCTCTTGAAAAATAATAGTCTTCAGCCAAAGGCTTATCTTCTGGTTTGAATAAATCATCAACTAGCTCAAAGCTGTCATCTCTTGGTATGGAAACTCTTTTTACATGGGAAGCTGATTGGGTGCATTGTGCGATTCCAAGCACAATTGTACTCAAAAAGAGAAGCAATATTATTGAGGTTATAGTGATGGATAATTTTGGTGAGATTGTTATGTAATGTGATACTTTATCTTTTATATCCTCAATAATATTCATCAGTTTTTATTCCTTTATTGCCGGCTTTTCGGAAGTTTCGCTAGGACTAAGCTTTAATGTTCCGTCTGGATTATGTTCCCGCCTTGGAGGTCTCGGTGGAATCACAACACCTTCTTCTGGAGCAACATCTTCCTCAACAAATCCTGAATCATCCTCAAATGTCGTTCGGGCATTCAATGTTTCTTCATCAAGCTTTATCTGGACAACTTTTGTAATTCCGCTTTCTTCCATTGTGACACCAAGCATACTTGATGCGCCCATAACTGTCTTCCTGTTATGGGTAATTATGATATACTGGCTCACGTTTCCAAATGTTCTAAGCGTTGTTACGAAACTTGAGACATTCTTGTCATCAAGGGCTGCATCAATCTCATCCAACAGACAGAAAGGACTAGGTCTTACCTGATATGTCGCAAAGAGAAGGGCAACAGCAGTCATTGTCTTTTCTCCACCCGAAAGAAGAGAAATAGACTCCAGCTTCTTTCCTGGTGGCTGCGCATAGATATCAATACCTGATGTCAGGACATTTGCAGGATCTGCAAGTCGTAATTCTGCTCTTCCTCCATTAAATAATCTTCGGAACATATTGTGAAAGTTCTTACGAATCTTATTATAAGTATCAAGAAACATTTCAGAAGATTTTGTTCTTATCTCTTCACTGACTCTGACGAGGTTTTCCAGTGATTTTTGGGTGTCGTTGTAACTTTCAAGTTGTCGCTCGTATCTTTCCTTTTCTTCTGCAAATTGCTCTACTGCTGCAAAATTGACCTGACCCATTCCGCTGATTTTTTTCTTTGTCTCGAGCAATTTGTCACGTAATACAGCTGGAGATGCTGTAATTGTGTACATACGCTCTTCAAATTCCATAAGGTCACGAGAATAGTTATCCTGGAAATTCTGTTTTACGTTCTTTATTTCTGTTTCATTCTGTACGATATCGACAGAAAATTTTTCGAGCTGAGCTGAATATTTCTTTCTTTCTTCCTGCTTTTTTGCAAGAGTGGACTCCCTTCCCTTAACCTTAGAGTTACAGTCCTCAATCTGCTTATCAAGCATGATAAGTTCTTCGGTGAGTTTTTCTCCCTCAGCCTGTAACTCAGCTATTGCTTCTTCAGCTTCTTCGATCTGTTCGTCCAAGTCCTCTTTGTTATGATTTTCAATGAATAATTCATTTTTGGCGTCACTTAGACTTGCTTCTTCTGCAGCAAGCTGTTTTTTCAGCATTGTTATCTGCTGTTCGCAAGATGTAATCTGCTGCGCCATTGTTGCCTGATTTATCCTGAGGTTACTTAGAGTGGAAGTATATTCCTTGATTTTTTTCTCAAGGTCATCATTTATGGCTTCGAGCTCGATATTTTGTTTTTTAATATCTTCTATAAGGTGAATGTTTTCTGATATCTTGGAATCAATATCACGTTTTTTGGTGATTATACCTTCAGGAGACAAAAAATCATCGATGAATGTCGGAGTTGTGTTTGTATAATTTACTATGGACTGGGTAAGTTCATCCAACATCTTTCCCAGTTCAGTAAAGGCCGATACTGCATCCTTACTGAATTGTGCAGCATCTTTTTCTGAGTGGTTCGGAAGGGCTGCAAAATCTCCAAAGATGTTTGCTCTACCAGTCGTATAAATCTTGATTTTCTCGATGACAGTATTTAATTCAGCTTTTGCCTTTTTGTTTGCATGGGAAGAGTATCCTGCATCCCTAAGCTTTGCATCAAGCTCTGTAACTATATCTTCTGTTATTGATTCAAGTTCCTTACGGAGTAAAGCTCTTTCTGAATCAAGGTTTTCTATTTTCTCGTCATTTGAATCGAGTTTTTCCTGATTCTCTGTTATCTGAAGTCGGGACTGCTCGATATTAGCTGTAAAGCCATCGATGTTCTTTTTGATGGCATCGAGCTTTTTGTTGAGTTCATAGAGTTCGGCATTCTGGCTGTCTATCTCTTCGTTATCCTCATCTATTCGTTCCTCAACATTTTTGATTCTGTTCTCGATTTGTCCAATCTTTTCCTTTATCTTGCTGAGGTTTTCGTGGAGGTTCTTTGCAAGAGCTTTTTTCCCTGTATGCTCAGTTGCAATTCTTATCTGCTGTTGCTGTTTTACGGTTACCTGATCCTGAAGTTCGTTTATTCTGTCTGTGTTCTCATTAAGAGTTGCGTATATTTCCTCTATTTCAGCTGAGATAGAATTGCATTTATCTTCCGCTTCCTTACGGCTGTTTTCATGCCTGGCTTTATTCTGGATAAAATCCTTAAGTCTTAGAAGCTGTATATCAAGTTCATATTCAAACTTCTGGTCTGTGAGAGCCCTATATTTCTTTGTCTGTTCAGACTGAACCTTAAGCGTTTCATAGCTTCGCTTTGTTTCTGCAAGACCAATGTCAATCTGAGCAAGATTTGCCCTTGTCTTTTCAAGTTCGCGTTCTGCCTCGGCAACTTCAGCCTTGCTTCGGCTGATACCTGCAGCTTCTTCAAACAAGTATCGTCTGTCTTCAGGTTTACTTGACAGAATCTGGTCAATCTTTCCCTGTTCCATGACAGAGTAGGCTGACTTACCGATACCAGTATCCATAAAAAGTTTTCTGATTTCTGTTGCTGTGACTTGTTTTCCATTTATGAAATAGTCATTCTCGCCTGATCTGTATAAGCGTCTTTTTATTGCTATTTCTGTATCTTCAATAGGAAGCAAACCTTTGTCGTTTGCTATGGTAAGAGTTACCTCAGCCATGCTAAGTGCAGGTCTTGCTTCTGTTCCATTGAAAATTACATCTTCCATTGAAGCTGCACGAAGATTTTTTACTTTATTTTCTGCTAATACCCATTTAATTGCATCTACTACATTGCTTTTGCCACAACCATTAGGACCGAGAAGTGCAGTAATACCATCTGCAAAATTGATGTGTGTGCGGTCGGCAAAAGATTTAAAGCCATATATTTCAAGACTTTTTAAAAACACAAATTTACCCTCAAAAAACAGTTCCGCCTATTATATCAATAACGGAACTGTTTAACAATAAGAATTCAATTAATATTCGAGTTGGTTTGGATCGACTAACTTTCCGCAATATAATTCTTTAGGGTATACCTTCAGTTTGAGTTTTTTTTCTAGTTTTGCGTAATTTTCCATTTCTTTCTGGTCACCTATTACGCAGTTTATTCCTGTAGAACCTGCTCTTGCTGTTCTTCCTGCTCTGTGAACGAAGAAATCTGTACTCTCAGGAAGATCCATTTGCACGACATGGGTTATACCTGGAATATCAAGTCCTCTTGAAGCAAGGTCCGTTGTAACAAGGATGTTTAGTTTTCCACTCCTGAATCTATCAATGAAAGCTTTTCTTTCTTTCTTGTCACTTTTTGCACTTAAGCCTTCGCACTCTATCTTTCTGTACTTCAACTTGCTGACAATGTTGTCAATCTGGTCTGTACGGCATGTGAATACGATAAGCTTTTCTGGTTTTACAGCATTTATAAAACTTCTTAAGGTGTCAATCTTATCTCGTCTTTCTGCAAAGATAGCCCAATGGGTGATACGTTTTCGAAGAATATCCTCTGGAGGAAGCTCTACGAGCTCGATAGGCATGTCTTGAGGTGTGGTGTTTGTCATGCCATGTTGGCTATCCGCATTTGCTATTCCCTCGCGGGCTTTTTGCAAAGTTTTTCGTGTAAAATCACTTACTGTTGCAGAATTTCCGATGAGCTGAACTTTTCGTGGCAAACGCTCAAGAAGTCCTTGTGTTGATTCTCTTAGTTCCGGGCTAAGGAGTCTGTCTGCTTCGTCCAGGACCAGATATCTTATGCTGTCTGCCTTCAGTTTTTTCAGATGAATGAGTTCAAGCAGCCTTGCGCTGCCGCCAATGACAATTGTTGGCTTTTCTTTGAGAAGCTCGATCTGGCGGTTAATTGGAGCGCCCCCTATACATAACGCACATTTCAAGTCTGTGACCAGTTGAGCCTGAACTTTTATCTGGCTGGCAAGTTCATAAGTAGGTGAAACTATGAGTAGGAGAACTTCTTTTTTTGGATTTGGTATGGATTGAAGCTGCTGTATAAGCGGCAAAAGATATGCAAAAGTCTTTCCCGTTCCTGTTTCGCTCTGATATAAAATATTGCTACCTTTGGCAATATATGGAATGACTTTTTGCTGTACGAGAGTAGGCTCTGTGATATTTATTTTCTGAAGCCTTTCCTGCAATGGGGACTCTATCCCCAGTTCTGTAAATGTTATGCTCATGTCTCTACTATAGCACATTTTGCAATCTTTGTGGTATAATCGGGATGTATGAAAGTTGGAATTGATACATTTGGATGTGACCATGGACGGTCAGGTCTGGGAACTTATTTATTGTCTATCATCCCCAGTTTACCTCAATCCCAAGATATAGAATATGAACTTTTTGGATCTGAGATGGATCGATATACGTATACCGGAGATACTGGAATTGCTTATGCAAGTGTCAATATCCCTGATACACTGGGAGCTGAGAGGCTTTGGCATAGCTTTAAGGCTGGTGCCTTTGGAAAGAAAAGAGGGTATGACCTGATATTGTATACGGCTGGAGCCAGAATGATCGCCGCCAATAAAAAAATCCCGGGTGTTGCCATTGTAAATGATGTGTTAAGTGCTGTCTTGGCATCATCTGATTGGATTTCAAAAGCATTGGTAAAAAAAGGTCTGAATAAGGCAAAATGTATAATCGCTGCAAGCGAATATATAAAGCAGGATCTTATCAAGTGTGGAATAAAATGCAGTAATATCATTGTGGTTCGTAACGGGATAAATCACTCGACGTTTTTTTCTTCCCAGAATCCTGATTCAGGTACTGGCATTGTGGATATAAAGCCTTTCGCGATTAAACGCCCTTATTTTATATATGCAAGCCGTATGGTAGGCCCTGAAAAAAAACATATTGAGCTGATAAAGGCTTTTTCCTTGTTTAAGGAAAGAACAGGATTGCCACATCGACTTGTAATAGCTGGAGCAGAATCCAGTTATGGAGAAGAAGTCCATAAGGCTGTGTTTGAATCATCCTCCGTAAGTGATATATTTCTGACAGGATTTTTCCCCCATGAAAGTTTTCCAGAACTTTACAGAAATGCTGAGGCTTGTATATTCCCTTCGATCAATGAAGGGGTAGGTATGCCTGTTTTGGAATCGATGGCATGTGGAATCCCTGTTGCATGTTCCAGATCAGGTGCTTTACCTGAATTATATGGGGACAATGTGCTTTATTTTGATAGCGATGATATTGAAGAGATTTCTAATTCCATGGAATCTTTGGTACGTGATAATGAATTGAAGAAAAGTCTTGTAGAAAAAGGATTGAAATGGTCCGCTCCATTATCATGGAAACGTACAGCAGAAGATACGATTGATATAATAAAATCCATATAAAAAAAAGGCTTAATTGATATTTCAATTAAGCCTTTTTTGTCAGCTTGCAATCAGCAGACTCTCAATATCCGGAAGACCCTTTCTATTGACAATGTCCTTTGTTATGACAAGCTTTTTGTGTCCTTTTACGCTTGGAATCTCATACATAATTTCAAGCAGAACGTGTTCAACTATAGCTCTGAGTCCACGAGCTCCAGTCTTACTCTTTATTGCTATATCGGCAATCTCATTGATAGATTCTTCATCAAACTCAAGATCAACATCATCTATTGCAAAGCTTGCCTTGAACTGCTTTGTTATGGCATTTTTAGGCTCTGTAAGAATATGCTTGAGATCTTCCTTAGACAGTTCCTTTAAGGCACATGTCATAGGGAGACGACCGATGATTTCTGGAATGAGACCAAACTTGACAAGGTCATCTGATGTAACCTGGTTAAGAAGTTCCATTGCATCTTCATCAGATCTCTTTGTTCCTGTAGCTCCAAAGCCGATGGAAGAACTTGAGAGACGATTCTCGATAATCTTGTCCAGACCTACGAAAGCTCCACCACAGATAAAGAGTATGTTTGTTGTATCAATATCAATCATCTCCTGGTTAGGATGCTTTCTTCCACCCTGAGGAGGAACTGAAGCATGTGTTCCTTCAAGAATCTTGAGGAGAGCCTGCTGAACACCTTCTCCTGAAACATCACGTGTTATGGATGTGTTTTCGCTCTTACGGCCGATTTTGTCGATTTCATCGATGAAAATGATTCCTCTTTCTGCAGCTGCAACATCACCATCTGCAGCATTTATAAGTTTGAGGAGGACATTCTCAACGTCTTCACCTACGTAACCTGCTTCTGTAAGTGTTGTAGCATCAGCTATTGCAAAAGGAACCTTAAGTTTCTGTGCCAAAGTCTTTGCCAGGAGAGTCTTTCCGCTTCCTGTAGGACCGAGAAGAAGAATATTTGACTTCTCAATCTTTACTTCGCTTGAAGCCTGCTTTTCAGGTGTCACTGACAACTGTTTATAATGATTGTATACAGCAACAGAAAGAACTTTTTTTGCATAATCCTGGCCTACAACATACTGATCAAGGTATTCCTTGAATTCCTTAGGAGTAGGAACTGTTTCCATGTTTATGGAAGCAATTGAATGTTTTTCATCATCAAGAACAGCACGGCAAGCCTCTACGCAGTTTTCACAGATGAAGACATCTACAACGCTAGGGGAACGTACTGTCCTGCGGTTTTCATCTGCAGGTCTTCCACAAAAGGAGCAGATTTTCTGATCAATCTTGTTAAAACCTCTCATTCCTTAGAAGCTCCTTTCTTGGCACTGTGCATGATATGGTCGATGATGCCATATTCCTTTGCTTCTTCTGCAGACATGTAGAAATCGCGTTCCAAATCCTTTGCGATCTGTTCTTCTGATTTTGAAGTCTGTTCTGCAAAATATTTTATGGAAAGCTTTTTAAGACGTACGATCTCTTTTGCCTGAATGGCGATGTCGCTTTCCTGTCCCTGAGCTCCACCCCAAGGCTGATGGATCATGACACGGCTTGATGGGAGAGCATAGCGTTTACCTATAGTTCCTCCTGCAAGCAAAACTGCACCCATGCTTGCTGCCTGTCCCATACAGATTGTCTGTACGTCACATTTCACATATTGCATCGTATCATATATAGCAAGTCCTGCTGTAACAGATCCTCCAGGACTGTTGATATACATATTAATGTCTTTATCTGGATTTTCACTTTCAAGGTACAAAAGCTGTGCTACTATAAGGTCTGCTGTTTCATCGCGAATTTCACCGTCAACAAAGATAATGCGGTCTCTGAGAAGTCTTGAATACAAGTCATAAGCTCGCTCCCCATTACCACTTCGCTCAATAACTGTAGGAACAAGAGTGTTCATATATTCATTCATTTTATTCTCCCATATACTCAAGATACCATTAATTATAGGCTCAAAAAGTATATTTTCACAGTTTTTATAATATAAATATAAATAAAAAAAACGGAATGCGGCAATAAAATATTGTACATTCCGTTTCATTCTATATTAATTACAAAATAATATCTATAGGACTGTTAGTTTGCATTGTTGAAGAGAGATTCAAAAGAAACTTCTTCGCCTTTTTCAATCTTTACAGCCTTGTAAAGATCTTCGTAAAGCTTGTTTTCTTTTACTTCGTCAACAAGGTATTCCTTTGTTCTTGGATCTTTGTAGTGATCCTTAACTTCGTCCAAAGTGATACCGTTTTCTTCTGCAATCTGAGCCATGCGAGCATCTACTTCTTCTGGAGTAGCTGTGATATCCTTTTCTCTGATAAGAGCATCTACGATAAGGCGGCTCTTGAGCATTTCAGAAGCATCTCCTGTCCACTGCTTGAGCATATCTTCCTTAGCCTGTCCGCTTGCTGCAACCATCTTGTCAAGCTGTTCAACAGTTGTCTGGAACTGCTGTGCCATCATTCTCCAACGGCTGTCAAGTTCTGCCTGAACCATAGAAGCAGGAAGTTCGATAGGGTTCTTTTCAACAAGCTGTTTAAGGAGGCTCTGGCTCTTGAGTTCAGCAAGTCTTCTTGTCTTAGCTGTTTCCATCTGGCGGCTGATGTCTTTCTTGAGATCGTCGAGAGTTTTGTACTTCTCGCTTACGTCCTGAGCAAAGTCATCATTGAGTTCAGGAAGGTTTCTAACCTTTACAGCCTTAACTGTAACGCTGATCTTTACTGTCTTTCCAGCAAGGTCTGTGTTTGAGTCATCAGCTGCGTATGTCTTTGTGATTTCCTTTGATTCATCTTTCTTCATTCCGATGATTTCATCGTCGATCTTGTAGATGTTTTCACCAGTTCCTACTGTGAATACGAAATCCTGTCTCTCGCTTCCTTCTACAACGTTTCCGTTGTCATCGAGCTCTTTGTAGTCGATTGTTACGATATCATCTTTTGCAACTGGATCGCCATCTTTCTTGTCGAGAACGGCAGCATTGCGTTCCTGGAGAGCCTTGAGCTCTTCCTCGAGTTCCTTGTCACCTACAGTAACCTGAGGTTCCTTGATTACGATACCACCAAAGTTCTTTACTTCAACAGCTGGGAATACATCGTAAACTACTGTGAAAGTGAAATCCTTTGCTGTATCAAGTTCAGGAAGCTTGTCGCCGTCAAGTCTTGGCTGTGCATATGGAAGAGGGCGGATGTCCTTTGCATCTTCTGCATCAAAAATTTCGTTGAGAGCCTGGTCGATAAGATCACCAGAGATCTCAGCCTTGAGGGATTCTCCGTATTTGCTCATAAGTACGTTTACAGGTACGTGTCCCTTGCGGAAGCCTGGTAACTGGATGTTCTTAGCATATTTAGCGATGCTGCTGTTATATCCTGCAGCTACGTCTTCTTTAGCTATTGTAGCAGTAAGCTTTACTGCTGAGTTTTCAATCTTAGTGATTTCTTTAGTAACTTTCACGTGAGATCCCCTTGCAAAAAAATATATAAAAATAAAAATGATAAAAAAAAAGCGATTAGGATATACTCCAAATCGCTTAATGTTTAGAGCAGGAAACGGGGATCGAACCCGCGACATCGACCTTGGCAAGGTCGCGCTCTACCACTGAGCCATTCCTGCAAATATGCAACAGTATTTTCTCAGTCACTGTTAAAACTGTTTAGAGCAGGAAACGGGGATCGAACCCGCGACATCGACCTTGGCAAGGTCGCGCTCTACCACTGAGCCATTCCTGCAAAAGAGTGCGAGAAGAGGGACTTGAACCCTCACACCGAAGTACTAGATCCTAAGTCTAGCGTGTCTGCCAATTCCACCATTCTCGCTTATGGATTAAATCCGGCATACCACACGAGGTATTTCTTTCAAACCCGTATGAGCGATGGGAGGATCGAACTCCCGACCCACAGATTAAGAGTCTGTTGCTCTACCAGCTGAGCTAATCGCCCTTTTTACTTGCGTCCGACACGACTTGAACGTGCAACCTTCGGATTCGAAGTCCACTGCTCTATCCAGTTGAGCTACGAACGCATCTTCTGGCTGCTAGCCATGCACTTCTTTTAGAAGTAGGGTGCCTAGTGGGGTTCGAACCCACGACAACCAGATCCACAATCTGGGATTCTACCGCTGAACTATAGGCACCGTGTGTCGTTGATGTTTAGTACTATAACGAAAAGCGGTTTTTATGTCAACACGATTTTTTAATTTTTTTGTGTTTTTGTAAAAAATAATTTGTACTTGGGTTCAAGTCAGTAAGAACATGTTTCATAGGCTTTAGTAACAACGTGTTTTACAGGCTTTAGTAAGAACATGTTTTACAGGGTTTAGTAAGAACTTGTTACACGACGAAGTAACAACTTGTTACACGGCGAAGTAACAACATGTTTTACCGCGGAGTAACAACTTGTTTTACCGTCGTGTAACGACTTGTTACTAAATAGGTAGGTTTACTTCATTTTATGTAAAAAAACATGCTAATTCATACTAAATAGTAAGACTTTATTTTCCGATATGAGTAGAGGATAGTTGAGGAATAATTATTATGATTGATGATTCAAAGATTAAGGAACTTAAGGTTGTTCTGGAAACCCAGAATGAGGTTATGGATGCTATGCTTGAAAAGCAGAGTCTGCTGCATGCAGCTGTCACATCCCGCAATTGGGTAAATCTTGAAGAATATATTGCTGATATGGAAGCTTATGGAAATGCATTTGTTCAGCTGGATCAAAGACGTGAGCTTATTGCGGATAATGACAGGAATATATACTTTGAGCCTGAACTGGAGTCTCTTTATTCATCCTTGAGATCCAAGCTTACAAAAAGCAAGATTGAAAATCAGGCCCTCAGCGTATATGTTGATGCTGGTCAGGAATTTGTTGCCGGTATAATAGATGAATGTGTTCCGCAGCAGAGGACTACAACATACAATAAGTATGGGAATATGGTTAAGACCACATCTCCTAGTGTGCTGCTGGACAGATTGCTTTAGGTCTGTGAGAAAATAGAGTGAGTTTTTATAGGAGTTAATAAATGGCAGGTTCATTTGCAGGAATTGAATTAGGAAAGAGAAGTCTTATGGCGCATACGACGCAGATCAGTACTGCCGGTCATAATATTTCCAATGCAGATACGGAAGGTTATAGCAGACAAAGGGTAAAGGTTACTACTGCGGATCCTTTGTACCGGCCTGATCTTGAGAGAGCTATGACTCCAGGTCAGATTGGGCAGGGTACAACTGTAGAGAGCATTGAGCGTGTAAGAGATTCTCTTTTGGATGCCAGGATCGTGACACAGAGCAATGAGCAGTCTTATTGGAGTACCAGGGAAAAATATTTTTCCATGATTGAAGGTGTCTATAATGAGCCTGATGATATCTCTGTTCGTAGCAACATGGATAAATTCTGGGAAAGCTGGCAGGAACTTTCGCTGTATCCTGACAGTGATGCTGCCCGTCAGTCTGTAGTAAGCAGGGGTGAGAGCCTTTCTAATTCCATCAACCAGCAGTATAAGAGTCTTCGTGCCATATCGGATCAGGTTAATTCGGATATCAAGGCAACCGTTCAGCAAGTCAATGACTATGCAAGGCAGATTGCTGATTTGAATGCAGAAATCGTTAGGGTAGAAGGTTTGGGCGATAATCCTAATGACCTTCTGGACAGAAGGGACCTCCTTGTGGACAAGCTGGCTGCCCTTGTGAATGTTTCTGTAAGTGGAGATGATCCTGATGAATTTATGGTTCATACGGGAGGACAGATCCTTATTCAAGGTGGAGTAGCAAGGCAGATTGAACTTGAATTGCCTGTAGATAACAACAGTTATTACAACCTTGTCTGGAGTGATACTGGCGATGAAGCTTTCTTCAAGAGAGGCTCTCTTGGTGCTCTTGTTGAACTTAGGGACAGTGATTTGAGGGATCTTATCCAGAATCTTGATACAATGACTGTCAATTTCTCTGATCTTGTAAATGATATCCATAGAAACGCTGTTGGAAAGAATAATGTTACAGGGCTTGATTTCTTTACGCAGCATGAGTTTGTTGAAAATGTGAATGGTAACTTTGACAGGAACGGGGACGGGGTGGAGGATACTTCCCTCATATTCCGTATTACAGGTACCAACCGTTTGGATAGGGCTCAGCAGGTGGGGCTTGAGGGAACTATGACCTTGAGCGGACATGACGGTAATATTACCGTAAGATATTATGCCACAGATACTGTTGAAGATGTCATCAATCGTATAAATGATAGTGATGGTGAAGTCAAGGCTTATCTTGACCGCAACAATAACCTTGTGCTTAAGGGAACAACAGCTAAGGATAAGGGAAATCCAGATTTTGTAATCCGCCATGTGGAAGATTCCGGTATGTTCCTCACTGGATATGCAGGTATCCTTTCGGGCAGTGGTGCAGGCGGTGCCTTTGATTTCAATAGGGCTGATGCTGTGTATTCTCTTGCTGATGCCCAGTTTGCGGTTTCGCCTATTTCTCATCCTGCTGAATACATCGAAGTTAATCCTCGTGTTCGCCGTGACATCCAGAGTGTTGTTGCTGGGTTTGCCAATACCCAGGGATATTCTGATCCCGGGGATAGCAGGGCTGCCGTGGAGATTGCTTCCATTCGTAATACAAGAATAATGGTTGGAAGTGAGAAGACTTTCGATGATTATTTTGCAGATACAGTTACCGAGGTTGGTCTTAAAGGTGAGCAGGCAGAAAACCAGCTTGCCAGCCAGAACAGCATAATGCAGGATCTCAAGGATTTCAGGGATAGCATAAGTGGTGTAAATATTGATGAAGAGCTTGCTGATATAATCAAGTTTCAGCATGGATATAATGCAGCTGCAAAGTTTATCAATATACAGGATGAACTTTTGGACACATTAATTAACAGAATTTAGTATTTTAGTGAAATCACTAAAAGGAGTTTATTATGCAGAGAATCAGTTCTCAGATGAACAATAATAATACCCAATATAATCTCAGGCTCCAGGAGTCAAGACAGGCTAAGATAAACAGACAGATTGGTACAGAAAGCCGTATTTCTTCCCTCAGAGATGATCCTCTTGCAGCAGGTCACCTTGTAAGGTATCAGTCATATCTGTCCCGTGTGAACCAGTTTCAGAAAAATGCAAGCACACTTACTGACCAGTACAAGGTCAGGGAGGGGTATGTCAGCCAGAATCTTCAGATAATGCAGAGGGTAAGAGAACTTGCTGTTCAAGGTGCCAATGGTATCAATACAAGAGAGGATCTTTCCAATATGGCTGTGGAAGTAAATGAGCTCCTTAAGGAACTTATCCAGAATGCCAATGCAATTGGCCCTGACGGGGATTCTCTCTTCAGTGGCAGTCGTACTTCGGCCTTGGCTTTTGATACTTCCGTAGGAAATGTTACTGGATCAACTCAGCCCCTCATTGTTGAAGTAAGATACAATGGGAATGTAAGCGTAAATAAGATTGAAGTTGATGAGAATAAATTCCTTGAGCTCGATAATAGCGGAAACCGTGTATTCTGGGCTGAGCCTCAGGTTATTATCGGTCAGAGAGATTTGACTTCATGGCAGGCAGGAGCAGATAGCAGCATATCGGTAGATGGTGTGAATATTGATATAAATGCCGGTGACAATGTTTATGCACTTGCTTCAAAGATAAATAACAGTGGTGCTGCTGTAAAGGCAACTATAAATCCTGTTACCCAGGGACTTGATTTGCGTACAACTGATTCTCACCAGCTTTGGCTTGAGGATACAAAGGGAACTGTTCTTAATGAAATCGGGTATATAAAGGACTCTACTCAGCGTCCCCCATATAATATTGGAGAAGGAGTCATGAGTAGTGGTGGTTCAATCTTTGATACTGTGATTTCATTGAGAGATGCTATGCTTAGGGGTGATACGGAAAGTATCGGTGGAAGAGTTCTTGGTGTCCTGGATAGTGGAATGAATAATCTTACTACTAACCTGGCGCGAATCGGAAGCGAATACGAACGGGCTCAGAATAACATGGAAAGGAATTCAGCCCAGGCCCTGAATGTTGTAAATATGGTAAGTAGGGAAGGTGATGTGGATATTACCGATGCCATCACTGACCTCAAGATGCTGGATTATGTAAATCAGGCGACTTTAAGTACTGCCGGTAAGATGTATTCGAGTACACTTCTTGATTACATAAGATGATTTATTGCGCAGGACAGTGGGGCCTGCGCATTTTATATTGGAATTAAGGTGGGAAAATGCAGATAGAAACAAGAGTTAAGGGAAATTTGACTGTCACTGAAGACCAGAAAGTTACTGTTCCAAAAGGTCTTTTTGGCTTTGAGGATTATACGGAATATGCCCTTATAGAAAGCAAATATGAACCTTTTATGTGGCTTCAGTCCCTTCAGGAAAAGAATCTCGCTTTTCTGGTAGTTGATCCTTTCATGATTAATAGCGAATATGAGGCTGATATCGATGATAAGGAACTGATGACTGTTGGAATTTCTGATCCGGCAGATGTCATGGTTATGGCTATTGTGACTGTCCCTTCTGATGGAGGTCCTGCTACCGCAAACTTTCAGGGGCCTCTTATATTTAACCGGAAAACCCGGGTTTGTATGCAGGCTGTTTTGAATGATCCTCGCTGGTCTACAAAGGAGAATATTATTGAAGCTCTGAAGAAAAAGGAGGTTAACTGATGCTTATCCTTTCTCGAAAAGTAGACGAAAAAATCCGTATCGGCGATGATATAGCTATTACTATCATTGAGGTTCATGGAGATCAGGTAAAAATTGGAGTAGAAGCTCCAAAGCATGTAAAGGTTTTCCGACAGGAAGTCTTCGATGCAATTCAGGATCAGAATAAGGAAGCTGCCCGTCAGATTCCAGATGAAGATGCTCTGATGGCTCTCCTGGGAAAGTAAGATAGTTACTGTATATGACTCTTCAACAGGTAAAATATGTCATAGGGATTGCTGAGGCAGGATCTTTCAACAAGGCCAGTGAAAAGCTCTTTGTTTCTCAGCCGTCTTTGACCAGTGCTGTCCATGATCTCGAGGATGAGTTAGGGATAACCATATTCAACAGAAGTGGTAGGGGGGTAAGCCTTACTAATGATGGTATAGAATTTATTGCAGAGGCCAGGCGTCTTTACATGAATTATGACAGCATCATGGAAAAATACGGACAGAATGGTACTCTCAAAAAAAAATTTGGGATTTCTACCCAGCATTATAGTTTTGCAGTAAAAAGCTTTGTGGAAATGGTAAAGAAATATAATACAAATGAATATGAATTTGCCATACGAGAAACAAAGACTCGGGAAGTAATAGAAGACGTGGCTACCTTGAGAAGTGAACTTGGGATACTTTATCTGAGTGACTTTAATCGAAAGGTAATTCAGAATATTCTCTTGAGTAAGAATTTGGAGTTTCATCATCTCATTGACTGTAAGGCTTATGTGTATATGTGGAGGGGTCACCCACTTGCAGATAAAGAGGAAATATCTTTTGAAGATTTGAGCGATTATCCATGTTTGAGTTTTGAGCAAGGGGATGATTCCAGTTTCTATTTTGCAGAAGAGATACTCAGTACAAATGAATATCATCGGATAATAAAGTGTAATGACAGGGCTTCTGTATTAAACCTGATGGTAGGGCTTAACGGATATACGTTATGTTCTGGTATTATTTGTGAAGAATTGAATGGCACTGACTATATTGCAGTTCCTTTTAAGGAAACAGCGGACAATGTCAACCGAGTTATGGAAATCGGGTATATCACAAAGAAAAATATCATACTGAATGCTGTAGGACTCATGTATATAGAAGAAATGAAAAAATATCTGTCTGTCACATGATAAAAAAGCTTCATGGCTGGAAATCCTGTCATGAAGCTTTTAGCATTTTAGCAGGTAGATGTATTAATTTGCTCCCTTAGGAATAGTTATGATGAACTTGGTTCCTTTCTCAAGTTCTGTTTCTACGTTTATCTTCCATCCATGTGTATCTATTATGTTCTTTACGACTGAGAGTCCTATACCCATGCCGGATTCTCGTCTTGAGTTTGTTCCTCTATAGAATATGTCATATATATGGGAAAGGTCTTTTTCCTGAATACCACACCCTGTGTCACTTACTGTTATCTCTATATTGTCCAGGCTTTCGGTTGCGATAAATGATATGTTGTCGTTGTCCTTTGTATATCTCAATGCATTAGAGAACAGGTTTTCCAATGCCCGAAGCAGCAGCTTTTCATCCATTTTTATCTTCAGGTCAGGGTTTATATTTACAGATGTCGTTATTGTTCTTTTGTAGACATCTGCTGTAAGTCTGCAACCTTCTGCAAAATTCATGAGCAGTGGAGTTATGTTTACATTTTCCAAAGTCTGCAGCCATTCTGCATTATTGAGTTTCTGGTAATTTATCAGGTCATTGATCATACCTTCGAGCTGATCTGCCTTTGTATGTATTATGTTTGCAGATTTGATGATCGATTCAGAATCCTCGACAACTCCATCTCCAATAGCTTCGGCATAGCCTTTTATGAGGGCTACCGGAGTTCTAAGGTCGTGGCTGAGACCCATGATGAATTTACTTCTACGTTCCTGATCATCCTTTAGGGATAGCCTCATCTTGTCCAGATTTTCTGTCAGGTTTGTTATCTCATTACTGAACTTGTCTTTTTTGGGTCTTGTAAGCTCATAATCCAGTTCTCCGTCAGCTATGTGTTTTGTGTTTTCTTCAAGCATGGTTATGCTTAGAGTTATTGTCTTGAACAGTTTTACGATTATTGTCAGGCAGAACGCCTCAAACAGAAAAAAGAAGCTGAATAGTATGATAAACAACCTATTTGTCCAGGATATTCTCTTTGTGTTGTCTGGTACGGCAGAACGGCTTATCACTATAAGTTTGGAATTATCCCTTCTGTCTGAGCCTTTTGAGTATGAACTTCTATTTTCGAATAGGGGAGCTTGTATCTGGTAATCATATTCTCCGCTTGTAGATCCAAGATAGTCAAATAGGGTAAAGAAATCTATTATCTGACCAGCCTTCAGGTCGGGTATATTTGATATCAGGATGCAGTTTTTATAAAAGACGGCAATCTGTACATGGGGAGGAACCTGTTCAATTTCTTTTTTAAGTACGTCCCAATCTTCATCAGAAAGGTTCAGTTCTCCAAGTTTCCTGATTTGCTTGTACCCCTTCATGAGATGTCTTTGGCTTGAAGTTGAATAGTGATATATGGGAAGGGTGATAAGGCAGATGACTGGCATAAAGAGGAGAACCAATATTAATAGGCTGAGTTGTGTTCTTATTTTCATTTGTCAAATCTATATCCCATTCCAAACATTGTCGTGATGTATCTTGGTTTTGAAGGATTTTCTTCTATCTTTTTACGAAGTCTCTGGATGTACACTGCAACAGCAGTTATATCTCCATATTGTGTCTTCCATACATTATAGTAGATTGTTTCAGGACTGAGTGGTTCTCCTGCATGGTTTACCAAATATTCCAGCACTTCATATTCTTTTGTTGATAGCGCTATTTTTTCTGTGCCTTTCTTAAGTACACAGCTGTTGCAGTAGATTGTGTATGGACCAAATGTTTCCGTTTTTTCGGCATTTGCTTCCGTAACGGCTTGTCGGTTGAGTTTTGCCTGTACTCTAGCTACAAGAACTCTTGGGCTAAATGGTTTTGTCACAAACTCGTCTGCACCATATCCCAGTCCGGTTATTATGTCTTCATCTGCATCTCTTGCACTGACTATGATTACAGGAATTGTAGTCTTGTAGTTCTCTCTGAATTTTTTGAGGAATTCGAGTCCGCTCATCCCTGGTAAATTAAGGTCCAAAAGCACCAGGTCTGGAGAATATACTCCGTTTAGCTCATGAATTGCTTCTTCTGCTGTTTCAAAAGCTTTTGTCTCAAATCCAGCTTTTTCCATATACATACAGATAAGCATCGACATCTCTGGAACATCTTCGATAACTAAAATTTTGCTTTTCATACAGTACAAGCATATTATCAATGAATAGGAATTTCCATATTAATTGTGTTATATCTAATATTAATAACATAATTTTATTTTATAAAGTTGGCGTTATGATATACCGATTAAGTGAATATGATAGAGGTAACACGTTTGGATGGGAGGAAGTATTGGGTTAATCCCCATCAGATTGAAAATATGGAGTGCAATCCGGACCTGACTCTTACCATGCTTTCGGGAAAGAAAATTGTTGTCAAGGAATCACCAGAAGAGGTTATTGACAGAATTGTGTCATATAGGCAACGTATAGGTACGTTTAGTCAAGAATTATAGAATTAGGATATACAAGGAGTTTGTAATAAATGGATATAGCAACAATTATTGGATTTGCCGGCGGTATTGCCTGTGTATTTCTTGGTGTATTTTCTGGAGGTTCTTCAGTAGCCAGTATTATCGATATTCCATCATTAATTATCGTTATTGGTGGTTCATATATGGCTTTGTTTGTATCCTCTCCATTGCCGACAGCTCTTGGTCTTTTTGGTGTAGTTACAAGGTGTTTCAAGACTTATGATTATGGTGAAAAGACAACGGTCCAGAATATGGTTGCACTTGCAGAAAAAGCTCGTCGTGAAGGAATCCTTGCCTTGGAAGAAGGACTTGATGACCTTGGTGATGAGTTCCTTAAGTCGGGGCTTAGACTTATGGTTGACGGTAGTGATGGTTCTGCTATCAGGGCTATTCTTGAAAATGAAATGGCTCAGGCAGAAGCTAGACATATGGAATGGGCTGGAGTTGTTACACAATGGGCTGGTTATGCTCCTGGTTGGGGTATGATGGGTACAGTTATTGGTCTTATTGGTATGTTGAATAGCCTTGAAGACAAGAGCTCCCTCGGTCCTAATATGGCCGTTGCCCTTATTACAACTCTTTATGGATCTATGCTTGCTAACTGGCTGTTTGGTCCAATGGCTACAAAACTTATTGCACAGAATACAAGGGAGATGAATGTCAAGGAAATGATTCTTGAAGGAATTCTTTCCATTCAGGCTGGTGATAACCCCCGTATTCTTGCTCAGAAGCTGTTGACGTTCCTTGATCCAAAATCACGAAAAGCTATAGAGGCTGATGTTCTTAAGGATTAGTAGCGGGGTTTTGTATGGGAAAGAAGGAAAAGAAAGAACCTGAGAAGCCGTCAACCGCGTGGCAAGGTACTTATGGAGACATGATTACCTTGATGTTGTGCTTCTTTGTTATGCTTTATGATCCGTCTGAGACGGATGCTGTTGCAATGGCTCAGATGCAGGCTGCCATTTCAAATTCTACTAATGGTGGTGGTGTTTCTCTTGGGGCTGGGACTCTTGCAGATATGGGAAATATGGTAAGTGCTCTTCCGGCCATGGAAAAAGGAAAGCAGATGGGAAATGCAAAGAAAAAAGCAATCAGTGCATTTGTTCCTGAAGTAAAGTCCAATAAAATTACTATTTCCAGTGATGAAAGGGGACTTATTATTTCTCTTGCATCAGATGCTTTTTTTGAGCAGGGTAGTGCTGAATTAAATGTTGATGAATCAAGAGAAACTTTGCTAAGAATTTCACAGTTTTTTTCCGAAGAAGAAGTTAGGGATAAAAAGTGGAGAATAGAAGGACATACTGATAATACTCCTGTTTCCGCAACTAGTGGATATAAGAGTAACTGGGAATTGTCTGCTGCCCGTGCGGCTAATGTTCTGCATTACCTTTCAGATTTTGGTGTAAATGAACAGCAGTTTTCGATTGCCGGATATGCTGACACCAGATCGAAGTTTTCTAATGATACTGAAGAGGGAAAAGCCTACAATAGGCGTGTTGATATAATTATTCTAGACGAAGGTCATTTTTAATGATACAATGTATAGGTTAAACCTATAAAAAGAGTAATTATTTAAAATTATGTTTGGAGGATTGAGTTATGGCAGATGAAGATGCAGCTGATGGAATCGGTACTGACGCAATGGGGGGAGATGCGCCTGCATCAAAAAAAGGTGGTCTAGGCGGTGCCATCTCAGGACTTTTGAGATACATTCTTATAGGTGTAGGTGGAGTTATACTTGTAGTTACTGTTGCTGTGATCACTGTAACTATCATGAATAAGAATGGTGCTGGTTCTGCATCAATGGCTCCTGTAAGTGTTGAATATACTGCACAGAGAGAGTCTTATGACTGGTATACTTCGCTTGATCAGATTAGCACAACAACAAGTGATACTCCAGCTTCAAGTGTTGTTGTTCAGGTTGTTCTTGGATATAAAAAAGATGATAAAGCTGCTTCTACTGAAATTACAGAGCGTCGTATTGAAATTATAGACTTCCTTCGTCGATTCTTCTCAGAAAAAACTTATGAAGAACTCAAGCCCCAGAATGAAGAAATCCTAAGACAGCAGATTCGTGATCAGATTAACGATGATATTTTAAGCAATTCGCGAATTCGTGATGTACGCTTTACCAAGAAGGATGTTGTACAGCAGTAGTACTGGAATAAAGAGGGTGGAAAGGAATGAATGAAGTTCTATCGCAAGACGAAATAGATCAGCTTCTTCAGGCAATTAGTACAGGGGATAATGAATCTGATGATTTCAAGCCGGTATCTGAAACTCGGCGTATTAAGATATATGATTTCCGTAGGCCTGATAAGTTTTCAAAGGAACAGATTCGTACTGTTTCCAATATGCATGAAACGTTTGCTCGTTTAACGACAACTAGTTTGTCAGCACAGTTACGTGCTCTTGTTCATTGTCATGTTGCATCTGTTGACCAGCTTACCTATGAGGAGTTTATTCGTTCTATTCCAACACCAACAACGCTTGCTGTAATTAATATGGATCCGTTGAAGGGTAATGCAGTTCTTGAGATTGCTCCTGAAATTACCTTCATAATGATTGATCGTTTGTTTGGTGGATCAGGTAATACGGGCGGTAAAGTAAGTCGTGACCTTACAGATATTGAACAGTCAGTAATGGAAGGTATTATTGTTCGTATCTTGGCAAATATGCGCGAAGCATGGACTCAGGTAATTGACCTTCGACCACGTTTACAGCAGATAGAGACCAATCCTCAGTTTGCACAGATTGTTGCACCAGGAGAAATGGTCATTTTAGTTACATTGGAAATAAAGATTGGTGAGGAATCAGGTATGATGAATATCTGTATTCCTTATATCACAATCGAACCTATAGTATCAAAGCTTTCTACGCAGTTCTGGTTCAGTTCTATACGTAGAAGCACTACAACACAGTATCTTGGAACGTTGAAAGAAAAGCTCAGCGATGTTGATATGGAAATTGTTGCTGAAGTTGGATCTATCAATGTTCCTATAAAGGATGTCATTACATTACACGTAGGTGATGTTGTCAGATTGACTAATACAAAAATTACCGATCCTCTGATATTAAGTGTTGGAAGTCAACCAAAGTTTTACTGTCAGCCTGGTGTTGTTGGTAAAAAAATGGCTGTTCAGATTATTGGAAAGATCAATGAACAGGAAGAAGAAGATATTGAAGAGCTTACCACTGAAGGAGAAGAATCTATATGAGCGAAGGATCTATTTCACAGGAAGAAATTGACGCATTGTTGTCCGGTGTAGACATGGGCGGATTGAGTTCAGGTGGTTCTAGTTCCGGTTTTGATAAAGCTGCCTTGCAGAAATTTTCTGATGGCATGAAGGATAAGCTTGCTGCATGTCTTAGTGGTATGACCAGTGCAGAAGTTTCTGTAGATGGGCCTTCTGTTGAGTCTTGTACAAGGGATCAACTTTTGTCTAAGGTTCCTGAAGATTGTGTAGCTGTTATGGCAGATTTTTCTTCAGCCCTTACAGGGGATCATCTTTTTATTATGGATCCTGAGTTTGCAAAAAAAATTGTTGCTCTTGTTAATTCTGAAGAAAATCCTTCTTTGGACGATATGGCTTTATCTGTTATTAGTGAAGTTGTTAGTCAACATTCTGGAGCTGAGATAACAACTTTGTGTGCTGGTGGAAAGCTTGCGGGACTTGCAACTAACCCTCCAGAGACTGTTATGCAGCCTAAAGCAATGATCAGAATGCCACAGGATAGCTTTGCATTGTTTACTTATCCTGTAAAAATTCAGGATAGTGTATATAACTTATGGGAAGCCGTAAGTTCTTCTGTTGCACAGGGGATGGCAGATTCTCTTAATGGGGATAGTTCTAAGTCTTCTTCTAGTGCACCGGCAGCTGCACCTTCAATGGGACAGGCTTCTAGTTCATCTTCTGGTATGATGGGATCAATGGGTATGAGTCAGCCTTCTATGATGGGTACAATGAGTATGGGACAGCCACAGATGATGAGTGGAATGATGGGAGGAATGAGTATGAGTGGTGCAATGATGGGCGGTAATCCTCCAAGTGTTCAGTCTATACAGTATCCTAACCTGGGAGTGGGCGTTGCCGCTTCAGAGCAGGGTAACATCGGTCTTATCATGGATGTTTTCATGGAGATGACTGTTGAACTAGGACGTACTAAAAAGACTATAAAGGATATCTTGGGACTTGGAGAAGGAACTATTATCGAACTTGATAAACTTGCTGGAGAACCGGTTGATATTCTTGTAAATCATAAACCGATTGCCAAGGGTGAAGTTGTTGTAATTGATGAAAACTTTGGTGTTCGTGTAACTGAGATTCTTCCTGCTATTGAACATGTAACAGGAACTCTTTGATTAATTATGTATGAGTTGTACCGTAGTGGGATTACGGTACAACAATATTAAAGGTGGGGGAAACAATACGAAAAGTCGCAGATTTTTGATATTGGTGAGTGTGTATGCACTCTCTGTTTTTATTTTAAATGTATTACCTTTTCATACATCGGTTGGGTTGTGGGCTCAATCTGTCGAAGATTCGTCTGGTATTCTCTCTGAAACTGATGAGTCAAAATTGCCTTTGGTGACGGAAGATGGAAGCTATAATGTTTCCGGGGTACAGACTGTAAATAGTACAGGAGTCTTTGTTCGCATGCTGCTTGTACTGGCTTTTATCATAGCGCTGATTTATATTCTTTTTCGGGTTTTAAAAAAGAAACCTGAGGTACAGAGTGCAGAGAAGGATCCATTCCTTAGAAAAGTTGCATCAATAAATGTTGCTCCTGGAAAATCTGTTCAAGTTGTTTCCTTAGTTGATAGAGCCTATATAATTGGTGTTGGAGAAGATTCTATTTCTCTTATAGCTCAGGTGGAAGATAAAGAGCTTATAAATGCTATGAATTTGTATGCTGATAAGCACCAGAATACAGTTAGACCAAGAAATTTCGGTGATGTTCTAGATATTTTTATGCCTAAAAAGGCTGAACCTGAAAAAAATATTTCTAAAGATGTTTATGATGGTGCTGCAAAACAAATCCTTGATACGTTGGATAAGCAGCGAGAAAGACTCGAAAGAGAGGATGTCTGATGAAAAAGAAATGCGTAATAACGTTGCTTATGGTATATATTTTTGTGATACCTGTGTTTGCTCAATCAGACAACTATCAGAGGTCTTCTTCTCAGGGTGTAACGGAAATGACTTCGGGGAGTGGTTTTTCGGGTTTTCCTAATATTTCTTTGAATGCAACTTCTCCCCAGACTGGTCATGATGTTGCTTTTAGTGTGCAGCTTCTTTTGATGCTTGCTCTGTTGACTTTGGCTCCGAGCATTATCCTTTTATTGACTTGCTTTCTTAGGTTCAGTATTGTTCTTGATTTTATAAAACGTGCTTTGTCTTTGCAGCAGGTCCCTCCTACGGCTGTCTTAAATGGAATTGCCCTTTTTATGACTATTTTCTGTATGTGGCCCACTTTTTCTCAAATATATGAAGACTCTTTTAAGCCTTTGTCTGCAAATGAAATTTCGATCGAGGATGCGTATTCTCAGGCTGAAGCTCCTTTGAGGCTTTTTATGTATAGGCAGATGTCTGATGATACTACATATATTGCAACATTTATGAATATGGCACAGATGGATAAACCTAACACATTAGCTGATGTGCCGACATATATTCTTGTTCCTGCGTATATCCTGCACGAACTTACTGTTGCATTTAAGATTGGTGTTTTGTTATATATACCATTCATTGTAATAGATATGGTTGTAGCAAGTATTTTGATGAGTATGGGTATGATGATGGTTCCTCCTGTACAGATTTCCATGCCATTTAAGCTTATGCTGTTCGTTCTTGTTGATGGATGGGGCTTGCTTACACAGCAATTGTTTTTGAGTGTACTACATTAAGGTACCAGGAGGAGTTTATTTATGACTATTAATACAGTAATAAATTTGTTGCAAAGTGGAATAGTTCAAGTCTTGATGCTTGTCGGTCCTGTTCTTGGGGCTTCTCTTATAATAGGTTTGATTGTTGCTATTTTTCAAGCTACAACTTCAATTCAGGAACAAACGCTTACTTTTCTTCCGAAGCTTTTGACAATTCTTGTTGTTCTTGCTCTTCTTGGAGGGTGGATGTTTACCTCAATGAAGGGGTATACAATAAGACTGTTTGAGATGATTCCTGCGATGGCCAGGTAGATAAAAAATGCTTGAAAGGGTTGTTTCTGGAGCACCTGTATTTTTATTGGTTGCTGCGAGATGTTTTGCTCTTATAATGACTATACCTCTTTTTTCATCTAGAACGGTTTCTAGGCGAGCGAAAGTTGCGCTGACGGCATATATGTCTTATCTTATTTTTCCACAAGTATCGCTTGTGCATGGTCCGTATAGCGCATATGGTTCTTTAATACGAAGTGATGGTGCATTTAACCTAGAGTTTATTTTTTTGCTGATTGGTGAGGCCATGATTGGTGTAATCATGGGGTTTTATATATCGATAATATTTAGCGCATTTAGCACTGCAGGTCAATTTTTTGCTTTTCAGATGGGATTTAGTGCCAGTGAAGTTTATGATGCTTTAAGTCAGGTTGAAAATCCTCTTATGGGGCAATTTCTTAATTTCACTGGGTTGCTGATTTTTTTGCAAAATCATTGGTTCCAACAAATTTTTCTTGGTGGGTTAGTGGAAAGTTTCAAGACAATTAATTGTTTTTCCATCATCAATAATAACGATGTCATTCTTAAATTTATGCTCAGTTCGTTGAGTACTTTATTTGCGGACGCTTTGGTTATTGCTTTACCTCTTATGGGAACCTTATTTTTGATTAATGTCACGATGGGAATACTTTCTAAGGCTGCTCCAACCATGAATTTACTCTCCGAAGGATTTCCGATCCTTATTTTGACAGCTTTTTTTATAATAGCTTTAATTTTGCCAAATCTTTGTGAATTGTTTGTTTCGGCGTTTGTTGATGGGTATAAATCTATACGGCATTTACTAAACAGGATAACTTTAGGAGACATCGTATGAATCAAATAGATTTGCAGTGGTTTGCAGCCGAAGATGAGGGTAAGACAGAACAGCCTTCTGATTATAAGCTTCGTAAAGCACGTGAAGAAGGTCGTGTTGCTAAAAGTCAGGAACTTAATGGTACTATAGTGACTCTGATTTGTATTCTCCTTCTTGTTGTTTTAGCTCCTTGGATCTTAAAAAATCTTGAAGAAATGGTTGTGTTTTATTTTTACCATTCAACTGATACAAAAGTTGATGATAGAAAATTTGCTTATACATTTGTCGTATATTTTCTTAAATTAGTTCTCCCGTTTGCTGCTGCAGGAATAATTGGAGGTATAGTTCCAAACATCATTCAGAATAAAGGATGGCTTTTTACAACAAAGACGATAGAACCTAAGTTTAACAAGATTGTACCTAAATTTGGTGAGTATTTTAAAAAGACTCTTTTTTCATTACAAGGATTGTTCAATATAGCAAAATCTATTCTTAAAGTTGTTATCATCGGAATAATAGCTTTTTTTATTATCAGGAGAAATATTCCTTTACTTTTAAGTCTTATAAAAACGGCAGGTCCTATTATAGCCTTGAGGCAAGTTTCAAGAATAGCTTCTCAATTGCTTATAATATCTGCTGTGTTTCTTGTTGGAATAGGTGTCTTAGATTATATAGTTCAGAGAAGAGAATTTATTGAAAATCTCAAGATGACAAAGCAGGAAGTAAAAGAAGAATTTAAGGAAATGGAAGGAGATCCTGAGGTAAAAAGTCATTTGGATTCTGCGCAAAAGGAAATGCTTCAAAAAAATATCCCCAAAGCTGTAAGGGAAGCTGATGTGCTTATCACTAACCCGACACATTTTGCGGTGGCATTACAGTGGAAGAGGGATATAAATTACGCTCCGGAAGTGACGGCTAAAGGGGAGGATTTTCTGGCTCAGAATATGAAACGAATTGCTCGTGAAAATGATGTTCCAATTGTAGAAAACAGACCTCTTGCAAGAGGACTCTATACAGATGTGGAAATTGGTGCTACAATACCTGAAGGGTATCTTAGAGCTATTGCTACTGTGTATGCACAAATAGGTTATATGGATAACAAAAAATCGGAGCTATAGTACATAAATAAAATGTTGCTATGCTTGCTGTGGGTGGGGACTTTATGGCAAACAACAGTGATAAAAGTGCTGGAGTTAAATTATTACAAATAATTCAAAATAATATGGTAGCGGTTGGTGTCGTACTTATAGTACTGATGTTTTTCATACCGATGCCAAAGTTTGTTATTGACATTGCTATGGCAGCAAATCTTGCTGTGGCTTTTGTCATTCTTCTTACTGTACTCTATACAAGGCGAGCTGCAGATTTCTCTTCTTTTCCACGGGTGATTCTTCTTATCACACTTTTTGGACTCGCAATAAATGTATCATCTACGCGTCTTATTCTTACAAATCCTGTAACGGGATCTGGGCGTAGTATAAATATGAGTGGGCAAAGCGAGATGGTGAAGTCATTTGCCAATATTGTTACAGGAGATAATGTTCTTATTGGCTTTATAATATTCATCATTATCATTGTTGTTCAAGTTGCTGTTGTTACAAAAGGTGCTGGCCGTGTTTCGGAAGTTTCTGCTCGTTTTACATTGGATGCAATGAATTCAAAGATGTTTGATATTCAAAATGAATTTAATGCAGGGACAATAACAGAAGAAGAAGCTTCAAATCGAAAGGATCTCATTAGGCGTGAAGTTGATTTTTATTCTGCGATGGATGGATCGTCTAAATTTGTTAGTGGAAATGTTAAAGCTGGTATATTCATAACCGTACTTAATCTTATCGGTGGAATGGTTACAGGAATGGTTTTTGGCCATATGAACATAGCAGATGCTCTGTCGAGTTATGCGAAACTCACTATAGGTGATGGTCTCATGTCTCAATTGCCATCGCTTATGGTTTCTTTTGCAACAGGTATTCTTGTAACAGGAAGTAGTACTGAAGACCTTCTTAGTGATGAACTTAAGAAACAGTTTACTCTTAGTTCAACCATATATATGATTGTTGGTGGGGCTCTTATACTCATGGGGGCTGCATTCCATAATGGTTCTGCTCTTGTTCTCATTCCTCTTGGTGGTCTGTTCATTTATATTGGTATATTCATGTCTAATGTTGATAAAAAGAAAGTTGCACAATTAGCGGCTGAAGATCAATCTGCTTCCAGTAGTAGTAAGACAGGATCTAGTCCTGCTGATATGTCACCTGTTGTAGCTCTTCCACCTCTCTCATTGGATTTAGGGTATGCACTTGTACCTTTGGTTGACCAGGAAAAAGGTGCAGAACTTTTGGAGCGTGTTACCCGTATAAGACGTGAACTTGCTTTGGAGCTTGGCTTGGTTGTTCCTCCAATTCGAATAAGAGACAGTATGTCAATTGACCCGGAGGAATATTCTTTTAAGATTCTTGGAATCGAAGCAGGAAAAAGTAAGTTAAAGCTCGGACATTATATGTGTCTGAATATTGGAAATGTACCTAAGGGAAAGGAACTTATGGGAGAAAGAACAAAAGATCCGTCTTTTGGAATGGATGCTATATGGGTTCCTGAAGCAAAGAGAGTTGAAGCAGAGAAAAATGGTTATGCTGTAATAGATCCTCCTACCATTATAGCAACTCATTTAACGGAAATTATAAGAAGACATGCTGCGGATATTCTTAACAGACAGGAAGTATATTCTATCATTAATAAAATAAAGGAAACAAATCCTGTTGTTGTAGATGAAGTTTTGACTGGAGAGTACAAACTTACCTATGGTGATGTAGAAAAAGTTCTTAAGAAGTTGCTAAAAGAGCAGGTTAGTATAAGAAATATGGTTACAATATTGGAAGCTCTTGCGAATTTCCAACGTACATCCCATGATGCTACTTTCTTGACAGAAAGAGTTCGAGAAGCTTTGGGTGCACAGATATGTCTTCAGTATGCTGACGAAAACAAAGTGTTACATGTAGTTCAACTTTCACAACATTTAGCTGAAATGGTTGTAACTCATGTGGCAACAGATAATGCGACGGGAGAATCATTTGTTGCGTTTGATCCCGTTGATAGAAGAAAATACATAGATGCCTTGAGTAGTACATTTGCATCAGTTAGAGAACACAATTTTTTACCAATTATACTTTGTCCTGCTGAAGTCAGACATTTGGTTAAGAGTTCGATAGATAGAGAAATGCCTGATGTTGTTGTTCTGTCAATTAGCGAAGTTATTGCTGCTGGCTCTGAATTAAAAGTTGAACCAATTGGAGTAGTTGATGTACAGTGATAAGTTAAGTTCTGTAAAACAAACGATAAGGGGAAAATCTCTTGATGCGTGTAAGGCAAGGCTTTATGCTATGTATGGTACTGAGTATCAAATAGTAGATTTACATACTGATTTGACTCCTGGCATTCTTGGAGGACTATTGTTCCAAAAAGATATTGTGACGGTGGAATATATCGTTAATAATAAACGCTTTAATTCAAATTTAACAGATCCTAGACCTAATCCGGTTCCTGTTTATCCTTCTAAAACTCCTGTAACGCCTCGCTCTGTTCCTGTTAGCAATCCGATGTTGTCTAATACAAGTGATGATTTCGTTAAATCTCGAGATGCTCTTCTTCAGAAGGCAACTCCTTCGATAACAAGTAACATTCAACTTGGTCAGATTGCTAACAAGATTGAAGAGATGTCAAAGGAAATTGCAAGTATAAAACAGGCTGGGACTGAGAATAAAGACCATCCGACTATAAAAAAAATTGAAGAATTACTTCAATTAAACGAGTTTACCCCAAAATATATTCGGAAGATAACCGATAATATCAGAAATACTTTTAGTCTCGATGAAATAGATGATTATGATAAAGTTCAGGCTAAAGTTGTAGATTGGATTGGCGAAAGCATAAAAGTAGATGACATTGGCGATCAACGTCCGCCTCGTGTTATTATTATTGTAGGTCCAACAGGTGTTGGTAAGACTTCCACCATTGCAAAATTGGCAGCAATAGAAAAAATAAAGGCAAAAAAGCTTAAGATGAATGAGCCTGTCATCAAATTGATAACAATTGACAGTATGCGTGTTGCTGCTGTTGAACAGCTTGAGCATTGGGGAGAATTACTTGATATATCGGTAGATAAAGCTGAAAGTGCTGATGATATGAAAAATCTTGTAAAGCATTATAAGGATGGGGGAAAGTCTCTTGATTACCTTCTGATCGATACATCAGGCTATAGTCCTAATGATTATGAAAACATAGGAAAAATGCGCACCGTTCTGGATGTTCCAGGATTAAAGGCTGATATATATTTGGCTATTGCGGCAAGTACAAAAGCTAGAGATCTTGAAAATATATTACGTAATTATGAACCTTTTAATTTTAAAAGTGTGATTATTACTAAACTTGATGAGACTTCAAGTTATGGCAATGTTCTCAGTGTTTTAGCAGAACGAAATAAGGGTATAGCTTGGGTAACTGATGGACAGTATGTATTACATCATATTCAGAGGGCAACTCCTGTGAGATTTCTTAGATATCTTGAAGGATTTAAATCTGATAAGGAACATCTTGAACATCTTTTTGGTAAAGAAGATATAGAATAAAGAATAGATACGTTTTGGTTTGAAGAAGTTAGGAGTATATATACATGGAAGAACAGGCTAAGGGACTACGAGATATTCTGCAGACAGATGATCAGTCAAAAGATCATAAAACTCGTATTATTGCAATTACCAGTGGTAAAGGTGGTGTAGGAAAGACAAATATTGCAGTTAATATGGCTATAGCTTACGCGCAACTTGGTAAACGAGTGATATTGATTGATGGTGATATGGGAATGGCCAATGTGAATGTTCTATTAAACATTGTTCCACAGTATAATTTGATGCAAGTTATTAATCATCAAAAAAAGATGAACGAAATTGTTTTGGATACAGAATTTGGCATTAAGTTTATTGCAGGTGCTAATGGGTTTTCTAAGATAGCAAATCTCTCGGTAGATGAATTAGATTATTTTGCCAAGGAATTTTCATCTTTAAGTAATGCAGATATAATTATAATTGATACAGGTGCAGGTATTGCAAATAATGTACTTCAGTTTGTTGCTGCGGCTGATGAAGTTTATGTAGTGACTACTCCTGAACCAACTGCAATTACAGATGCATATGGTATTATCAAGATTATTACGACAGAACTGGTTAATAGAGAGGTAAATCTCAAGTTGCTGGTCAACAGAGTTCATTCTGCTGATGAAGGAAAGAGAATCTCTGAAAGAATAATTACTATCGTTGGACAATTCTTAAATTTTAAGGTTGATTATATTGGATTTGTATATGATGATGCTGTTGTTCAGTCTTCTGTTATTAGGCAGAAACCTTTTATGGTTGTAAATCCAACTTCAAAGCCTGCGGTTTGTCTTAAACATATCGTTGGAAGAATTGAGAAAACAGATGATGTCAATGCAGCTGGTGTTTCTAATTTCTTGAAAAAATTTGTTAATGGAAGAAAAAAATAGGTTAATTTTATGCTAAAACTTGACCAGACAATATTTTTGTCTTACCATTATAGTATGGATAAAGTAGAGGAGAAGAGTTGTGTTTAAGGTAAAAAATGTTATTGTTTCAGCTTGCACTATTTTTTTCCTTTCCTTTGTTATAAGCATTTTTTCAACTCATAAGGTTGGAATTTCTCTTTTGAGGGCTTTAGTTTTCGCGTGTCTTTTTGCTTTGATTGATGTCTTTATTCAGTTTATTAGCAAAAAGTTTTTGGATGACGGGGAAAGTTCTTTAGAAATTGATACTGGAGTTTCTAGTTCTCATAGTGATATGAAGTCAGGTAATGGGAATATTGTGGATATTACTATAAGTGATGAACCTCTTAGTGATGATGAATCTTCATTAAAGTTTGATGTAAGAGGAAATAGGCAGACTTTACCTGCTAGTGATGTCTCTTCGTCTAAGATGAATAGTGTGGGGGCTAGTGTAATTACTGATGTTGGAGATGGAATGTCCAATATCCCTACAGCTAGGAGTAGTGAGAATTCAGAAACCGGGTCATCTAATGACTCAGAAGTAATGCCAGCTTTTACTGTTGGACAGGAAAAAATTACGGATGATAAGACTGATAGTAGTAAGTCTTTTGTGAAGATAAATCTTGCAGGTAAGGATGCAGATGTTTCTATTGGGGATAGTTCACTGAGGAGGCAAAATTCTAATTCTGGACGAGATGCTAATCGTAAGGAAATTGCAAATTTACCTGATATGGACAATTTAGTTCCTGAAGAAACGGAGTCGTCTGCTGTTGATACGAGTATTCTTCAGGGAAGTATGAGTGCAGATGAAAGTTTTTCACCAGCTCCCAAAAAGACTGAAAACTCTACTGTCATGAGTAAGGATACAGAAACGATGGCAAAAGCTATCAGAACATTGTTAAATAGAGAGTAATAATAAAAAACAAAGGGTGTGGAGAATGGGAATATCGGTACTGGATGAGGTAGAAGAAAACAAGCTTTGGAAAGAATTTAAAAAAACAAAGTCACCAGTGATAAGAGATCAATTTATTCGACAATATATGCCTCTTGTTAAATATGTGGCAGGTAAGGTATCTACAGGCATGCCAGATAATGTGGAGTTCGATGATTTGGTTGGATTTGGTCAGTTTGGACTTCTTGATGCCATTAATAAATATGATCCTGATAAGAATGTAAAATTCAAAACTTATGCTGTTACTAGAATTAGGGGTGCAATCTTTGATGAACTAAGAGAGCTTGATTGGGTTCCTCGCTCTGTGAGACAGAAATCTAGAGAAATTGAAGATACTATCGTTAATTTAGAGGCTAGGTTGGGAAGAACTGCTACTGATGAAGAAATAGCAAAAGCTATGGGAATGAGTGAAAGTGATTACCAAAGTGTAGTCATGAAGATAAGTGGTACTAGTGTTCTTTCCTTGAATGATGTTTGGTATCCAGGTGATGATAATGATCACATGTCTATTGGGGATAGTATTGAAGCTCCAAGTAGCTTAAATCCAGACGTCATTGTCGAACGAGAGGAAGTTAGAAAAGTTATTGCAGAAGCTATAAGTGAACTTCCTAAAAATGAGAAAATGGTTATTGTTCTCTATTATCATGAAGATCTGACTTTTAAGGAAATTGGACAGGTCCTTAATGTGAGTGAGAGTAGAATAAGTCAACTTCATACTAAGGCTAATCTTAGATTGAGGTCAAAGTTGACTAGCCTGAGAAAAGGTATTTTCTAAGGAGACAGAATGATTTCGTTAGATGCTATTCGAGGGGATCTTGAGAAACAACAGGCTCTTGATAAAGATATAACTAGTGTCGATGTTATAGCTGACACTTTGGATGATGCGCTTGCAGATGCTGCTGTTCAGCTTGAGACCCAGATGACTAAACTCGAATACGAGGTAATTGAAAAAGGATTCTCAGGCTTTGCTGGTATTGCAAAAAAACCATGGAAAATCAGAGCATATGAAAATGCTATTGAAGTTCAGAAGAAGAAGCAGAAAACAGGTGTTGAAGTTGCAGTTTCTGGAGATGGTCTTGTTGAGGTAGAAGAGAAAAATATTGATCGTGATGGAGTATTCTATATCCATTATTATGAAAGTGATATTTGTCTTAAGGTTGTTCTTCCTGTTGGAAATGGTCGTGCAGTTGAATTTAAGGAAGTAATGACAGCAACAAAGAGACCTGATACTTTGAAGGTTGATGAATCATTGGTTAGAAAATTTGTAACCGATGGAACAGATGACAATTATGCGATAATTGGTTCTTACAATCATGTTCGTGCGTCAGATGCTTCTTTTTCTGTGGATGTCCAAAAAGATGAAATGCGAGCCACTATTACTGCTTATTCTCCTGGGGTCAGTGGTTCTGAGATTTCAGCAGATCAAATAAAAAGTTCCCTAAGATTGCAGGGTGTCCTTGCTGGTATTGAAGACGATAAGATAAGTGAATTTTGTGATAATCCAGTATACAATGTTCCATATGAAGTTGCTGCTGCAGTACTTCCTATAGATGGTAGGGATGCTTATATTGCATATAATTTTGAGACAGATACGACAAAATTAAAGCTGAAGGAAACTGAAAATGGACAGGTTGACTTTAAGGAACTTAATCTTATACAGAATGTTTTTGCGGGTCAGCCACTTGCGCAGAAGATGCTTGCTCAGCGAGGAAAAGTTGGAAAAACGATAACCGGCCGTTGTCTTGAAGCAAAAAATGGTAAAGATATTAATGTTCAGCTTGGAGCAAATGTAAAATTTGATACTGATGGACGGACTATTATCGCAGAAAAAAATGGGCAGGTAATGCTTGTTGGTGATAAGATAACTGTCGAAGAAGTATATGAAGTTCAAGGTGTCAATATAAAGACCGGTAATATTAATTTTTTTGGTACAGTTGTTGTTCGGGGAAATGTTGAGGATGGTTTCGATATAAAGGCTGATGGTAATATTGAAGTTTATGGAACCGTTGGAAATTGTACGCTTGAGGCTAAAGGGGATATCGTTATTTCTCAAGGAGTGATGGGACGTGATGAAGGAAAAATCATTACTCCAAAATCTGTGTGGGCAAGGTTTATTCAAAATGCCAATGTTGATGCAGGAGAATATGTAGTTGTCAATGACAATATTATGAATAGTCATATTATGGCTATGAAAAAAATACTTGTTAAAGGAAAGCGAGCTTCGGTTATCGGTGGAAATCTCTTTGCTACAGAAGAGATTTCTGCAAAAAACATTGGTTCTCCAGGAGGTGGTGTAGAAACATCACTTGCTGTTGGTTTTGATCCAAAAGCTAAGGCGAGACTTATCGAGTTACAAGAGATGGAAGCAACTCTTGTAAAAGAATTGGAGGAAGTTGATTTAAATATTTCCACTCTGGAGAATACTAAGAAAGTCCGAAAGATGTTGCCTAAGGATAAAGAAGACAACTTGAAGAAGCTTATTCAGAGAAAGGCAGAAATTACTGACGAAGTGAATACTATGTCTGCTGAAATGCAAGAGATTGAAGCTCGTTTAAGAGAGCTTAAGGTTGTTGGAAGGGTTAATGCTAGTGGTACGGTATATGCTGGTACCAAAATTTTTGTTCGTGACGAAAAAGATGAGGTAAAGAATGACACCAAGGCTGTTTCATTCTATTATGAAAATGGATTTGTTCGTCGTGGTAAATTTGATGCCTCTCAAGTTACACAGGATGTAAGGGGACCAGATGGCTATTCATCCGATTGATTTATCGTCTATTTATGGACAGATGGATAATGTTGCAAAGTTTAATGCTTCTGCTGATAAAGTCGCAGCATTGGTAGGGAATATCCAGCAGAATAAGGATGCTCAAAAAGGATTGCAACAGACTAAGATTGTGCATCAAGTTGCTAGAAATGAGCTTGAGACTGGATCTGTAAAAGAGGATGGATCAAATGGATCGCAGTTACAGGGTGAGACTAAGAGAGGAGAAGAAAAGGATACAGGGGAAAGAAACGAGACTGGAAACAAGCAATGGGAAATAACTGATCCGGCCCTGGGACAACACATAGATATTACGACATAAAAAGGTTGGAGTGAATGGTATTAATAATTAGTGCGGTTATTCTTACATTATTTAATATAATAATGTGGATAATTTTCGCAACGAAATTTTATAAAGTTTTTTCTACAGATGAGATAATAAAAAAAACACGTGATCAATTGAATTCAATGCTTTCTAGTATAAATAGAAATACAGAACGCAATATAACTCTTATTGAAGACAGAATAAGTGAGTTAAGAGCTGTTACTGCTGATGCCGAACGTCGTCTTGCTGTGTTGAGAGGAGAATTGGATAAGACTCAAAAGTCTTACGTGCTTCAAAATCAACTTGATTCTGTTTTAACTGATTCTAATAAAAAATCATCCACCGACGCTGAGTTAAAGAAAGAGCCAAAAACTCTTACGGCATCTACACCTCTTGATAAATATCGGAAAGAAAGAATTATGGGGGGGGGTAATGATGTGAATAAAACTGTTTCGCAGGAATATGTGAGGGGATCTGAAATTCCTCAAATATGCGAATCTTCTCACCAGTTTATGCCTAAAAAAGATTTTAATGCAATGGTAAAGGAACTTGCTCTGCAAGGAAAAACTGTCGAAGAAATTGCTTCGGAATTAAACCGCTCTACTCAGGAGGTAAAATTTACTCTTGAAATTCTATAAAGCGGTTGGAATATAAACATATGGGAAATTTTAGCTGTAAAAAAAATCGTTTTGGTTTGTTGTCTGATGGTTCGAAAGTTCATCTTTACACTGTTTCAAATGGTAAGATGAGTTTTTCTGCTTCTGATTATGGTTGTACACTTACAAGTATTATACTTCCTACTAAGAATGGTGGTAAAGTGGATGTCCTTATGGGATTTGACTCTCTTGAAGGTTTTCTTACCCATGGTGGTTGTTACGGGACTATTGTTGGCCGCTTTGCAAATAGAATAGGTAATGGTACTTTTACTTTAGATGGGAAAAAATATAATCTCGATATTAATAATGGTCCGAATACTCTTCATGGTGGTTTTGACCGCTGGGAACGAAAAGTTTGGAAAGCAAAAAAAGTTCATACAAAAAATGGGGTAGGCATTGAGTTCTCTCGAAGAAGTTTTGATGGAGAACAAGGAATGCCTGGTAATGTAGATATTTCTGTTACCTACTTGTTAAATGAAAATAATGTATTATCTTTAGAGTATAGGGCTATTTCTGATAAGGCTACACCGATAAATATGACAAACCATGCTTACTTTAACCTAAAAGGAGTGCGTGGTGGTACGATTGAAAATCAGATCCTAAAAATGGATTGTGATAAGTATCTTGAAATTGATGAAGGTCTTATTCCTACCGGGCGTTATCTGGATGTGAAAGGAACTGCATTCGATTTTACGACTGCAAAGGAAATAGGAAAGGATATAGCTTCCACTGGGGATGGATACGACCATTGTTTCTGTATTAATAATCCTGATTCAAAAGAACCAAAGTTGTTTGCAGAATTATCAGATCCAGAAAGTGGACGTAAAATGACAGTTGCGACAACTCAGGTTGGTGTACAGCTTTATACTGCAAATTCTGTTAAGGGAATAATGGGTAAGGATAATATACCGTTTGTTAATCATGGAGCTGTTTGCATTGAAACACAGCATTATCCAGATTCTCCAAATAAGAGTGAGTTTCCTTCGACTATTCTTCGACCTGGTGAAGAATATCGTGAAGTTACGCAGTATGGTTTTATTTTTTAACTAATTAAGGACCTCGAAAATTTTTCGAGGTTAGGTGATTATAAATATTTTGGAATAGAGAGGTCATGATGGACGTCCAGTTACAAGAACTGATCGATAAGATCAAAAAAGACGGTGTTGCGAGTGCAGAAACATCAGCTAAGGACATTGTTGCTGAAGCTGAAAAAAAAGCAGCATCCATTATCAGTGAGGCTGAGGCAAAGGCTGAAAGCATTTTGAAAAATGCTAAAGCTGAAACCGAAAGAATGGAAAAGGCAAGTGAAGATGCTATTACACAAGCTGGACGTAACTTGATTATTTCATTCCGTGATGGAATCAATAAAGAGCTATCTGGCATTGTTCGTGAACAGACTGCTAAAGCATACGATAAAGAACTTTTGAAAAAATTGATTCCTGAAACAGTAAAGTCTTGGTCTGCTGAACCTGAAGCAAAGGATTTGACAGTTCTTTTGTCTCCAAAAGATTTAAAAGCTTTGGAAGATAACTTGAAGACTGCCTTGAAAAGTCAAATTGCGAAAGGTTTGGAAATTAAAAGTGATGCATCTATTTCAGCTGGATTCCGTGTAGGATCAAAAGATGGTAGTGCATTCTATGATTTTAGTGCTGACGAAGTTGCAGATTTATTTAGCGCTTATTTGAATCCTAAAACAACTCAACTTATGAAGAATGCTGCTGCAGGTATTCCTCCAGAACATCACGAAATTGTAATTGAGACTGATGTTGCTGAAGAAGAGGAAGAAGAGGAGACAACTCCAAAAACAAAAAAGCCTGCTGCTAAGAAGGCTACCGCAGCAAAGAAGACAACCACTAAGAAAACAACTACTAAGAAAGGAAGCAAAGATTGAAGCATCTCTATTATTTAGTAGCGCAGCTTCCTGCTTTTTCGGTTAATTCTGATAGCAATACAAAGCTGCCAATTTCGACTGAATATTTCAGAGACCTCTGCATGCGGTTTATGGATGAAAGCGATTGTGCTGTAGTAAAAAATCTTTCGTTGGAGCCACCGCGTGAAAACAAAGCCACAGGGTCTGTGTTCCTAGATACTTGGTATACAAAGGAACGCAATCTTCGTTTAGCTTTAGCTCAGCTTCGTGCGTTAAAAATGCACAAAGATATAAAGGATCTTCCTCAGACTTCTGATGGAGAATTGATTCAGGCCGCCCGTACAGCTACAGGTATGGATAGTCCGTTGAGCGCAGAACAGTATCTTAATGAGTATAGACTTGCCCTTTTGGATAAGATTGCTCCATTGGATATGTTTTCGGTTGACGCTGTATATTGCTATGGCCTTAAGCTGATGCTTACTGAACGAATGAAGAAATTTAACAGGGACGAAGGTTTGGCTTCCTACCACAAAATTTATGATGAGATTCTTGGAGAGACAAAATGACTGATACAAAAGGCAAGGTAGTTGCTGTAAATGGAAACATGGTTTCTGTACAGTTTGACGGAAAAGTATCTCTCAATGAAGTTGGTTACGTTAAAGTTGACGGACAAAAACTTAAGGGAGAGGTAATTCGTATCCGTGGAAACACAGCACAGATGCAGATTTACGAAATGACAAATGGAATCTCAACTGATTGTACTGTAGAATTTACAGACGATCTTTTGAGTGTAGAAGTAGGTCCTGGCCTTTTGGGACAGGTTTATGATGGTCTTCAGAACCCTCTCCCTCTTCTAGCAGAACATTCTGGATACTTCCTTGAGCGTGGTGTATATCTTCCTGCTCTTGATGAAAATAAGGAATGGGAATTTACTCCAACTGCAAAGGTTGGTGATAAAGTCATGGCAAGTGACTTCTTAGGAACTGTTCCTGAAGGTCCTTTTACCCATAAGATTCAGGTTCCTTATACGTATCTGGGTACATACACAGTAAAGAAGATTGCTGATAAAGGTATGTATAGGATTCATGATACTATTGCAACAATTGCAGATGAAAAGGGTAAGACATATGATCTTTGCATGGCATTCAAATGGCCTGTAAAACGTGCTGTAAGCTGTTATGCTGAGCGTCTTATGCCGAAAGATCCTATGGTAACAAAGATTCGTCTTATTGATACATTCTTCCCAGTTGCTCGTGGTGGAACTTATTGTATTCCTGGACCATTTGGTGCTGGTAAGACAGTATTACAGCATACAACCAGCCGTAATGCTGATGTTGATATTGTTATCATTGCTGCTTGTGGAGAACGTGCAGGTGAAGTTGTAGAGACTCTTACAGAATTCCCTGAATTGAAAGATCCTCGTACAGGGCGTTCCCTTATGGAGCGTACAATCATTATCTGTAATACATCTTCTATGCCAGTAGCTTCCCGTGAAGCATCTTGTTATACAGGTGTTACACTTGCTGAATATTACCGCCAGATGGGACTTAACGTTCTTCTTCTTGCAGATTCTACATCCCGTTGGGCTCAGGCCATGCGTGAAATGTCTGGACGTCTTGAGGAAATCCCTGGAGAAGAAGCATTCCCAGCTTATCTTGAATCAACTATAGCTTCGTTCTATGAACGTGCAGGTATTGTAAAGCTTCGTGATGGAAGTACAGGATCTGTAACAATTGGTGGTACAGTTTCTCCTGCAGGTGGAAACTTTGAGGAACCTGTAACTCAGGCAACTCTTAAAGTAGTAGGTGCGTTCCATGGATTAAGTCGTGAACGTTCTGATGCACGTCGTTATCCAGCTATCGATCCTCTTGATTCTTGGTCAAAATATAAATCAGTTATTCGTGCTGACTGGGTAGAATATGCACGTAACCTGTATCGTCGTGGTCAGGAAGTAAACTCAATGATGAAGGTCGTTGGTGAAGAAGGTACTAGTCTTGATGACTTCCTTATCTATCTTAAGGCTGAATTCCTTGATGCTGTATATATGCAGCAGGATAGCTTTGATGAGGTAGAGGGTGCATCTTCCATCGAACGTCAAGTTGCTTCTTTCAAGAAAATTCTTGAGATTCTTGGATCAACATTCGATCTTAAAGAAAAAGATGACGCTCGTAACTTCTTCAATAATCTTCGCCAGAACTTTATTGATATGAACTATAAGAAGTTCCAGAGTGATGAATATAAGGATGCCGAAAATACCGTTGCCAAGACTCTTGCTGATAAGGGAGCTAAGGTAACAGATGAAGTAAAAGAACTTCTCAAGGACGGTGAATAATGAATAAGGTATATAGCAAAATCGAAAGCATTAACGGTAGCGTTATCACTGTACGTGCCAAGGGTGTAAAGCTTAACGAACTTGCAGAAATTACTACTCGTTTTGGTAAGTCCCTTGCTGAAGTAAATAAGATTGACGGCGACTTGGTATCTTTACAAGTATTTGCCGGAGGTCGTGGTGTTGCTACTAATGACCAGATTCGTTTCCTAGGACATGATATGAAGGTTTCCTTCAGTGAAAATCTTCTTGGGCGTATCTTTGATGGTTCTGCAGAGCCTCGTGACCATGGTCCTTCTCTTGCAGAAAATCTAACAAGTATTGGTGGTCCTTCTGTAAACCCATCAAAGCGTATTAATCCTAATCGTATGATGCGTACAAATATTCCAATGATTGATGTATTCAATACATTGGTTGTAAGTCAGAAGATTCCTATTTTCTCTATTTCAGGAGAACCTTACAATCAGCTTTTGGCTCGTATTGCTATGCAGGCTCAGGCTGATGTAATTGTACTCGGAGGTATGGGACTTAAGTATGACGATTATCTTTACTTTAAGAATACACTTGAAGAGGGTGGAGCTTTAAGCAAGACAGTAATGTTTGTCCATACATCTGCAGATCCAACTGTAGAATGTATGAAGATTCCTGA
>JAZLGX010000015.1:0-96032 GCA_045616545.1 Treponema sp. | reverse complement strand
GAGTTATTGAAAATCAACAAATCATCTGTATTAATTGTAATAAGTAACCCATTGCGAACCAATGTCTGAATAGGGTGTTCTGCATAACTTTTAGCAACTCTTAACATTACATTACTAGAAGGGCAAATGTTCAATTGTATTTTTTCTCTTTCCAAAAAACGCATTACCTCCTTTGAATTTGCTGCCGCTACTCCATGATGTACCTCTTGTAATCCCAACACTTGCACAGCTTCTACAATATCATTGGCAGTACCAAATTCTCCAATATGCGCTTTCTTTACTAAATGAAACTCTTCTGCTTTTCTGTATATCGGAACAAAATTTTGAATTGGCTGTTGAAATTCTCCATTACAAATATCAATAGAGTAAAAATAATCAGCCTCCAAAAGTTCATCAATATATTCCAATTCTGCGTCTATATTACTGCTTCTTCCGTATGTCAATTCAGGCTCAAATCGAGTATTAGGACAATATTCTTGATGGAACTTTTCTAATATTTCTATAAAAGCTTGCATTCCACCTACTAACCCTACGTCCAACCGTGAGAAGCTCAGTGCCAAACGAGAAATATTATTTCTCTTGGCTTCAGCAAAACAAGCTTCCCATCGAAGGAGTTGTCCTTCTTTACCGCCGCAGATTGGCTTTATATTCTCATCAAACCACTTTTGCATATGAGATAGGGAGTCATATTTTCCAGGTGGTGGCACAATATGTCTTCCTGTTCTTTCGGATATAAATTTTATATTTCCGCCCCGACCTGCATGATTATGAATATCACTTTTGGGTACTTGCAGTAATTGCTCCAGATTTCCTGTTTCCAATGCTTCAATCAAATCCATATAGTGCATCTCCACAAATTCAAGTTTTCGCTCTCATCAAACACACCGATTATATCACGAAATATACAATTTTTCTACATGCTTTTTTACCTATGCAGTGTGCTGTGTTCCCCTGACATCATTCTCAATCAACCTCTTTATCTTGTCCTTCATGGTTTCCTTGGCATCCTCATTGAAATGCACTCTCACAACATACATTGTGCCACCTATCTGCTTTCTGAGTGCTACCGGTGTGTGTGATTTTCTATTATCCATTTTGTGTTCTCCTTTTTTTGTTTTGCCTGATAAGGAAGAGCCTCTTTCAGCTGACAACCGACCTTCAAAAACTCTCAATTCCTTTTATTTATAGTTACTTTTCCTAAATTTACTTTTTCTCAAATATTCCGTTGCTTTCGTTGTCAGTACTATAATATATAACCCCTTAAAAATATAGTAAATATAAGGGTTTTAAGAATATAGAACCGACAACGAGGTTGGCGACGGAATAGACAACCAGCCGACAACCTACTGGGCAATTATATGTTCATCTACTCGTCGAAAAACGATAACTGTTTCATTTGTTCTTCAGTCAGTGGTTGAAAATCATTCTCTTTGTTGTCAGGCTTCTCCCATCCTTTCTGCCGGCGATATGGCTCAGGGAAATGACTTGGATTACTAAAGGCAATCCAATCACTACAGTTATTCATAATGTCGTTAATCTCTCGAATTTCCCACTGTGCCGGATTTCCGTCATTCCCCAATGCCTCAGCATACAACTGCCTTGAACACACCATATTTACTTGGCAATGCTCTAAATAATCAAGAATAAGCTCTTTCTTGGTATCTTCCTGCATAAACTGTTTCTGATACTCCCGAAGCTCTTCCTCAATCTTCTTTGGAAGCTTCAACTGAAAATCGCCACTCTTATAGATTACCATTGCTTCTGCCCACATTTGGTCTATATATCCCCTTGATGCTTTTTCATCATCAAGGATATGAACCTCAGCCTCATTCGACCTACACAGAATAGGCAGGAATCTTCGGTTTCCCGACCTATCCATAGGCAAAAAATCCAATGAATTTGACGAACCGGCAAACACACACTGCCTCTTATGGTCTTTCGGATGTCGGTCATACGGTGTCTCCACAGCCAAAGCAATAGTATCTCTTATCCATCTTCATGCTGGGAGTCTTGTCCTTATAAAACGGACAGCAAGCCAGCCCGCTCCGATTGATTTTAATACCATACTGCATAGCCACTTGCCTTGCAGTAACATTGTCCTTCACTACTGTAAATACATTCATGATTATCCCAATTCCTCTCCCCGTGATTTCTTCTGTGCCGGTGCTTCGGTTACATTTGCTCGTAACTTCTGCACTGTATCAAAGGTTTGCTGGTCAATAATCGGCTCCTGCGTATTCTCAAATATTACCCAATTATCTTCCGATACATAATGGCTCTTTTTATCCTTAAAGTGCTTCTGCGTTTTGAAATTCACAGTGTGACCTAAGTATTCTCTTTTCTTCAATATCCCAACTACTGTAGAAGAACCCCATCCATAAGGGTCTTTAAAAATCTTATGCCTATTGTTCCCTTGCCCAAAGCGTGCCATATGCACTGCCGGTATTTCTACTTTCTTCTCCTGCAAAAGAGTAGCTATCTGATAAGGACCCAGCCCATCATAGCCTTAAAGGACGGTCTTTCAAAGGTTGTACCGGATATACCTTCATCAGTGAAGTGCCTGAACCTAGTCCACCCTTTTTCTCTGCAATAATCTTCTAGCAACTTCTTTTGGTTTGATATACTGTACGACTCCCCAAGGTTCTCATCCTCTCGGCTTAATCGTTCGTATAATACAATAATCTTTTCACTACTCATGTTCTGCTCCTTTCCTCTGTATTTGAGCCAAAAATAATAAGCTCAAAGAGAACTTTTAATCTAATGTACTAAAAATACTCTTTCAGCTTATTACACCAGAGACTCCCTTAATCTTCCTAGCTATCTCTTTACTCTTTTCAGCTCTTTCCTTAGTCTCTACTCCTGTTCTCCTAATTTCTATTCCTGTTCTACTAGTCTCTCCTGTGTAAATAAATATTTATTTACTTCGTGAATAAATATTTATTTACTTTGTTTATTAATATTTATTTACTAAGTTAATTAATGTTTATTCACTTTGTTAATTAACTTTATTTACTATGTTAATTAACCTTATTTACTCTGTTACTTAACTTTATTCTTTTGCCTTTACCTTCTTGTTTCTTTGGATTTTTCTTGTCTCTGAATGTTTTAGTCTTGTAAACTCTCATGATTTCTCTGACTCTGCTTTTGAAATTATTTCACGAAAAAAAATCATTACAACTGCACTGGAACTCTTTGCTCAAAAAGGCTATGACGGAGTAAGTATCCGAGAAAGTTGGAGTACAAGGGAGTACCCTCTACAAGCAGGTTGCAAATAAAGAAGAAATCCTGAAAGGTGTAATATCTGCAACCAGTCAAAACATCTTTGCGACCTTACCTGGAATATTTTTCAGCTATTTGCAAAATATCCAATTGTTTCCAATTCCAGAAAACTTTTGACGAGGGAACAGTTTGCCAACGAGGATATTTCAAAGTTATATAATGATTTTTTATTGATGGTGCAATAAATAATTTTTCAAAAGTTTTTGATCAGTTTATAAGAGATGGATTTTTTAAGCCTGTTGGTTCCAAAATAATCGCTCTATATTTTTACGCACCAATTCAACTTATGTTTCAAAAATACGACTGCCAGCTCCTCATTTTTGAAAAAGGCGGGCACCTGATGGAAAATGACGGGAACTTTATTTCTGAACGATTACATGAATTTGTATTGTAAGGGGAATGCCTTCCCAATACCAAAGATTATTCTAAACAGTACGTCAATCAAAAGAGGACGGAATCGAATCAGAACAGAAACAATCAGATTATAAAAATCGGCACTTTCAATGCCTGCAGAATCCAGTCTAGAAATAAAAATCATCAGTTGAATTACTGTAAAAAGCATTCCAGCAGTAAAACTGCAATGGGATATACGAAATATTGCCGTGGCTACAATTCTTTTCTTACCAAGAATAGTCTTACAACCCACCTTGAGTATAAACCTGGAATAGTATGTGAAGTAAACTGACTCACATATAATAACCACTTTTGAAAGCTTTAAGAATTTTAGCAGCAAAAAAAATCTATCGCAATTGATTGCAAAGATCAAAGTTAATCTGATATATTATCAAATTATGGACAATACACTACTCAACAAAGCACAATCAGGAGATGCTGAATCCCAATACCAGCTAGCTCTGTCATATTTTGAGGAGACACCAGAAGAAGCATTTACATGGTTCAAAAGAGCAGCAGAACAAGGTCACAAAGAAGCTCAATGCAATACAGGCTGTTGCTACGAAGAAGGAATTGGAACTGAAATAAATACAAAACTTGCCTTTGCATGGTATTCGAAAGCTGCAGAACAGGATGATATGATTGCACAGTATAGCCTAGGTTGTTGCTATATGAATGGAACAGGAGTCAAGGAAGATGAAGCAAAAGCCTTTATTTATTGGAAACGTTCCGCAAAACAGAATTATGCTCCAGCATTAAAAAATCTTGGCATATGTCACATAGAAGGAATTGGAACAAAAAAAAATAAAACTAAAGGTATCGAATATTTAAAACAAGCAGCAAATCTTGGAGAAACTGAAGCTCAGGAAATTCTTGCGGAAATTGAAACAGAAGAGGATATTCTCAGATGATAAAGATTACAAATCCAAATTCCAACCAAATCAAGATATGTGCTGATATCTACTGCAAAGCATTTGAGGCAGAGCCTTGGAATGAATACAATGATAACAATGAAATAATCAAATATATCACAGCCTTTTCCAACGATATTAGCAATACAAAAAAAGTATACATTCTTACAGAAGAAGATAACATTCTTGGAATAGCCCTTTGCATACGAGTTCCATGCGTAGGTAATGACTTTATCCGTATTGAAGACTTCTGTATAAATCCAGATTTTACACACAAAGGCTACGGAAGCCTTTTTCTGACCCTAATCCAGGAAGAAGCTCTAAAAGAAAATTGTAACAGTATCATTCTTGCCACCGCAAGAAACTTTCCATCACACAAATTCTACGAAAAGAACGGATTCACTGAATTAGAAAACAGTGTATATCTATACAAAGAATTCTAGATAAAAAAGGAGGAGTCATAGACTCCCCCTCTACCTTTGCTTACGAATGAGTGATTTCTCTGGCTTTTGCCTTTACAGCTTCATAGAGTTTATCCTTATCGTCAGCATTTTCTGTTATTATACGTACAAAAACACTTCCTGCTACTACAGCTTCTACATTAGATGCAAGAGCAGCTGACTGTTCTCCATTACTGATACCAAATCCACCATAGATTTTGCTTCCACCAGAAGCAACTTTACTAAGAAAATCCAAAGTGTTCTGGTCAATTCTAGTATCTGTTCCTGTAATTCCAGTACGTAATGCAGCATAAATATAAGGAAATCCGGCTTGTGCCATTTTTTCAAGACGTTCAGAACTCATACTTGGAGCAGCAACAGGAATGTTAATCATACCATTGTCAAGACATGCCTTTGTAAGACCTTCATCATGATCAAAAGGTAAATCAGGAATAATCATTCCCTTGACACCACATTCAGATGCTTTTTTGCAGAAATTCTCAACACCAGGAGTATACACAAGACTTCCATAACTCATTATATATATAGACGTATTTGGAAACTCTTTATGAAGTTTTGTAATAAAATCAAACCCATCTGCCGTTTTATATTTACGTTCCAACACTTTTGTACATGCACCTTGTATTGCAGGGCCATCAGCACTTGGATCACTAAAAGGTAACTGAATCTCAAGTATATCTGCACCTCCATCCACCAAAGCCTTAGCCGCTGTAAAGGCAAGTTCATTAGTTGGATAACCAGCAACAAGATGACTCATTAATTTTATTTTACTCATAGTACTCTCTCCTAGTTATTACCCATCAGTTTTGCATCATGAATATCTTTGCTATCATTCAATCGTTCTAGTTCACTGATAAGGAACTGTTTCCATTCTTCAGGACGAAATACAGGACAAGTAATAAATATATCTTTATCACCTCTACCACTCATATTGACAATGATTGCTTTATCCTTTGGAAGTTTTGGAGCAAGCTTGATTGCCTCTGCTCCTGCGTGGGCACTTTCCATCGCAAAAAGAACTCCCTCATTCTTTGCAAAAAACTTTACAGCTTCAAGAACTTCACTATCAAGGGCAGATGTAAACTCGATACGCCCCTTTTCACCTAAATCAGCAAGCTGAGGTCCAATACCACAATAATCAAGACCTGCACTTATAGATCTTGTTGGTAAAGCCTGTCCATCATCATCAAGAAGAAACCTACTCTTGTACCCCTGAAGGATACCCTTGCGACTGGCATTACCTGTCATACGGCTGGCATTTTCTCCTATACCTGGGCCTACACCTCCAGCCTCAACTCCAATCAGTCTTGGCTTTGCTTCATCAACAAATGGGGAGAAAAAACCTATAGAATTACTTCCTCCACCAACGCAAGCAATCATTGCTTCAACATCTAACTTACGTTCTGCAACCTGTCTCTTGACTTCTTTACCAATTACACTCTGAAACTCTCTCACGATATCAGGAAACGGATATGGACCTAAAGCACTTCCCAGAACATAATGCGTAGTATCAGGACTTGCAGCCCAATCACGCATAGCTTCATTAACGGCATCTTTTAAGGTACGACTACCGGAAGTTACAGCATGAACTTTTGCTCCATACATTTCCATAGCAGCAACATTTGGTTGTTGCCGTCTTACATCTACCTCACCCATATATACAGTACAATCCAAACCAAGTTTTGCACAAGCTGCGGCTGTAGCAACACCATGCTGGCCAGCTCCTGTTTCTGCAATAATACGAGTCTTACCCATACGCTTTGCAAGAAGACACTGTCCTATTGCATTATTTATCTTATGTGCACCAGTATTAGCCAAACCTTCAAGCTTAATATAAATCTGCGCACCACCCAATATCTTTGATGCAGTCTCTGCATAAAGTAGAGGTGTTTCTCGACCTATATAGTCACGTTGAATAGTTTCAAGTTCCTTTATAAATTCAGGATCTGCCATCGCTTTCTTAAACTCAACGGCAAGTTCATCAAGGGGACGACGTAATACTTCTGCTACATACATTCCACCATATTCATTAAAGAATCCATCTACAGATTCTGCCATATTATGCCTCCACCTTTAATTCAGCAAACAAAGACTCAAGTTTTGCATGGTCTTTAATACCTTTTGTTTTTTCTACTCCAGAGCACACATCAATAAGCTCAGGATTATATTTTCCAACTATTTCTTTTACATTTACAGGAGTCACACCCCCTGCAAGCCACAGTTTTGTTTTATGACTGACTGTTTTAATTAATTCCTCTGGAACTAAAGTTCCAGTTCCACCAAGCTGATCTCCAATTCTAGCATCTATCAATATGCGACTTTCTCCAATGAGCCGAACTTTATCTATCTTAGTAACATCATCAGCAGAATTAACATTTATAGCCGTATAATGAGGAACACTTACATCAAAAGACTTAGAAAGGAGAACATCGCTACAACCATGAAGCTGTACACAATCAAGCACACCTTGTCTCACAAGATTTATGGCTCCTACTGATTCTATGCTTGTAGTATCTGTTATAACAGCCACAAGATTACACCTATAACCTTTTTGCCTTACAACTTCAGCTATAGTCCTTACTGTATCAGACCCTACATTACGTGGACTCCTAGAACAGAATATAAATCCAAGGAAATCAGCTCCGAGTTCAGCAGCCTTCAAGGCATCATCTATATTTGTTAGTCCACAGATTTTCACAAATGGACGCTTAGACCCTAATTGTTCCGAATATCTAAGCCATAATCTTGAATTATCAGTAAAATCAGAATCTACAAAACATGAAACAAGACTACTTGCCGATTCAGGATTACGGGCTGCAGCTTCACCAAGCAACATACCTTTGAATCCAAGACTTCCAGCAAACGAAGCTGCCTCTGGAGTACGGATACCACTCTCAAAAACAACTCTTGCATCTTCTCCCATAATTGATTGTATTTTTCTAAGCATACTGGCAGGTGTCAGCAAATCAATACTAAAATCCTTTAAGTCTCTGGCATTTACCCCACAAACAATAAATTTTGAATCTACAACTTCACGTACCTTTGAAAGTTTCATCAAATCTTCATCAAGGCGAAGCTCAATAAAAGCTGTAATACCCAAAGCTTGACATTTACAAGCCATTGCAACCATCATATCTACATCTAGGATACGGCTTATGAGAAGAACAGCATCAGCACCACATCTATATGCAATCTCAACTTCCTCAGGACAAAGCAAAAAGTCTTTACGTAATACAGCTATTTTTTTTCTCTCAGGATGCAATGATGCATAATTATCAACAGCAGCACAGACATCTATAAGATCAGAAAGACTTCCCTTAAAATAATGACTTTCTGTAAGAACACTTATTGCACTTGTTCTTGCTTGACAATATGATATAGCAGTCTCCACTGCATCTAATCCAGGAGCAATATCACCTTTACTTGGTGAAGCCCGCTTTATCTCAAGGATGCTTCCTTTATCATCTAGAAATGGAGTTATATTTCTGACACGCTCTGTCGGAATATCAATACCTAAATTATACCCCAGTGTATTGATATCCTTTTTCCTTTTTTCAACTATTTCATCAAGAATATTAATACTCAATGTTATATCCTTATGCGCACATTTCATTGGAAACTTTTTTTACTTCTTCAAGCTTTGCTTTTACGATTCCTGAATCGATAGCTTTTGAGGCTGTCTTATAACCTTCATCCAAAGTGCGAACCTTTCCACTTATATAAAGTACAGCGCCAGCATTTAGACAAACAGCATCCTTAATTGTCTTGCGTCCCTTTCCATCAAGAATATCCATTGCAAGTCGTGCATTGTCTTCCCCTGTTCCACCTGCAAGTTCTTCTACATCATCACCTGTAATACCAAATTTTGCAGGATCTATCATGTATTTATATTCTTTTCCGTCATCATTAATCTGATAGACATATGTTGGTACACAAGGACTGATTTCATCAAAACCGTCTTTACTCGTTATTACCATTACACGCTTTGCTCCAAGTTTCTTAGCGGCGTGAGCTACAGGCTCCAAAAGTTCCGGTGCATATACCCCAAGAACCTGATATTTTGCACCGGCAGGATTGCTTAACGGTCCTAGAACATTCATGATTGTCTTAACACCAAGAGCTTTTCTTACAGGAGCCGCAAAGCGCATTGCACTGTGATATATTGGTGCCATTAAAAATCCGAAATCTGTTTTCTTAATTATTTCAGCAGTGACATCTGGGGTAGTATTTATATTGATACCCATTGCCGTATAAAAATCAGCTGCACCAGACTTACTGGAAACAGCTCTATTTCCATGTTTTGCCATTGGTTGTCCACAAGCAGCAGCAACAAGGGCACTGAAACTTGAAATATTAAAACTTCCTTTTCCGTCTCCTCCGGTTCCAACTATTTCAGCAAGATTATTTCCTTCAACAGGAAGAGGTGTCTTTTTCTTGCACAAAACATCAGCGCAACCGGCAAGTTCACTAGCAGCAGGCCCTTTTGCAGCTAGCGCAATAAGAATTGAAGCCATGACACTTTCATCCATTGTTCCATCAGTCAGATTTTCCATAAAGAGCTGAGCCTGTTCAAAAGACAGATCTTTCTTATTAAGAATCTGATTAAGATAATCAGAGACAGGCAGATTATCCCGGCGATAATTGAGGAATGCTCTAAAGATATCATCACCCCGTTGACTTGCTATTGATTCAGGGTGAAACTGGACACCTTCTACCATCAGAGTCTTATGACGGATGCCCATAATATCTCCATCAGAAGCTCGAGCCGTAATTTCAAACTCATCACTTAACGTAGATTCATCTATTACAAGCGAATGATAGCGTGTAAAACTTGATTTCTTTCCAATTGTGCGGAAAAGACCTCTTCCATCTAAATCCATTTCCTCAACAACACCATGACATATCTTTTTAGCCTGAACAATTTTGGCCCCGAAAGCTTCACCAATAGCCTGATGTCCAAGACAAACTCCAAGAACAGGTATTTTTCCAGCAAAATATTTTATTGCTTCTATACTAACTCCTGCATCCGATGGAGTTCCAGGTCCAGGGCTTACAACAAGTCGACTTGGATTGAGAGCAGCAAGTTCTTCTACTGTGCATTCCTTACTGCGGATAACTTTTACTTCTTCATTTCCGAGACGCTGAAGAGACTGAACAACGTTATATGTAAAACTATCATAATTATCAATAACTAAAATCATATATAAACCTCTCTAAATTTTTATTGTACTTATACAGTTACTTTACTAATACAGGACTCTTTGTTCCTTCTATTACAACACGAAGAGCCCTCAACTTTTCGTTTGTCTCTTCCCATTCTCTATCTGGATTACTATCAAATACAATTCCTCCTCCAGACTGCAAAGTCCAAGTTGTATCCTGCTTTAATGCGCACCGTATACCAATGCAGAAATCCAAGTCCCCTGTATTTTGGATATATCCAATTGCTCCTGCATAAAATCTACGCTTGATTTTTTCAAGTCTGCTAAGAATCTCTATTGCACTAATCTTAGGAGATCCACTTACAGTTCCTGCAGGGAATGCGGATCTAAGTACCTGAATAGGTTTTACACCTTCTTTGACTTTTCCTTCCACATCACTTACGATATGCATAAGATGGCTAAAATATTCCACATCCATGTAGCGTGTAACATTTACGCTTCCACTCTCACACACCCTTCCAAGGTCATTACGTGCAAGGTCAACAAGCATAAGATGTTCACTCTTTTCTTTTGGATCAGATAAAAGTTCTGCCTTTAAGGCTTCATCCTCAGCATTGTTTATTCCTCTTCTACGTGTACCGGCAATAGGTCTGATAGAAGCAACACCTTCCCTTACGCGCACAAGACTTTCAGGACTAGAACCAACAAGCTGCCTATCACCAAAATCAATATACAGCAAATACGGACTTGGATTTATAGAACGAAGTCTTCTATATATTTCCATGGCACTTGAAGCACACTCCAACTGAAGTCTTCTCGATGGTACTGCCTGGAAAATATTACCTGCTACAATATGTTTTTTTAGTTCTATAACTTTTTCTTTATACTCTTTTTCTGACTGTTCGAGATCTGTAATAGTACGGCATGGTTCCACTTCTTCAGGAGGAGCAAGATAGCTAAAATCTAAATCTCCAAGTCGTTTCTTGAGATTATCAACAGCCTTCTGCAAATCTATCTGATGTTCTGTGTAGTTGAGAGCAAAAATATGAAGTGTTTCTGTAAAGTGGTCAAAGACAATATATACATGTCCTACAACAAATTCACTTTCCGGAATTTTAAGTTCATCTTTTTGAGGTGCAAGAGTGATGGTATCACATCTGGAACAAAACTCATACCCAAGGTACCCGATTCCACTTGCAGGAACGGGAATACCTTTGACAGGAAGCTCATTTTCCTGTGCCACATATAAGAGGGCATCAAGTATGTCAGCTTTATGAAGCATCTTGCTTCCAGGAGCAACAGTTTCGGTACTGGTTTCGTCCATTATAAGACTATCAGTGAATGGGACTCGTCTTCCATCCATTATAAAAGCAAGACCTTCATCATCTTGCACAATATGGAAAGCCTCTTCTGTCATAAGAATTGAATAGCGTTCTCTTCCTCTATTGAAACGAGCGCTTTCAAGAATTGCTTTTGCTCCGATTTTACGAGCTAAAGAATAAGGAGTATATCTGTCACTTGGTAATTTTTCGTATATGCAGTCTGTTCTTTTAGCCATGCCAATAAACCTCTTTTGTTACTTTTTACAGTAACAAGTATAAGACTGCTATACGTTTCTGTCAATAGTAATGTTACTTTTTGAAGAAACTTTTTTTATTCTCCATCAATAATTTCAAGAATAGCTCTCCCAAACTTTTTTGCTTTTGCTTCTCCTATTCCATAGCAGTCAAGTAAATCTGACAAACTTTGAGGTTTTTTACTTGCAATGTCTTCAAGCGTTTTATCTCCAAATATAACATAAGGAGGAACATTCATCTCATCAGCAATTTTTGTACGCCAGACTTTCAGGCTTCTTGCTATACGCTGTCCTTCGATATCATCCAGCATCATTTTCTGAGCTGTACGTACAGGTTTGCTAAATTTTTTATGGGTTGCAAAATCAACGGGAAGAAAAACCTTTTCGCGCTTATATAAAGTTTGCTTTCCAAGTACAGTAAGACTTAGTACGCTATGTTCACTATCTCGAGACAAGTAACCAGCATCTACAAGACAGCTACTTAGTTCAAACCAATTATCTTTTGTAAGTTCCCGTCCAATTCCCCAAGTACTCAATTCATTGTGACCATTATTAATTATACGCTCATTCTTTGACCCCAAAAGCACATCAATAACATAGGATGCACCAAAACGTTCCCGCGTCCTCAATATACAAGACAAATATTTCTGCGTCAGAACAGTAACATCTTTGGAGCCTATTGGTCCTCTGTCACACAAGTCACAACAGCATCCCGAGTCACAGTTTCCAGACTTAGTATAAGTCTCTCCAAAATATGACAGCAAATGGATTCTGCGGCACACCCTGGTTTGTGCATACCCCAGCATACCTTGCAGAAGTTTTTCATCATTCGAGGAATCTTTCTTATCCTGAAAGAAAAATCTGATTTTATGAATATCTTTAAGACTAAATAAAAGAAGCGCAGAAGACGGTTCTCCATCACGACCGGCACGCCCTATTTCCTGATAATACTGCTCAATGGATTTAGGCATATCCATATGAATGACATAGCGTACATCAGGTTTATTTATTCCCATACCAAAGGCTAATGTTGCTACCATTATATCAGCCTTGTCGCTTATGAATGCATCCTGATGATTAGCTCTTTCCTTATCACTCAAACCCGCATGATAATTAAGCACATTCAAACCTTTTTGGCTAAGTATTTCTGTAAGTTCATCCACCTGCTTACGGCTATAACAATATATGATTCCACTTTCACCCTTATGTTCCTCAATATATTCCATTATCTGTTCTACAGGGTGACTTTTAGCTTTTACTTCAAGATAAATATTAGGCCTGTTAAAGCTGGATATTAGGATTTCAGGTTTATCCATATTGAGATTATTCATAATATCCTGTTGGACCTGTTTAGTAGCTGTTGCAGTAAGAGCAAGACATACTGCCCCAGGAAATTGGTTTCTTAGGTAAGATATCTGAAGATAATCAGGGCGAAAATCATGCCCCCATTGAGAAATACAATGAGCCTCATCTATGGTTATACAACTTACACGTATATTTTCACCATGTAAAAGATCATTTATGCGTCCACTGTTAAGCCCCTCTGGTGAAATATATAAAAGTTTTATCTCTCCCTTTCTGACTCTCATACATGTGTTATTGTATTCCACCTGACTCAATGAAGAATTAAGAAAAGCAGACGGAACACCAAAAGCATCTAACTGCTTTACCTGATCCTGCATCAGTGCAATCAATGGAGAGATTACTACAGTAAGTCCCGGTAACATCAGAGCAGGTATTTCATAACATAGTGATTTTCCACCACCTGTAGGCATCACCGCAAGAGTATCTTTTCCTTCCAAAACATTATTGATAACATCAGCCTGCATAGAACGGAAAGAATCATATCCAAAGACTTCTTTCAGGACTTCAATTGGCGTATATCCCGTAGTAAATTTATTTTCCATAGAGATTCAATTATATTTATATAAATTTTGTTGTCTACCTATTGCATAAAAAAAAATATTTTGATATATTCTTCTCATACGCCGGCTTGGTGAAATGGTAGACACGAAAGACTCAAAATCTTTTGCGCGCGAGCGTGTCTGAGTTCGAGTCTCAGAGCCGGTATAAGAGGAACAAGTATTTGTTCCTCTTTTTTTTTATAAATATTCTATATCCAGTCCTACACTATTCTTCCTATACCCGATAGCTTCCACTATTGAATCTGTATCAATAATTTCTTTTGCAGCCATGTCACTTATAGTACGGGCAAGTTTCATACATCCACTCACTGCTCTTGCCGATAACTCAAAGCGTTCTGATTCCTCTTCCAAGTAAGATTTCGCTTCATCTGTCATAATACAGTACTCTTGTATTTCACACGGGCTTAAATATGCATTTCTCTTTTGCTGCCTCAAACGCTGTATATTCACAGCTCTTGCTATATTTTTACGGAGAGCTTCCGTTGAAACAGCTTCAGATCCAGAATCTCTCCTTTCCACATGTATTCGAATATCTATCCTATCTAGTAAAGGACCAGAGAATTTTTTCCAATACATTTCAACAGCCCTAGATGAACACAAACACAGCCTGTCCCTGCTTCCATAAAAACCGCATGGACATGGATTTGTGGCCATAATCAGCTGAAATCGGGCTGGATAAACAGTAGTTCTTCCTGCACGACTTAAGGTTATACTTCCGGACTCCAAAGGAACTCTTAACATCTGGAGCACTGATGTACGATACTCTGCTGCTTCATCCAGAAACAGAACCCCGTTATGCGCAAGAGATATCTCTCCCGGACTACATTTCGCTCCTCCACCACATATTCCTTCTATAGTAGCAGTCTGATGAGGCATTCTAAACGGAGGAATTCTTATCAATGGAGTCCCTGCAGGAAGGAGAGATGCAATCGAGTAAATCCTTGTAACACTCTGAGCTTCTTCTACAGTAAGTAACGGAAGCAATCCTGAAAATTTCTGTAATGCAAGAGACTTTCCACAACCAGGTGGTCCATAAGCAAGCAAATTATGTCCACCTGCGGCAGCAATTTGTAATCCCCGAATAAGATAAGCCTGATTTTTTACTTCCAAATACTCAGTATCAGACTCAACCTTGGCAAAATATACTCCATCTATGCAGACAGCTCCCTGAGGGAGAGTATCATCTACCAGATTAGGATTACAGGAAGCTGAACTTATAAAAGATTCAGACTTTTGCAAAGATTCAAAAGCTTCTGTCAGGCTACTCGCCCCAAATACTTTCATATCCTTGATTTCTCTAGCTTCTTCTTCATTTTCCTTTGGGACGATACAGTATGATATACCACTTTCGTATGCAGTACTGACAGCTGCATGCACACCTCTCACAGGACGAACCCTACCATTAAGTTCCAACTCTCCCATTACAAGAACTCCACCGATGTCCGATTCAAAATCCTGTTTTGCCTTAAGCACTGCCAATGCTATGGCAAGGTCAAACCCAGCCCCTTCCTTCCTTAAATCAGCAGGGCTCAAGCTTATCAATACTCTTTCCGGAGGAAAATCATATCCAGAATTACGAATAGCACTTCGCATTCTTTCCCTAGATTCCTTGACAGCTCCATCAGCCAACCCAACAACATCAACAGCCGGTATTCCTCGCCGTAAATCAACTTCTACAGTAACTAATGCTCCTTCATAACCAAAAACTGAAAAACTAAAAATCTGCATTATCAACCTCTTTTAACTTTACTACATAAATATTGTCCTTGAATGTTAACTTCTTACATAAATAAACTCACTAAAAATCTCTGTTGTAAAAAAGATTGATAAAAACTATTATACAAATGTAAGGAGTTTTTATATGGATATAGCAATATTATGTTCTGTAGTCGACAATTATGGAGATATCGGCTTTGTATACCGCCTTGCACGCAGTCTAACCCAAAAACATCCGGAACTAAATCTGTCCCTCATTGTAAGTAACTTAGTTTCATTTGCTTCAATGGCACCTGGAATTGACAGCACAAAAGCAATCCAGCAGTACAATAACTGGACAGTACTTGATTGGAATGCAGATGCAGAATGTAGGGAGTACTATTCACATCATTCACTGAAAATAATATTACAATGCTTTCAATGCGAAAGACCAGAATGGCTTGATAATATTCTGTTTGACAAAAAAAGGACAGAAATAGCACAGCTAATCAACATTGAATACCTTACAGCAGAAGAATGGGCGGATGACTTTCATCTCCTGAAATCAGGAACCAGGTCTGCTTTTGTCAAAAAAGTAAATTTTATGCCCGGTTTCTCAGAAAAAACAGCAGGATTATTATTAGATAAACCTTTTATAACTTATCTGGAAGACCAAAAATCAGCTTTAAGCAGAGTACCTTTCCTTGAGAAAAAGGAAAATACATTTGATGTTCTGTTATTCAGCTACCCAAGGGACTTTACCCCTGTAATAAAGGCTCTTGTTAATTTTGAATCCTACAAGAAAACACATAATCCTGACTTCAATATACGAATCTTTGCAGCTGCAGGAATAAGCCTGGAAAGTGTAAAAAAAGCATTATCAGATGTAAATAATGACTTCCAGTTGATTTGCCTACCATATTTATCGCAAGAACAATGGGATGCCTTGCTGACTTTAATGGATTTTAACTTTATCAGAGGAGAAGACTCTTTTTCTAGGGCTTGTCTATCAGGAATACCATTTATATGGCATGCATACCCACAGGAGGAAGAATATCACCTGGTAAAAGTAAAAGCCTTTGTTGATAGACTTACTTACTTCATGGATAGGGACACAGCTCAAAAATCAGAAGAGTTCTACATATCATATAATACCACAGAAGGCAAGGCTTGTTGCCAGGAAGCCCAAGATATTTTAAATACGTATCAAGATATCACTTCCAGCCAACAAAGTATATCAACACTCACTTATTTATTGGAAAACTACGATAGCTTTGCAACAGGATTTCAGCTCCTTGCACAAAAACTAAGATCTTTGGGATGCCTCTCGGATCATCTTATGGACTATATTACCAGTATCACAAACATTTAACTTTTTATAAAATAGTTGCATTATTTAAAATTTATATATATAATATACGAACACTTATATTAGGGAAGTTACTGATATGATATCAACAAACGAAATCAGAGTTGGCACAGCTTTCATGTTTGAAGGCTCTGCATTTATCGTTCAGCGTATGCTTGGACAGAAATCAGGACGCCAGGGTATTACTGTAAAGATGCGTGTAAAGAACATCGTTACAGGTTCTACACAGGATCTCGGTCTTGATGCTGGTGAAAAATTTGAAGAAGTTGAACTTGTAGAAAAGACAGTTAAGCTTTCTTACATCGACGGCGATACATTCCACTTCATGGATCAGGAAACATACGATGACGTTGCTCTCGAAAGAAGCGATCTCGGAGACAATATTGGTTTCCTTTCTCCAGATGATGATTACGATGTTCAGATTGTATTCTACAACGGAAACGCTGTAGGTGTTAATCTTCCAGGACAGGTTATCCGTACAATCACTTATTGTGAACCTGGTGTTAAGGGAGATACTTCTGGTAAGTCTCTTAAGCCTGCTACACTTGATACTGGTGTTGAAATCAGAGTTCCTCTCTTCATCAACCAGGATGAACGCGTTGTAGTAGACACACGTGATGGTTCTTTTGTTGAAAGAGCTAAGGACAAATAATTAAATGCCCGGGTTAACCCCGAGCACTATATTCACAGTCCCATGAATGGTTCTTTGGGAACCATTCAATTTCTGACCCCGTAGCTCAACATGGATAGAGCGGTTGCCTCCTAAGCAACAGGTAGCGAGTTCGAACCCCGCCGAGGTCACTTACTGAAGCACAGTCAATTCTGACTGTGCTTTGTTTTTCTACATCGGCAACATGATTCACCCTTACATAGACAATAGCTTTACCCTTGTAAGTACTGCGTCTGTTACTGCAATAAGGATTTACGTCAGCAAGGTTTCCGTTTTCTATTCCCATCAAGACTGCATCTCCTGAACACTTTACTTGTATCTCTGCATCTTGGGTAATGCATACGGTACCGTTTTTATCCTTGAGAGTCACTTCTATCTGATATATTTCTTCCTGACCATCACTGCTCTCCTGAGAAAATCTGTCTGAGACAGTACATTCCATAGTACTGACGTTTTCCTCAGTCATAATAAAATCCTCAAGACCATTCTCGGTTTTTACTTTGATTTCTCCCTTTTCATATGGAACTACAAAACATATATATCCATCAGAGTTCTTTTCTGCACTGGAAATTTTCCTGTTGTTTATAAAAAGTTCACAGCTGTTATCCTGTGTATAAACTCGAATAACAACTTCTTCCCCATCAGCATAATTCCATGAGCGGGATGAGTTGTACCAGTAATCATCCTTACTTGACGTTGATATATAAGCAAAATGCTCATTACTCCACAGACTTTTTGTAAAGTAATAGCCATCTTTCTCAAATCCAGCTAAATCAAGAATACCAGCTCCACTTCCATGTATTGGCCATCCATGAGCTTCTCCAAGATAATCTATACCAGTCCAAAGGAATTGCCCTGAAACATAATCATTATCCTTGACATATAACCATTGATTGTAATTGTGTCCGTTTTCACTTCCTATGAATGGTTTTCCTGGATATAAAGCATGGTCTTTTTGATAAAGGTGCTCTTTGTAGTTATACCCGATTACATCGAGACACTCATACAAGGCAGGATATTGTGCAGATAATTCAGGAAAAGCCAGTGCCATAGTAACAGGTCTGCTTGTATCCCATCTTTTTACTTCGTTAACAAGGTTAGCTGCAATTTCAGGAAGCTTATCAAAATCAGGATGGTGAGGATTATACAGCATCTCCTGTTTAGGTTTTGAATTATCATTGTTTCCTGTCATCTCCATAAACTTTGGAGAACAATATGGATCATTCGGATAATCAATTTCGTTTCCGATACTCCACATGATTATACTTGGATGATTGATATGTGAAAGGACAAAAGTCTTAACGTCATCCTTATAGTTATCCCTAAAGAACTCAGCATATCCTTGATGACTTGGAGGATAAACATTATGTCCATGGCTCCACTTATTCTTAGGATCTGCCCATTCATCATAGATTTCATCCATAACAAAAAATCCAAGTTCATCACACAGATCATATAGTTCAGCACAATGCGGGTTATGACTCATACGAATCCCATTACAACCTGCAGACTTTAACTTGCATAGGCGTCTTGCCCAGACTTCCTTTGGGACAGCATTCCCAAGGCATCCAGCATCCTCATGAACACATACACCTTTTATCTTGTAGTTCACATCATTACAAGAAAAACCTTTGTCTGCATCAAACTTGATGGACCTAAATCCAACTGTAGTATCATATATATCACTAAGAGTATTTGAAGATCCCAAAGCACAGGACACATCATACAAAGCAGGATTTTCTGGACTCCATCTCTCTATATTTTCTATAGGAATCTTTACTTCCACAGTTCTACTTTCCTCAGCCCCTATCATAAAGGATTCTGTAAACTCAACACTCTTTATGTCTTCCCTAGGGGAAAATATTCCGGAAAGAATGCATTCAGCAGGGGATAAACCATCATTTACAATATCTGCCAAAAGAACAGCAGTTCCAGATGAATCAAGACTTGCCCTTACTCCATAAGGACCAAAATGTAACTTACCATGATATCTTAAGCTCACTTTCCGTGTAATGCCAGATCCTGTATACCATCGTGAATCAGCAATCTCTGTATGATCAACAAAAACCACGATAACATTATTCTTTTTTATAAGCCCTGTAACATTAACGTCAAAAGCAGTATATCCATTATTATGACGACCAACATTATAGGAATTAAACCATACCCTGCAGTTTTTATATACACCTCCAAAGTGTAATGTGACATCAGACTTTGCAAGATCCTCATATTGAGTATCTGTAAGATCAAGGTGATAACGATACCATCCTTTACCACCACGTAAATAACCTGTACCACTGGAATAACTTTTATCAAAAGGGTATCGTACAGACCAGTCATCAGGAACAAAGACATCTTCCCATCTACTGTCATCAAATCCACTGGACCATCTGTCCTGTATTGATTCAAAGGAATCTTCTGATTCTTGAATACAGAATTTCCATTTATTATTCAGTTCAAATTCCATTTTAACCTCCATACATAAAAAAAGGCTGTCTGCCAAACAGCAGACAACCCTGTATACTTTATGACAACCTAATTACTTTGAAGCATTGAATGCATCAAGCTGTTTCTGAAGTTCTGTCATGATATCTTCGATACCAGCTTTCTTAAGAGCAGCCCTGAACTCTGCAACATAAGCTTCTGGATTATCCATCTTTCCATAACAGATACGAGCCATATAGTTAGCCCATACATCAGAAATATTCTCAAGCTGTGTCTGAATATTGTCTACATCCCAAACAATCTGTCCATATGGATAATCGATTGCATAGTTTTCATAAACCTTAGAGATTTCATCAAACTTATCCCATGCACAAGTTACATTACGGATTTCGAGGTCATCATTACGTCCCCACCAGTAATTTGTTGTAATACCATCTTTATCATCTGTATATCCGGCAGGTCTGTCAAAATAACCTTCTGGAGTAAGAACATACTGACGTCCTTCAATACCATAGTTAAAGAGATTATAGCATTCTGGGTCATTGCGGATGAGATCATATACCATCAATGCTCTTTCAGGATTCTTGGAAGCAGCAGATACAGCCATAGCACCATGAGTAATTGTCATTGCAGTAAGGTTTCCAACTTCTTCTCCAAACCAGAAGAATTCACAATCGCTTTCTGGCTGATTTTCTTCCATCTTTGGTCTTACCTGTGTATACCATGTCTGAGTATGGTGCTGTTCCATAGCAACCTGTCCAAGATAGAACTCTGAGCGGTTATCAGAAGTATTGTTCAATACATCTTTTTTCCATACACCAATCTCATCCCACTTTTTCATGAGCTTTGCATATTCAACAAGCTCATTACCTTCATAGAATGGTGAATAGATCTTGTTAAGATTAGAGCGGCGTACACCATAAAGCCCTGTAGTAGCAATACCATCAAGACAGATGAAATCACTCTTAGACATGATATATCCGTCTGCATGATAAGTAGAAGCTGCACCGTCAGAGTTCCAAGGAATAACACCGTCCTTGTTTTTCTTTACCCATTCAAGATACTTTGTAAGATCTTCCCATGAATGAACACCGTTAAGACCAGCTTCCTTAGCCCAGTCACCACGATACATGTAACCATGGTTAATCCACTGTGCATAGTTATCCTCAGGCATCAGATAGATATCGCCGTTGTACTTACACATCTCCCAGTGATCAGCTGATACAGAAGCCCATGTCTTAGGTGCATAAGTCTTCAACATATCCTCTGTCAAAGGAAGGAATGCACCATTCTTTGAGTTCTTCCAAGCATCAAGCCAGTCAGAAGCTGTACCAACAAGGTCTACAGTTCCATCCATCTGAGCAAGAGTGAGGTTATAGTTTGTAAGATAATCTGTCCAAGGAATATAGTAAATCTGAAGTTCAGCATTTACCTTCTCTGTCAGTATCTTGTTAAGCTTAGCAAGCATTTCTTCTGTAGCACCATTAGTAGGTTTATCTCCAGTTGTCATATATTGGATAACAACATGCTTGGATAAATCATTTCCACCAGCCTTAGCACTTTCTTTCTTTCCACCGCAAGATGTAAGTCCAGCAGCGAGACCTAATCCTAATACACCTGCAACTGCTGTTGCAGCCACCTTCTTAATACGTTTCATAATTCCTCCTATGAATATATTAACTATTAAATTATTATCAAATCCAACATCAACCTTTGACAGCACCAACTGTAATACCAGAAATAAAATATTTCTGGACAAAAGGATACACAAGAACAACAGGTCCTGTTGCAACAACAGCAGTAGCCATCTTAAGAGTTTCCTGAGGGAAATCACTAAAATCTACATACTGTCCTGCAATAGAGTTTTTAAGATATGCAACCTGGTTAACAATCTGATACAACATATACTGCAATGGCTTATAGTCAACCTTAGCACTCAAGAACAACGAAGACTGATACCATTCATTCCAATAACCCAACGCAAGGAACAGACCAATGGTTGCCAGGGCAGGCTTGAGCATAGGAAGAATAAGTCTGATGAAGATTGTAAAATCTCCTGCACCATCAATTTTACCTGACTCTGTAATTGAGTAAGGAACAGACTTTACATAATTCTTCATGAGGATGATAAGCCATGGAGACATAAGCAAAGGCAAAAGAACTGCAAGATAATTATCCTTAAGATGATAGTACTTAACCATCAGGAGATAATATGGAGCAAGACCTGCACTAAACAAACTGGCGAAATAAATAAAGAAAGATATTCCGTTGCGCCATGGGAAATCATGCCTGTTCAATGCATATCCTGTCATGGAAATAATACTTAGTCCAAGCAAAGTACCTACTAATGTAAGCAAAATAGTAACTGCATAAGAACCAAGAATAACTTTACCATTCTTGAATATCATCCCATAAGCTTCTGTTGTAAAACTTTGTGGAAGAAGAGAGAATCCTTTTACACGAACAACTTCCTCCGCACTGAATGATGTACCCAAAATCAATAGAAATGGAATAATACAAGTTATAGAAAATACTGCAACAAGAATTATTGCAAGATATTCCAAAAAATAATCTGATGTACTCTTCTGTACCATAATTAACTCCTAAAAAAATCCACTTTGGCAGTGCGTCTCAATAAACGCACATTATAATTGAAATTATACAGATCAAACTGACTCTAGAACAAAGAATATTCAGGCTCAATAAGCTTGATAACCTTGTTACAAGTCATGACAATAATAAATCCCAATACAGACTGATATAATCCTACTGCAGAAGCTGTAGAGAAATTAAAATCATTCATGGTTGCACGATATACATATGTTTCAATGATATCTGTTGTAGGATATAACACGGAGTTACGCCCAATGATATTGTAGAATAAACCGAAATTACCTTTTACGATTCCTCCCATTGCAAACAGCAAAAGAATTACAAGAGTTGGCTTAAGAAGTGGAAGCACGATATATCTGATACGCTGAAAAGCATTTACACCGTCAATACGTGCAGCCTCAATTACTTCATTATCAATACCCATGATTGCAGCAAAATATACAATAGTATTATATCCTGTACACTGCCAAAGCTGGATAAACGGTATCAAGAAAGGCCATGCCTTAGGATTTGAGTATGGAGCCCAAGGTTCCCCTCCACAAGCCTTTATGATTTTATTCAAGAAACCATAATCATAGTTAAGAACGTTATAAACAAGAAGTCCTACAAGTACAGCAGAAATAAAATATGGCAAAAGCATTATTGTCTGAGTAACTTTCTTAAACCATTTTTTTGTTATTTCATTGATAAGTATAGCCATCAGAATAGCAATGAAATTATCAAGGACAACAAAAGTAAGATTATAAGCTATAGTATTCAAGGTCAGCATAGTAAGTTTTCCGGATTCAAACAAAAATTTGAAATTCTGTAATCCTATGAACTGACTTCCAAATACACCCTTACCATAATTAAATTTTACAAAAGCAATATATATACCTGGCAAAGGCGCATAGTGAAAAGCAAGAAAGAAAATAATTGCAGGAAGGCACATCAATATCAGCACCTTGTTCTGTTTAACAGTTTGTCCGAATTTTGTTTTTCCTTTTTTTTGTACCATTTTTACAAACTCCTCTATTTGTCTTGTAATAAAATGGTAACATGTGATATCACATTTGTAAAGTTTTTTCTCTTGAAATACCGAGAACCGAAAAAAGTTCCATAATATGATCTTTGTAAAGATTCTAGATGAAAAAAACTAATAAAAACTTGTCCTGAAGTCTTGTAGGAGTAATTTTTGAATACTGTCGATGTAAAAAGTAAATATCGCCGATGTAAATTTTGAATATCGTCGATGTAAAAAATAAATCTCGTCGATGTAAAAAAATTATCACAAGGACTTTGTTCCGATTTTTCCTTAACTTTTCTCTACTTTCTCTTTAACTTTGCACAACTTTTATAAGGAAAAAACACAAAAAAGTCCTTATGATTTTCATTCATAGTCTAGAAAGAATGTGTGTAACTCACGGCAAGTCTGTTAAAATACCACTCGCGGCCTGTCTTTGTCTTTACGACATCAACACTGCTTATACTATTATCCTCATAAGTTCTACGGCTTGCAAACCCTACAAGGACAGAAAGTTCATCTTTTTCAGTGAAGTTAAACTGGGCCAGAGGAGAAATATTTATAGACATAAAGTCTCCGTCATAAGTTTCAGCATATTCACCATAATCTTTGGCCATATAATGTCCTTCAAATTCTGCCATTACACCAACCCTGTAAATAGGAAGAGGCATCTGGTAAGCAAGAACTATGCTGGAATAATACTGAAGTCCATTTGCCTTGTTCCCGATTGTCTGCCAAAGCCAGTAATCACCGCTTCCGGTCCCGCTCATCATCTTGTAGGAAACCTGATACAAAGCCATCATCACAACATGAGTCCAGTCTCCTTCAATAAGCGCTCCTGTATCAAACTGGAATACACCCTGCGCATAAAAGTTACAGTACCAGTGACTAAATGGGGAGTAATCAACATATTTCCCGCTTTTTGCATCATAATATGCAATACCTTGGGCTCCAAGAGGAGCAAAAGTCCAGCCGGAACCTATTTCTGTACCCGCAGCAAATACCAGAAAAGGAAGAGGTGTGAACTTTACTTCAAATGCAGGTCTTAAAGATACCGGAGTAAGTTCCAGGGATCCTCTTAATTCCACATTAGCAGAACTTACAAGCCAGTTATCACCTAAAGGCGTCGGTATAACATAATTACAGGCACCTGTAACACGTCCTTCAACTCCAGAAAAAGGACCATTAATATTTGCATATGCAATGGAAGCTCCATCATTAGTTTCATGAGCAGGATAATAAGCAGCATCAACAGTAATGGAAAAAGCAGGATTATTTCCTTCTGCAAAGACAAAAGATCCTAAAGCTGACACTACAGCCACGGACACTAGTAATAATAGTTTAGTAATCTTCATGATATAAAATAACTCCTTATGATAGTATTGCTATCATAAGGAGTATAACACGGAAATCCAAGGATTGGAAAGAAAAAAATCAGTAAAAAAGCTTCCTGCACTCTACGTAAAATCGCTTTTCGCTGGCTTCACCCATACTAAAGCTTTTACGCGGAAGAGGACCTCTCGAGCTGATTGTATCAAAGAAAGATTCTTTATTTATCGGAGGAAGCATTATGCACACAGAACCCGGGTTGCTGGACAGACGTAAGACTTCCTCTGTTCCATGAATATAATCTATTTCACACCCCTTTTCCTTTACAAAGTCATCCAGCAAAGGCTGCAGGACACTCACTGCAAGTTCACTTATATCTGTTCTGATTGCCTTGTACAGTACCTTTGAGTCAGATCCAGAGAAAGTAAATCCTATTGTATTATCAGATTCCTTAATAGCCTTTTCAAAGTCTTCAGCATTATCATAATCTTCTATTTCGCAATGATAACTTTGTGACAGTTTGTCACACACAGTATCCATCAGTTCTTGATTTTTATCTGTAAACAAAACCCTGTGGATTGGCTCAAAAGTAAGCCCCTCATCATAGATATTGACAATTTCTACAAGAGCATATCTTACAGGGCTATCATTGAGATTGTCCTCAGGACAAGCAGAAACCTTATATTCATCCCATACAGCCTTTGCCGTAGCAAGAGAATGATTCCCATCTCCCACCGCAAAAAGGAATACAGATCCGTCCTCACATGTATTCTTCTTTGCAAGATTTTCCAATGCAGAACCGATACTTTCGAGTATATTCTCATCCTTAATGCTCCAGCCTGTTATATGACCAGAGTTCAGCATAAGGTCTCCATCATAAACAGGCTCAGAGTTTCTGACTTGTTTGCCGGTAGCTTCAACAAGAAGTCTGTCAGGGTCATTTGCAAGCAGCATTATATGAGGCAGTTCCACAGGAGCATTCATTCTTATTTCCTTACGAGGAGGAATACGATCAACAATCGTAGCTTCAGTTGCTCTTACTAAAGCCTTGCTCATTGGTTTCCATTCATAGGTTTCAAGGTCCAAAGCGGCAAGGAGACCTTTTCTTGTCCTTCCGTAAGCTGTAGTACGTTCAATGTAAATCATCTCTTTTTCAGGACTATCGAATACACCATCCTCAAGATATGACTTCATCGTGGACCTGATGTTCTCAATGCGAAGCTTTCTATTACTTTCACCCAGATATACTTCCGGGTAAATAATATTAAGTGTCGAAGGTTTATCTCCTATGCACTCTTTGACTTGATTCCAATATGACTCTGATTGGGTATACTGATCACAGGCAATGACAGCCCATGTAGACAAATTCTTATCTGCTGGAAGCAGTATTTCAGGAACTTTAAGACCATATTTTTCTATATTTTTCATACTAAAAAAAAGTATATCTGTATTGTACTTTTTATGCTATATTAGATATATGTTTGATTATGGTTTTCAGCAAAATATTGTTCAGAAACAAGTTCAAGCTCTATCGTTAAGCCAAAAGCAATTACTGTCTCTTGAAGTCCTGTATATGAGTAAGGAGGACTTAAGGGCATCCGTTTATGCCGAAGTAGAGAAAAACCCGGCCCTGATCATTACAAAGGATATCGGCGGAGAAATTGCACAAACAAAGAAGCACTCTGGACCTAAAGATTCAACAAGACTATCGTCATCATACAATGCATCCAGACTACAGGCCAGCGACAACTTTCAGGCAGCATTGGAAGCCCATCCTGATCATAGAGAATCATTAAAAACACATCTGCTTTCCCAACTCCATATGTTGGATTTGTCCACAGTGGAACAGGATTTAGGTGAAAGACTTATCCATAACCTTGACAATAAGGGATTCCATATATTATCCCCAGCATCACTTCTAGATCCTTCCAAAGGTGATACTTATGGCCATCTGACAAAACTTACTTCCCTGATACAACATTTTGATCCTATCGGTACATGTACAAAAGATGTAGAAGAAAGTCTTTGGGTACAGTGTTCAATGATGAAAAATGCCCCGGATTTGGCTAAGATGATTCTTGACCACAACATTAATTTTCTAAACCCGCCTTCCATAGAAAAAGTTACAGCCAAGATCATCAAGTACCAGAAAGATTTGGGACATATGATAGGTCTTAGTGAAACTCATGAACTGTATAAGAACCTGAGTGTTACACCACAAAGTGTCAAGGAAGCCATAGATTTCATACGTACACTAGATCCTTATCCTGCAAGGAACTTTGATACAGACGAGATTCATTATATATCGCCAGACATTTATGTCGAGAGAACAGATGAAGTCATAGAAAGAGATGACTTTAAGAATGGGCTTGTAAAAAAAGGTCAGTTTACTTGGAAAGTCCGGCTGGCCAAGAATATGATTCCTGAAGTAGCAATAAACCCTGATTATCAAGAGTTCAAGGCAAAGGAAAACAGCAGCCGTGATGAAAAGAAACTTATCAAAGATGGTATTAAACAGGCAGAGAACTTTATTGAGGCATTGGAATCAAGACAAAATACTCTTCTAGAAGCCTGCTGCTATATAGTAAAATTGCAGAATGATTTTTTCCAGAATGGTCCAGGACACTTGAATCCTCTAAGACAGGTAGATTTAGCCAATAAACTTGGATTACATGATGCAACAATATCCCGCATGGCAAATACAAAATACATTCAATGCGAATGGGGATTATTTGATATCAAATACTTCTTCTCAAACGCAGTAAACCCATCCACATGGAATGACCAAAGCAAACTTGTGAGTAAAGATCAGGTATTGACAGCCATAAAACAGATACTAGAAGAAAATAAGGACTCGCAAAAAAAGCTCAGCGACCAGAAAATCAGTGATATACTTGCAAGCAAAAATATTATGGTCGCAAGACGTACTGTTGCAAAATACAGGTCACAGCTAAACATTGAATCTTCATTTGACCGATAGCACAAAAAAAGGGCTGCCACATATACAATGGGCAGCCCCTTAAGGCACATCAATTATAGAATTATTTCAGAAAAAAAATATTCCACTAATGGTACTATTTCTTTTCCTGAACCTTATCTTTTTCCTTCTTGATTTTTACATCAAGGGAGTCCATTAACTTATTAACGCCAGCTGCAAAGTCAAAGTCATCACTAGTAAGATGAGCACTTGCACCCCAGCGGAAATTTATAGTGCACTCAAAGTAAAATTTTTTATCTTCCTTGACATGGAGGATTAAATCAACTATTAAGTTGTCAGCATAAGCAATACGCTGTAATTTTGAATGAATTAAATCATTCTGGTCCTTATTCAAGGTAAATCCCTGTGCGGAAACAGATGTGGTCATAATATAAACCCTCTCTTTTATATCAAGTTTACGGTATTCAGACTACCGGTTAAGACTCTAACACAGTCTTGTTTATAGTATACAACGGTAAAATCAAAAAATCAAAAACTTTATAGTAAAAAAAGTTTTATTCCATCATCGTAATCTAAAAGGATTCTATAGATATTTCCATGCCAAGCTCTCTGTAATCTTGCATCCGTAACAGCATAACTCTCGACTTTTACATCACCTGTCAGAGCGCTTTGTATCTCAATATATCCCAAATCTCCAATCTTAATTCTTTGGGCACTGATTATTTCAGGACGTTCCTGTGTCATTAAGGATAATATACAATGCCCACTCTCACACTTGTCTTCCAAAAGTATACCTTCAGGGCTGCACTTTACTGTACGTACATAACTACTGCAACCACTATCAGCTGGATAGGCACCTGCAATATCCATAGAAATGGAATCCTCGGTAACAATTACATTCCCAGCTTTATACTCCTTACCATCACACTGCATCTTATCATTTATGAGGGGCAGATTATGAAAGGCTGACTGCATTGTCCATATCTCATAACGATGACTTGAAAAAGTCTTTGCAGTATAACTTTCTACTCCAAGATCTATCAGAAAAGGTTTTCCATTCTTATACAGTATAATTGAACCTGTATCATTATGATTATGGCTGTCCCCGTTTCCGCCAGCTTTTACAGCAAGATTATATGTTTCAGTACGGGTAATCCACACTCCTGTACTTGGGTAATAGACAAACTTTCTGCTTTCAGCTCTATAATCGCTGATTTTATACAGATCAAGTTCTTTCCCATAGAACAAAGACTGTAATATATAATACAGACTACATCCGTTTTTTTGTGTCGCACTTAATCCAAAGAGTTTTTCCTGCACACTACTACTCTTCCAGTCCTTTGCGGCAAGATTCATTAGAGCAGTACTTTTTGTATTTTTCCCAAAAAGGTATTCCCTTACTCCACAAAATCCCGCCTTAGGAGAACAATCCGCAAAATTATAATAGTATCCATCGTTACGATCTTTATCGTTACGATGTTCATTATCAACACGCATGTTTACGACAAACTCTGCCATATTGCGTATTTTCTGCAATGAATATATAGAACTAAAGCTACCGCCAGAAACAACATCAAGTATATGACAGGCGTCAAACATACAAAGTCCTGCATGGCGATAATATTCCACACCTTCGCTACAGCAACCGTCTTCTCCATAATCCTTCAAAAAAGAATCGAGGCTATATAAAGACTGCTTTACAACCTTGGATTTTACTTCTATCTCGCAATCAGTCAGAAAAACCGTAAGCAGAACATTTTGAGTGCACCATGGGGTCCAGTTACACATAACTTCCATTTCATCTCCCATCCACCAAAAGTGATAGGAAAGATATGGAGTTATAATTCTCCGGTTAATTTCAGATTTTATTCTTTTACATATAAGGGGGCTTATAGAATCCAACTCATCCTTCAAAAGATAATAAACAAGAGAAAGAAGTGCAGAGGTTTCACAGGCAAACAGATCAACTACAGGAAGGTCTACATCAGGCATGCATTCTTGTTTGTGATCTCTAATCCGTGAGTTATGAGCAGGAAGACACCAACTTGATTCTTCGCATAATAATGATATTCCATTAATTATATCATCAAGATAATTTCCTGACTTTGACAAACATTCAGCCAAGACCAGTATCTCAAGATAATTCCTCCTGCCAAAAAAGAGATTTTCATATTTAACCCTGTCACCACTTCGAGAGAACTCCAAGTAGTCAGTCATATAGATATGGGGCCATCCTGATTTCCGTATAATATCTTGAGTTGATTTACCCAAATCCAGCAGATAATCTTTCAGGTCAGCAGAGATACCTAGCCATGATTCCCTGTCACTGCATAATGGGAAAGGTTTATATTCTTTAAAATCAAAAATGGAATCTGTATATTCAGTAAAATATCGTTTCATACATTCTACTCTACTATCAGATTCCATTTTTCTGCAACAAAATTATTCAGGGCATCTCTAAAAATCGCAGTTTATAGAGACTCCATTTATTTTGCAAATGTTTCTGTTGCTTCTTCAAGTAACTTTATGATTGGAAGATGCTGAGGACAGGCACTTTCACAAGCCCCACACTTGACACACTGATCAGGAGTTGCTGCGCCGTCTGCTCCAACAGCCTTCTTGTATGCGGACTTCGCATCCCATCTCTCCATCTTTGCATATAAATTGGATGCAGCAAATATTTCAGGAATTGGCATCTGAACAGGACATCCAGGAGTACAATAATGACATGATGTACACTCGATTGTCTTGATTTTCTTAAGCTCGTCCTGAGCCTGAGCAACAACAGCTTTTTCTGCATCAGATAAAGGTTCAAAGTGAGCCATATAACTTAGGTTGTCCTTCATCTGCTCCATGTTAGACATACCACTCAAGACAGTAATGATACCATCCATACCTGCAACATAACGAATAGCCCATGAAGCAACAGAAGTATTTGGATTAGCTTTTGTAAATACATCCTTAACATTCGAAGGAGGATCTGCAAGAGCTCCACCTTTGAGAGGTTCCATTACAACAATGGATTTATTGTATTTTCTAGCTATCTCAAAACATTCCTTGGCAGCAATATTTGGATTTTCCCAGTCAGCATAGTTTATCTGAAGCTGGATAAAATCTGTATCAGGGTGCTTACTCAATATTTCTTCCAACAAAGCAGGATCTCCATGGAAAGAAAATCCCCAGTGCTTGATATATCCCTTTTCTTTAAGTTCTTTTACAAAATCCCAAAGATGATATTTCTCATAAAGTTCGTAATTACTTCTCATCAATGCATGGAGAAGATAATAATCAAAATAACCGGCCCCTGTACGCTCAAGACTTGTATAGAACTGCTTTTTAGCGTCTTCCTCGTCTTTTGCAACCATTGCATTAAGTTTTGTAGCAAGCGTAAAACTTCTGCGGGGATGACGGTTTACAAGACATTCTCTTGCTGCTTCTTCTGATTTTCCATCATCATAAACATAAGCTGTATCAAAATAAGTGAGACCTGCATCAACAAAAAGATCTACCATTGCCTTTGTCTGTTCAAGGTCAATAGAGCCATCATCATTCTTTGGCAGTCTCATAAGGCCGAAGCCTAATTTAGGGATGTTCTTTCCCCAGAAATCGGACATAATATCCTCCTTAAAGATAGTTTGCCACGTTAAAGTCTAATATAAATATTACACAAAAAAACATCATAAAACAAGAAATAAAACTTGTTAAAGTAACTTTTCGGGTATAAAGTAGATATATGAATACAAGTCAGATATCAGATAATGAAATAGCAAGAGCATTAGATAATTGCTGTGCTCAAATCAAAAATACACTTTCCACATTCAGCTCAAAGAGTCAGAATCACAGTAGTATAAATAATTTTTATCCTGTATGCGAAAATGATCAGTGGACTTCGGGGTTTTACCCGGGAGAACTATGGTTATGTTACGAATATACAAAAGATGATGACTTCAAGGCTGCAGCTTTAAATCATGTTTCCCTGATGAAATACAGGATAGATAATAAAATTGCAGTCGATCACCATGATATGGGATTTCTGTATACTCCAAGTTGTGTATCAGCCTACAAGATAACAAGTGATATCCTCGCTAAAGAATCAGCCATAAAGGCTGCAGACCAACTTATTTCCAGATTTCAGGAAAAAGGTCAATTTATTCAAGCCTGGGGCGAAATGGGACAAAAAGAAAACTACAGGTATATCATAGACTGTCTATTGAATACTCCCCTATTGTACTGGGCCACAGAAGTTACAGGAGACAATAAATATAAAGACATTGCTATAGCTCACACAAAGACATGTATGTCCCATTCTATAAGAGAAAACGGAAGTACATACCACACATTCTTTATGGATCCAAAGACAGGAGAAGGCATCTGTGGAAGAACATGCCAAGGGTACAATGATGACAGTTTCTGGGCTAGAGGACAAGCCTGGGCCATCTACGGTTCAGCATTAGCCTTCAGATACACAAATAATCCTGAATATATCAATATATTTAGAAAAACACTGGATTTCTTTATGTCCAAGTTACCTAAGGATAAAGTCCCATACTGGGATATGATATTCAACGAATTCAATGGAGCCGAAGAACCAAGGGACTCATCCTCAGCAGCTATAGTTACATGCGGACTCTTTGAAATGGCAAACACCCTCTGTAAGACAGATCCAGAAAGATACGGAAACCTTATATGCAAATATAATGACATGGCTTTTGAGATTCTCAGAAATCTTATAGCCAATTATTCAATACTGGATCCGACAAAATCCAACGGATTACTAATGCATGGCACTTACAGCAAAAAATCACCATATAATACCTGTACTGAAGAAGGTGTTGATGAATGCACTTCCTGGGGAGATTACTTTTACCTAGAAGCGTTGATGAGAGCATACAATCCTAAATGGGTTACATATTGGTAATAGGACACAAAATATAGAATATGAACATTACAATAAAGATAACAGATAAAGATAATAATATTCTCAAGCAGAAAACTTCCCAGGATGAAATATATCTTGTCTACGACAAGGAATATTCACCCGGAGACAGAATCATACTGGAGAGTGACCAGTACAATGTCTTTATGAACATAAAACTTGATGACACAATGCCGCAAGCTTTTATATATCTCACTCAAGCTTATACACTTGATATTCCATTTGATAAGGATGCACTAAGCTACAATCCCAAAAGCTTTAGGGGAACAAGGCATTATATCTATGCCGGTACAGCCTCCAAAGAAGATATGAGTATATGCCGAAACATTGCATTAAACCCTTATGACCATCATGATAATAAAGGAGCATGGCCTCATTCGTATGCAAATGTCGAGACAAGAGGTGAAAGTGTATTTGCAAGCCGAAACGCAATAGACGGTCTACTTGCAGATGATATGCATGGAGAATGGCCATATTCAAGCTGGGGCATCAATCAAAACCCTATGGCAGAATTTCACCTGGACTTTGGTCATAAAGTCAAGGCCGAAAGTATATCCATCTATCTTAGAGCAGATTTTCCACATGACGGATGCTGGAAAACTGGTCTGATAACTTTTGATGATGGAACCACATTAAATCTTGACTTCGAAGAAAGAGGCGGAAAACAAGAATTCGTAATGGCCAATTATTTTGGAAGTCCAAAAGAGTTTACCTCCCTAAAACTTGACCATCTTGTCAAATACGATGATCACTCTCCTTTTCCTGCTTTGACTCAGATCCAGGTACACGGGCTATATATGTAATATACAGATAAACCTGTAACTCAATGGAAGGTCTGAAACAATGATGTATACTTGCGTCATCGTTTCAGACTTTTTTTATAATATTTGTTGACAAATAATACTATTCGTCATATAGTATTATTAACCGAAGGGGGTACAGATGGTATTTAATACAGGTGCAGCCTTACTTGATGCAGTAGTACTTGCCGTTGTTGCCAACGAAAAAGAAGGCACATACGGGTACAAAATCACTAAGGATGTGCAAAATGTACTGGAAGTATCAGAAAGTTCTCTATATCCGGTACTCAGGAGATTACAGAACGATAAACTTCTGGAAACCTACGACCAGGAGTTTAATGGAAGAAACCGACGTTATTACAAGATAACAAACGATGGAATCCTAAAGCTGGATACTTATAGAAACGAATGGATTACTTACAGTAAAAAATTGAGTCTTTTATTATTAGGGGAGAATTAAATTATGGAAAACACAATGTCACGTTACGAATATCTATGCTTACTTGAAAAAAAACTTGCAAGTCTTCCTAAGGAAGAACAAAAAGAAGCAATGCAGTATTATCACGATTACTTTGAAGAAGCTGATAATGACGAACAGGTAATAAAAGAACTTGGAAGTCCAGATCAATTGGCACAAACCATCCTTTCCTCAATTCCATCTGTTCCAGCCATGATAGATGGTGCAGACAGCCATGAAAACAATTCAACTACAGGAAGCTTTGCAAAACTTGCCGGAAAAACAATAAAGGAACTTTACATCAACTGTAAGTTAAGTGCGATAAGCATCATTCCTGACGAAGATTTCTACGTAGATTATATAAATTGCCCTGTAGGAAGCATCAAGACAAGTTTCTATAACGGGGTATTTTCCATCTCTACAACAAAGTCTGAGTCCATTACAAGCTCCATAATCAGTTTTTTCAAGCAGGCCGTAGCAGACCAGTCTATCAGAATACATATGCCTGTCAACTCATACCTTGATAAGCTATCATTCAATGTTGGAGCGGGACAGATACACTCAGAAATAAATCTAAAAGCAAAAGAATCCGTTGTAAAAGTTGCAGCAGGAGAAATCCGTCTGGAAAACCTTGATACAGACAACATTGATCTCAGATGTGGAATGGGTGAAGTAAGAATAAATGGAGAAATAAAAGGTGGAAAGCTGGAATGTGGAATGGGCGAAGTAAGGCTCAAGGTTAAGGGTAATCCAGAATTATACTCCATCAATGGCAGTGTCGGCATGGGTGAACTCAGGTACAATGGGCTTGCAAGAGAGTTTACCGGAAATCTGACAACAGAACGCAAAGCAAATCACTTCGATGCCAGCGTAGGCATGGGTGAAATGCGCATTGATTTTATCAAATAAACAAAAAAGGCATGAAGCAAACTTCAAGCTTCATGCCTTTTTTTTCTTATAGTGAATTATCAGATACGAAAACTGGGGTCTCCTTAACCGAAACATTAGTTATATAAACATCGTTTTTGTCCAATCCCATATTAAACTCCAGCCGTGCAGTCAAATCAGTTTCATATTCCATCATGAAAGTATAGGAATAGTGTTTCAGCTGCTCCTCTAGCTCGCAGTTGTACACGGGAGAATAGACAGACCAACTGTTATCTCCATCACCACCAACTTTAACAGCAATGTTACGCCTTTTTGATGTTTTGGCATCAAACTCTATAGTATATGTATATCCCTGAATTACCGGAAAATGCTGCAACAGCTGAATGGAATGAGCCTGATTACCAGCATCAGCTATAGTAAAATGCCTCATATGTAATTCACCATCATTTATGTAATCACAACTTGCAGATCCCTCATATTCTGATAAAGTAAGGAAATACCACCCGTTGTAATGCATATCCATCTCGTTTTCAGTCATTGCAACAGTGTTAATATTTACAACTCTCTTGTCACTGATAAAACTATCATCTTCATATCGTCGTACACTGGCAAATAACTCTTCATTTGGAACAGGAACAGGGCGTTTGACATCTGTATTGTACCCACTATCCTTGTCATATACCCTTATATAATCCACATATAACCTGTCTTTTCTGAAACTCGGATCAGGTTGGATATAGCCATCATAATTTCCACCTATGGCAAAATTAACAAGCAGATAAAAATCCTTGTCATATGGAGCAGGATAAGGATAAGGCTCACTAGCCCCATCTGCCATACTCCACCACTGATTATTCTCAAAGAACAAATTATCATCTACATACCAACGGATGACACCAGGTTCCCACTCTACAGCATACACGTGATAATCACTGGAAAAGTTCTGTTCCTCGTCAAATCTATACATACCGCCGATATACTTATTACCCGGCCACTGATATCCAAAGTGCATCGTACCATAAGTCCTGTTATTAATCCGACCTTTGGCTTCCATGATATCAATTTCTCCGCTGGCTGCCCATTCTCCATAATCCTTAGTTGCAGGAAGCATCCAAAGTGCAGGCCATAAGCCATTCCCCTCTGGTAACTTCATGCGGGATTCTATGCGCCCATAAGTCTTGGCAAAGAGAACAGTTCCGTCATCTTTCATGGTCCTGAGACGGCTTGAAGTATATTCCATGCCTTCTTTGTCTTCCCGGCGAGCTTCAATAATCAGGTTACCTTTTTCTACCCATGCATTTTCACTGGTGTAATATTGGAGTTCATCATTACCCCAACCTTCCATACCATACTCACGACCGGTTCCCAGCTGAAAATCCCATTTGCTTCTGTCCAGTGAGTCCCCATCAAATTCATCGCTCCAAACAAGATGCCAGCCATCTTTTTCTGTTACAAAGCGATCTTTTCGGTCACAACTGGTCAATATAAAAGCAATCAAGCCAAAAAAAACAAAAAAGATCCTATCCTGCCTTCTCATATCTTCCTCATTTTCAAAAAGCTGTATCTCTTCTTATATATAACTATACAACAGAAAAAAAAACAGAACAAGTTTACTATAGGGAACCTCTATATCATACAAATAAAAAAAGAACGGTTACACAGAAACTTTTCTGAACAACCGTTCTCATACACCACTCATGGTAAAAAACATTTAATAATCAGGACTCTAGACATTTTTTTATGGCACAAAACTCGATTCAGTTATGCATATATAACTGAAACCACGTTATCATATTTGTCCCGATAATAGAAGATTGGCTTACGGCCACTCTGTACAAACATAGATCTCACATACTGCATCTGGCTTCTGTAAGCCTCATATGCAATCTTCCAATTGTTTGGATAGTATTCACTGTACAATTCATTACCATCTCTTAAAACTACTACCCTGTACTTTCTGTTAGGTCCCTTGTTGTGGAGCAGTCCAACCTGAATGCCCTCAACTTCTGTCCTAAGCAAAAAGTTTGATTCTTTTCGGACAAAGTCGCTGAAAGATATATCCCTGAAGGTTATATCCTCCATTTTCTCTAGATCCTTGATGTCCATAACCAAAAGTATACTACGCCCCATATAAAAAAAACAATGAACACCTAAAGTTTTTGCAAAAAATGCCGATAAATAACGTTACGAGTGTTTAGCAGTATAGTGTAGATATTTTCTGACACCGCATCTGCACCCACTAATCATTTGGTCGTGTAAAGAATTTTCCCAACACCTGCTTGGTCTGCATGACATTAACAAATACACAAGGGTCAGCTTTATGAATCTCCTTCATCAGGTTGTGTACCTGTTCTCCATTTACAACAGCATACATAAGGGTACGCTGCTTGTCATTTGTACCTCTGACTTCCCATCTGGTCACATCATGGTGGGCCATGTCTTTTATTACATGATAGATTTCATCAGGCTTAGTTGTGACAACCAACAGAGTCGACTTCTGATATCTGTGATATAGGAAGTTCAGAACCTGAGTCGAAGTAAACTGGAATATGATGGAATACAATGCAGATTCCCAACCAAAAAGATATCCAGAAACAGCAAGAACACAACAGTTCCCAATAAATATATAGTTCCAGGTATCCACCCCTTTTTTCATCGAATAGTAAATAGCAATAAAATCAGTCCCACCAGATGTAGCATCAGCACTGAGAGCAAGAATAATGGCAAGCCCATTGCACAAGCCTCCGAATACAGCACACAGCAACCGATCATCAGTCACCATGAACCCCGGAATAATATCAGTAAGAAGAGATGATACTGCAATCATCATAAGACTGAAAAGAGTAAATTTGCGCCCGATATATTTCAAACTAATGTAAACGGGAAAACTGTTAAGGAGAAGATACAATGCAGAGTAAGGAATTTCTATTCCACCGAATTTCAGAAAGGATCTCTGAATCAGCAAAGATAATCCAACAAATCCTCCCGGGAAAAGATTAGCTGTATGTACAAAGGTATTAAGATTACAAGCCATGACAGTTGCCCCGGCTAATACAAGCAAAGTTCTCTTCAGGATAGAAGGAGTTGGAGTTAAAGTTGTAATATTCTTCATAAAAAAATGACCCGATGGTTAATTTATACCAAAGGGCCATTTTCTTCAAGACACCTTAAAGATATTTAAGACTTAAAGATCTTTAAGCCTAATCTTAGTTACCAGATATAGCCAGCTTACGAATGGCAATACTTGGAGCAGACATTCCATGATAGTTTATCTTGCTGTCATTTCCTACGCAGATAATCTTATTGAAATCTTTGAGAAGATTTCCTGCCACAGTAATCAAAGATACAGGGCGGCCAATCTTGCCGTCTTCAATAAGGTATCCTTCTGCCTGGAGGGAGTAATCTCCTGACTGCTCATTAAGACCAGTTGAGATTCCACCAAGACTAGTTATATACAGACCTTTTCCTACCTTTGCAGCCATTTCTTCAAGACTCAGACGACCTCTCTTCACTTCTGTAAATGTAAGACCAGGTCTCATATTACCGCGGAAAAGATTTGCATTACCAGTACTCTCTACACCTGCATTCTTTGCTGTTTCGAGGTCGTAGAGGTAAGTCTTTACGACACCTGAAGAAATAAGTTCTTTCTTGACAGTAGGCATACCTTCAGCATCAAAGCTTGAGGCAAAAGCACCTTTAAGATGTGGTACTTCCGTTACTGTAAGTTTCTTTGAAAGAACCTGTTCTCCAACTTTACCTTCAAACAAAGACAGATGTTCCTTAACCTCAAAGGCACTAAGCTGTTCAAGCAGAGGAAAAAGAAGCTCAGGTACAAGATCCTTGTCAAAGATAACATCATATTTACCTGTTGGAACAGATGTTCCACCAAGCTTGTTCTGAGCATCTTTGACAATGCTTGAAGTAAATTCATCAACATTGAATGTAATCCAGTCACTGATAATATCTACACGATATGCAGACTCTACCTGTTCTCCATCCTTGATGTTTACAGCAGCATAGACAAACATGTAGTTGTTCTTAGACTTAAGAGAAAGTCCCTTGGAATTGTACAACTCGGTACTGTCGTCATTTCGCTCGATCTCAACTTCAACAGTCGAAATCCTGCTATCAGCTTTCTGGAGAATAGCACTTATCTTCTTGGCTGCATCAATTATGTCTTCAGGCTTGACTTCATCAATACTTCTGTTAAAGCCATATACCCTTTTATATGTAAGTCCTTTTTCGATAAAGAAATCAGGATTTCCCTCATAACCGTATTTTGCACTGGCTTTCAATGATTCGATAGCCATATCAGCAATCTTGCTGTCAGTACGGTCAGACTTAAAGCTACCAAGCTTTCCTTCATAGATACCACGAAGCTGAACGCTAGAATCATTGGAAATCTGATAGTTTTCAAGATCATTGTTAAATACCTTTACACTCAGCTTTTCTGCCTGGCTGTATCTAACTTCCATTGGACTAATATTGTTCTGTTCTGCCTTTTCAAAAAACTTTTTTGGATTCATCAGATAGCTCCTCCTCTACCACCTACTGTAACATTCTGAACTCTAAGAGTTGGCTGGCCAACATCAGTAGGAATACTACCAGAAGCAGCACCACAGTTACCCTGTCCACGAACAAGATCTCCTGCAACCATATCAATATTAGGGAGAACCTCATAGCCAAATCCAATAAGGCTGGCACCCTTAACAGCATGGTCAATCTTACCATTCTTGATGATGTAAGCCTTACTTGCTGTAAAGTTAAATTTATCAGTAGAAGGATCAACGCTACCACCACTAAAGCTTTCACAATAAAGACCAAAATCTGTAGCCTTAATGATATCCTCTACGGTAGAAGATCCGGCATCAATGAATGTATTTGTCATACGTGTTGTAGGAAGATATTTATATGACTGGCGGCGACAAGCTCCTGTACTGGCCATGTTCATGCGCTTTCCGTCAAAGTCATCTACCATATATGAATTCAACACACCATCCTTGATAAGGACATTACGTGTTGTAGGATTACCCTCATCATCAAAGTTCATTGATCCCCAGGCACCTTCAATAGTACCGTCATCAATGGCAGAAACAACATCACTGGCAATCTTCGTGTTAAGCTTGTCACAGAATGTTGAATTGTTGTGACTGATTGCTGTTCCTTCAAGAGGGTGACCGCAAGCTTCGTGGAAAAGTACACCACCAAAGGAATTTCCAATCACTACAGTCATCTTTCCTGACGGACATTCAGGAGCATAAATAAGCTCTACAGCATCCTTTGCAACCTTGATTCCGTTTTCTTCAGGGTTAACCTCGTCAAGCCATTCAATACCTTTTGAAGCTCCAGGTCCTTCAAAGGCAGACTGAAACTCCCCGTCCTTCTGTGCAGTTGCATTAAAGATAACACGGGTACGACAACGGCGGTCTGCTACAGATCTGCCTTCTGCACCACGAGCTGTAAAGATTTCAACATGCTGATCAAATTCCTGAATCGATGCCATTGCATTAACAATGATGGAATCTACATCATACATGGCTTTTTCGGCACGACGAAGATATGCAATCTTATCCTCATCACTCATGGAAGAATGCTCTTTTTTAGGCTGATGTTTCTTAGGATTCTTTACAGATTTAAGTTCTGTTACAGTTATAACCCGTTCTCCGTTAAAAGAAGATGCAAGTTGACCTGCCAGCTTCATAAGTGAAGCCTTACTCAAATCAGAAGTATAACCATAAACCTGCTGACCATCCTTGTTAAGACGGATGCCGGCTCCGTATATCAAATTAGAAGAATTAACATCAACTTTACGATGATTTATGCTCAAGATATGATCAGTCTCATCCTGGACAAAGATTTCTGCAAAATCTGCTCCAGTCCTGAGGCCTTCATTCAATACTTCGAGAGCTATTTTGCTTGATAGTATCATTTTAGTGCTCCTCAATTTTATTCAATTATCCTTAAAAGATACTATCTATGAAAACATTAGTCAAATACAATAATACATTATATGTAAAAAAACACAGCTCACGACCAGACAGTCTGCACTTAGTTTTGGTCTGCCAGAGTTTTCTTAATATCTTCTTCAATTCCCTTTCCGCAGAATTTTTCTTCCAGCCATATTTGTGTCACTTCAGGCTTTTCCTGTTTTGTGGAAATCACACATGTTCCAACAGTACGGTCTGCACATTCAATGATGAACCCGTGATTTGCAGAGTCCCTGCGGATTTCTTCGCCTTTCACACTACAGCCAAGCTTTGCAAACAAAGTATCAAATTCAACCGGGTTTTCTTCTTCCCGCTTTAAGTGATAACCGGCAGCCTTTGCAAGAGGAAGAGTTTCAGCCATCAGCTTTTTCCACACTCCCATGGAACGATACTTATGACTTACACAAAGAGGTCCAAAACTTGCAATTTTTACTTCGCTACAATCTGCTCTTTTTATCTTGGCCTCAAAATACATGATTACGCCGACAATTTCTCCGTCAACAACTGCAATGCGGCTAATATTTGGAAGCCATGACTCATGATTTCGCATCTCTCCCCAAGTTCAGCAGCTTTCCTTCAATAATATAATCGCATTACATCACTTAGCAAAGTAACAAGTTCTTACACAGCGGTAAAACATGTTGTTACACAGCGGTAAAGCATGTTGTTACACCGTCGTGTAACAAGTTGTTACTTCGTCGTGTAACAAGTTGTTACTCCGTCGTGTAACAAGTTCTTACTAAAGCCTGTAAAACATGTTCTTACTAATGCCTGTAAAACATGTTCTTACTAAACCCTGTAAAACATGTTCTTACTAATTCCCTGGTGACTTTTGCAGGAATATCACAGCTTGAAATGACTCATATAAAGGGGTTATACTAGTACAAAGAAGAATATATGAAAGCTTGATACTAATCCTTTGTAATTGAACAGTCAAAATTTCTCTTTTAAGGACATGGATGATACCTTGTCCTATGGAATAATTATTAAGGATTAAATTATTATGATCAAACGAAACATATATCTCTTGTATGCCATTACGTTTCTTACGGGAATGGTATTTTACGCATCCATTGCAACTCTTTACCGCCAGAACTCTGGTATCTCAATTTTTCAAATCTCTTTAATCGAGAGCATCTCCTTTATCTTATCTCTCTTACTGGAAGTTCCCTTTGGAATTATTGCCGATAAGATTGGGTATAAAAAGACTATGGTTCTTTCCTTGCTATTTTATGCTTTCAGCAAGTTTATCTTCTGGCGTGCTGACTGTTTTGCAATGTTTCTGCTTGAACGAATCTTACTTAGCATAAGCCTTGCAGGATTAAGCGGTGTAGATGACAGCATTCTGTACCTGTCCAGTGGCGATGAAAACTATCAGAAGAACTCAGGAATCAATTCCTCCATGGGAACAGCAGGATTACTGATTGCAGCAGCAGTATATAGTGTATTCATTGGAGACAAATACCGACTCTCAGGATTATTTACATTGATCAGCTATTGCATTGCAGCCTTATTATCATTTCTTTTGGTAGAGGTAAAGCAGACAGAAAAGAATTGTTTATCAATAAGGCAAGAGCTAAAAAGTAATCTGAATGTTTTAGTAAAAACCTTATCCAACAAAAAGCTCTTATTCATAGTTCTAGGTTTATCTTTATTTTCTGAGTCTCAGTCAATAATAAGCGTATTCTTGACTCAACTACGGTTTGAAACTTTAGGATTAAGCTATAAGATAATCGGAATTATTTATATGGTTACAACATCTATTGACCTATTATCATTTGCTTCTGATTTTATTACAAAAAAAACTGGCAGAACTTTTTTGATTATCACAGACTTTTTTATCGGAATCGGAGGTATAGTAGTTTTTTCTCTGACAAAAAATATTTTTGTTGCAGTTGGAACACTTATTGTTATTTGCCTTGTAAGTACCCTTACAGGTCCGTTGTATTCAAAGATCTATAATGAAAACATAGAAGAGGATGACAGGGCAACAGTATTGAGCATGTTGTTTCTGATTACTGATTTTGTAAGTGTCTTTGTCCAGCTTGTAATTGGTAAGATTGCAGACTTTAATCTTACTGAGGGATTACTCTCAGGCTCCGTTATAAGCATTATCGGTTTTATGTTCATTATCCTTTCTGGAATACTAAACATAAATAAATAAACCATAATCTACATGGAGCATTTGTTTTGATAAAAAATTAAGGGCATCTCTAAAAACTGCAATTTCTAGAGGTTCCCTTAAATGCTCCATGTAAAATAATCACCTGTAAAGTTTTCCGTCAAAATACTTCTCTTGAAAATCTATCTGCCGTAAGATTTCTTCATCAGGGACATCGGAACCATCTGCCGAAACAATCCACTTATCTTCTACATCATTGAATCTGTGGTATACAGCAATAACTTTTCCTGTAAAGCTTTCTACCGGCTTGCTTTCATTAAAAAGATAGATATCCTGTTCTGCTCCATCAGCAGCAAAGACACCATCTACAAATCCATAGTTTATCGGATAAATAAGGTCTTTATATCTAGGATGAGCTGTTCCTAAAGGTCTGTCAATTTTTCCCGAAACTTCACTGCCAATTACAGATGAAAAGTCAGGTTCAACAAATTCCTTATTCAGTGTTGTCAGCGTTGCAGATATATAATAGTGACAGCCTTTTTTAGAAGCTCCATCATGATAACAGTCATCAATATGACGAATAGTATGAATCTTAAACTCAGGAAGGAGTCGCAGTATATCTTCCTTGTCTACATAAAAATGAGGAACATTAACTTCAGCACCATCTGTCTTGAGAATAGTGTTTTCATCAATTTTAGGAAACTTTCCTTCTGTAAATGACCAGGCATCTTTTGAACAAAGGGTAAAAAAGATTTTTCCATTTGGACGGAGAACCCGTTTTATTTCATCCATTATACCTGTAAAACCTTCTGTATCAGTATGGGAAATGACATGATAAGAGAAGATGCAATCAAAAGCATTATCTGCAAAAGGAAGTTTTTTCATATCAGCCTGCACTGTACGAATATCAACGCCTTCCTGCTTCTGCCACTTTTTTAGGTGTGCAACAGCATCAGATGAAATATCACAGGCTGTAACCTTATATCCTGATTTTGCAAACAAAATTGAATGCCGTCCTAGGCCACATCCTAAATCCAATACAGACTTACAGCCACTGTTTTTCCAATTTACAGCATAATAATAACTTTCTTCACAAGGATTCAACCAATAAGAATCAGTAACAACATTCCAGTTCCAACCAACAGATTCAACCATTACTTCATTCCCGCCTTAGCTTTATCTATTATCACCCAACTGATTTTATCATGGATATCGATTTTTTCACCAGTGATTTTAACATATAAAAAAAGCCCGTAGCATGTGCGTACGGGCTTTGCGTTACCTAGTGGCTATGTCTCTCTTTTAGCCAACTAACGGACTCGGACCGTTTACCTGTTCTTTACGAGGGAACTGCTCTACCAGGTGAGCTAAGTTGGCATGTTCTCTATTCTATCAGTTTAAGTCCTGTAGGTCAATTATTCCTTTACAACTCCCATCTGTTTTTTTACCTTTGAAAAGACAAAGATAAAGCTCACAAAATGGGCCAAAAGTGTCAAAATCCAACTCAGAGGATACGACAAGAAAATTATATACTCATTATGCAGCGCTGGAACCTGGAAAGCTGTTCCCAACCAGATAAGTCTGAATACACAAGCTCCCAAGAGGCTGAATATCATAGGCATAAGAGAATGTCCCATACCTCTGACTGTATATCCCATAGTATCCATCATACCACACAATGCATATGTACAGCAGATAACATTAAGACGCTTGATACCAGCCTCTATTACATCAGGATTTGTTGTATACAATGATAATAGCGGTCGTCCTGCAAAATAAAAAAGATTTCCGATAACAAGTCCTGTAACAAGGACTGTAAGCTGAGCATCGATTACAACTCTCTTGATACGTTCACTCTTATGCGCACCTGTATTCTGACTCACAAATGTCAAGGTTCCCTGGGCAATTCCATTCATAGAGACATAAACAAAGCCTTCCAGATTACTTGCAGCAGAGTTTCCGGCAATTACAATATTCCCAAAAGAGTTGATTGAGGACTGTATTATTACATTGGAAAACGAAAACATCATTCCCTGGAATCCTGCAGGCAATCCTATCTTAAGAATTCTGATTACAACTTCCCGGTCAATTTTGAGATTTCTCAAATCAAGAACAAAGTCATCTTTTTCCGTCATAAGGCATCTTACTACGAGAACAGCGGAAAAACATTGACTTATAACAGTTGCAAGCCCAACACCTATTACTGCAAGCTTAAAGAATATTACAAATATCAGATTGAGAATAACATTTATCACACCAGCTACAGAAAGTATGTAGAGAGGTCGTTTGGTATCACCCTTTGCCCTAAGAAGAGCGCTGCCAAAATTATATACCATTGTGGCGGTAATACCCCCAAAATATACTTTAAGATATTGGGCTGACAGAGGAAGAACTTCTAATGGAGACTGCATGAGAATAAGTATTTGCCTTGCAAGGAGGACTCCCACAACCGTAAGTATCAATCCGGAAATAAGGCTTAAAAGCATTGCTGTATGTACGGTATCTTTAAGTTTCGCCCTGTTTCCTGCACCAAAGTAATTGGCTGCCACAACATTTGTACCAACAGACAATCCCATAAATAGATTTACAAGAAGATTCACAAGGGAGCCTGTCGACCCTACAGCAGCAAGCGCATTGTCTCCTGCAAACCGACCTACAACAACCACATCTGCAGCATTGAACAAAAGCTGTAAAAGACTTGATAACACAAGAGGGACACTGAACTGGAGTAGTTTTGAAAGGATAGGTCCCTCTGTCATATTTATCTGATTATTATGACTCATATTTGAAACGTTGACCCACCACGTATCACAAATATAACACAATTATTCAATAAAAACACTAAAGTGATATATTTTGTAATTTTTTTGTTGACAAAGTATCATTTATCCCTTACTATAATTATATAAAAAGTTGGAAGTTATTAATACCTAAGTAAAAAACGTTACTTTATTTATAAATATTTTTTTTATCAACTTAAGTCCTTGACTAAAGCCGTTCTGTGTTCAGAACGGCTTTTTTTATTTTATGTTTGCTGATATAATACAAGTCCTATGAAACAATCAGATTTTGTTTACACCCAGATTTTTAACAGATTTGGTAACATCAAAAGAGCCAGAGGCCCTTTTTTATATACAGCCAAGGGGACTCGCCTCACTGATCTTTATCAGGAAAACGGGCGCGCTATATTAGGCTGGGGTTCATCAAGTGCTTTTACAATGATGAAAAACGTTATCAATAGAGGGCTGACAGGAAGTTACAACACTGATCATTCCTATCGTATACAAAAAGCTGTCAGTACTCTCTTTAACTCAGAGCGAAAAATTTATATCTTTGCATCAAGACAAGAAGCTATCAAAGCTGCAACTGTCATCTCAGATAGCACTTCTGATATGAGCGTTACTTATAAAGAGTACCGACCATGGACAGAAGACACCAAATGGTATCAGGAACCTGTAGTATTATTTGAGCCAACCTTGGCTTGGACAGAAGATGTATACATTCTTTGTGTCAGTGAAAATATTACAATTGCAGATGATATAACAGAATCATTTGAGACAAAAAGGCTCAATGGAGCCATTGCCGAGGCTATATCACGCAGTATATATAATCTTATTGCAGCTCTTCAGGTACGTCAGGAAAAAGAATGGTTCATTTATGACAAGGTGATTACAAAATATTGGACTCGTAAAGGCCCATATCTTTATCCTAAAGTAGATAAATCCAGATACAATGACTTCATCCTACATTGTTTGGACTGTAATTTAGTAATAAATCCTGATTACGATAATCCAAGTATTGTTCCTTATGGAGCAGATTTTGGAGTATTCAGAATGCTGGAAAGAAACCCTTTTTAAGCTCATCATTCCAGCATAAACAGATGACCGTTATTCCTTTCTATACTTCTCAAGGTTAGGAAGAAGCTCCTCGTAGTAAAAGCGGTCATCTATTTTCTTGTTACCTGCAGTGTATCCTATATGACGATCGGCTCTGACCTTTTCACCATGAAAATCACTGCCACCTGTTACAAACATGTCAAGACGACGGGCAAGTTCTTCCAATCTGATTGCTTCTCCGTGTCTTGCACCTGGATGCCAGGCTTCAAGGCCTACAACCCCAGCATCTCTTATCCCTCTAATTGTATCTTCTATTTTGCCCCAAGAGACATAAAGACTTAAAGGATGTGCAATTACAGGTACTCCCCCACTTTCCTTTATTGATTTGATAGCCATCTTTAGATCGGCTCCCGTTCTATCCACGAAACAACTTCTACCCTTTGCAAAATATTTATCAAAAGCAAGCTGTCTTGTCTTTACGATTTTTTTCTCCACCATGAGCTGGGCAAAATGCGGACGTCCGATGTTTTTAGTATCAAAATGTTCAAGAACTTCTTCAAAAGTTATATCTACACCGGCTTCCTGAAGCTTTTGAGCCATCTGCACATTACGGTTATACCTCTCCTGCTCCTGAAACTTAATGATGGAATCTAGGGATTCACTTGTTTTCTGCAATCCAAGACCTAACAGATGAAATTCTCCCGTTGGCCACTGGATATTTATTTCTATTCCAGGAACAAAGGTAATACCAGCTTGTTCTGATGCGACAGCAGCCTCTTCCAAGCCAGCAGTTGTATCATGATCAGTTACGGCCAATACACTGACTCCCTTGGAGCATGCAAAATTAACAAGCTCAGCAGGGGTAAATGTACCGTCTGATGCTGATGAATGGGTATGTAAATCTATCATATCTGTAAAAGAATAACATATTTATTAGTTTTATAGAATTATGTGATATAATATTTTGTAGATGGGGGAAGAGTCATGCCAAAATCATCATTATACCAAAAAGGAGCCATTATTTTCTTTGAAGGAGACAGAGAAGATACTATCTATATCCTCCAATCAGGTTCCGTCGTGCTCACAAGTCGAGACTTGACCTCTGGAGATGTCGTTACAGAGCAAATTCATGTCGGAGAATTTTTCGGGGTAAAAAGCGCTTTATCCCACATGCCACGAATGGAGACAGCTACAGTTCGCACAGATTCCCAGATAATTGTCCTTACAGTGGCAGAGTTTGAATCCATTTTCAGTAAAAATCAGGAAATCATTCTCAAGATGATGAAAGTTTTTTCAAGCCAGCTTAGAAAGCTACATGCAAAAACTGAATCTATCCTCCAAAAAGAAGTGACTGCCACAGTTCCAGAAGATGATATGCTAAATATTGCTCAACATTTTTATGATGATGGGCAATATCATTCTTGTGTATCTGAATGTAAGCAAATATTGGAAATGTATCCTGAGGCGCAGAACAAGTCTGCCGTAGAATCTCTTCTGCAGGATGCATCTAATAAAGCAAAAGATGAGACTCCTTTTTTTATGGACACAGAGTTTCTCAACAATACCAATAATGAAGCAAACGTTGCTGCATCACAATTTGACTCTCCTGTATTTGATCGATTTTCCAAAGACTATGAGAGTGGTGATGTTATCATTTCAGAATATGAACCTGGAGATAAGTTTTATGTAATAAAGAAAGGCGATGTGCAACTTCTCAAAAATATAGATGGAAGTCTTAAAACTCTTGATATCATACATGCTGGAGAGTTTTTTGGCGAAATGGCTATTCTTGACAATTCACCTCGTAGCGCAACTTGTATTGCCAGAGGACCTGTAAAATGCCTTGTATTTGACAAGACAAATTTTTCTTCGCTCATAACAGGCAATGCTCAGATGGCTATTAAACTCCTGAAACTATTCTGCAAGAGGATTTATGATCAACGCCGCATGCTCAAGATTCTTGTCATCAAAGATATGAATATTCGTATAGCTGATGTATTCTGTATGTACGAAGAACTTACTGTAGACGGAAACAAAGAATCCTCTCAATCTCAAAAGCGCAAATTTCATCTTACCTACGGCGATATTGCCCACTGGACAGGGATTCCACTGGACGATTGCCAGAGTTTACTTAAAGTATATGCAGACCATCATAAGATAGAAACTTATGACGGATACATAATTGTAAACAATATAGCCGATATGAAACGCATGGTAGACACCTACGATTCTGTCAGAAAATAAAAAAAAGAGCCATAATGTGAATATCCAATTCAGATTATGGCTCTTTCTATTATGAGAACAGTTTAAGGCTTAGAGAGCTGCAAGTTTTTTTGCAACAAGCTCTGTAGCCATCTTAGGATTTGCTTTTCCACCAGAAGCTTTCATTACTTGTCCCATAAGCCAACCTACTACATTTGTCTTACCAGACTTGTAGTCTGCAACAGCCTTAGGGTTATCTGCAAGAACTTTATCAACAACAGCTTCGATTGCACCACTATCACTTACAGTTTCCATACCTTCTTCCTTGATGATTACAGAAGGCATCTTGTTTGTCTCAAGCATCTTAGCAAATACAGTCTTTCCTTGTGCATTACTGATTTTTTTGTCTGCAATAGCATTAACAAGTTCTGTGATATGCTGAGGTGTAATAGTTACATCATTGATAGTCTGTTTCTTTTCGTTAAGGACAGCAAGAAGCTCTGCAAGAATCCAGTTGGCAACTTTTTTCACATCCTTGGCACCTTCCGCAGCTTCTTCAAACCAGATAGCAAGGTCACGAGTAGATGTAAGAGTTTCTACATCAAAGTCACTCAAACCGTATTCTTCTCTGAGACGGTTTCGTTTAGCTTCAGGAAGTTCACCAACTCTGTCCAGTGCACGCTGAATAAGTTCAGGTTCTACATAGAAAGGTTTAATATCAGGCTCTACAACGAAGCGATAATCTACAAAAGAATTCTTTGTTCGCTGTACTACAGTCTGCCCCTTTTCTTCATCCCAACCCATAGTTACTTTAAATCCTGGATTAAATTCCTGACGGTCTTCCTGGAATTCCTTAAGCTGACGCTGTGCTTCATAAGTACAGGCATCTTTAATAGAACGGAAAGAGTTAAGGTTCTTGATTTCAGAAATTGGAGTGAGATAAAGCTTACCATCTTCCCAGACATTAAGGTTGATGTTAGCATCACAACGCATATTTCCTTCTTCAAGGTTACCATTTGTTACTTTTACGTAACGAAGTATTTCCTGTACAGTTTCCATAAAGAGAGCTGCCTCTTCAGGACTTGTCATATCAGGCTTTGTAACGATTTCAATCAAAGGTGTACCACTACGATTGTAGTCGATATAAGAGTGTTTACCCTGCAAGTGCAAAGACTTACCTACGTCCTCTTCAAGGTGGATACGCTCAACACGTACGCGACGATACTTACCATCTTCAACAATACAGTCTTCACCCTTAAAGTTTGTTGGGCGACACTTTTCACCACCCATCTGCTGTTCTTTAGGGAACTTAGCCATTGGCAGATCTACGTAACCATCTGTACAAAGAGGAAGATCATACTGAGTTATCTGATATCCTTTAGTCAAGTCAGGATAAAAATAATGCTTTCGGTCAAACTTTGTGTAAGTAGCAATATCACAGTTAAGCGCATGACCGGCAACAGCACCAAGCTCTACATATCCTTTTGAAATACGAGGCATAGCACCTGGCAAACCAAGACATACAGGACAAACACGAGTATTTGGCATACCACCATATCTATTTTCACAAGCACAGAATGCCTTTGTCTTTGTCAAAAGCTGTGTATGGATTTCACATCCAATAACAATTTCCCATTTATCAATAGCCATTTAATTACTCCTTAACAGGACAACCACAAAGAGGGTGATCCTTTTCCCAGTTTTCTGCAAGGCGAAGAATCTTTGCTTCGCTGAACATTGGACCTGCAAACTGGATACCAACAGGCATATGACCATTAGCATCGCTTGTATAACCTGCAGGAACAGAAATCGAAGGAATACGAGAAAGGTTTACAAATGTTGTAAACAAGTCACTCAAATACATGCTTAACGGATCATCTACTTTCTGTCCGAGCTTGAAAGCTGGAGTTGGACAAGTAGGACAGAGAATAAGGTCATAACTTTCAAAAAGCTTAGCAACTTCTCTCTGGATACGGGCACGTACAGCCATACCTTTCTTATATGTGTCACCAGAAAACTGTTCACTCAATACATAGTTTCCAATAATAATACGTCGCTTTACTTCAGGACCAAAACCATTTGACCTTGTATCCTTATAAAGTTCATCATATCCCTTACCATTGTCCTGACGATTACCATAACGAATACCATCAAAACGGCTTAAGTTAGAAGCAGCTTCTGACAAAGCAATTACATAATAAGATGCAATTGAAGCTTCAAGAATAGGAAGATCCACTACATCAATCTTTGCACCTTTTGACTCAAACCAAGCTCTTGTATCATCAAACACCTTAGAAACATCAGCATCCATACCTTTGCTTTCAAGGAACTGCTTAGGAACAGCAATCTTAAGGGCTTTAAATTCATCTTCTGTATAAGGAACAAGGTTACAAAGACTTTCTTTTTCAGGAAGATCAGCTGATGTATCATCATACATATCTACACCACTCATTACACTCAAAGGAGTAGCAATATCACTTGGTGTATGACCTATGATACCTACCTGGTCCAAAGAGCTACCATAAGCTACAACTCCCCAACGGCTAAGTACACCATAAGTAGGCTTAAGACCATAAACTCCACAATAGCTGGCAGGAAGACGCACAGATCCACCTGTTTCTGTACCAAGACCAAAGAGAGCCTGGTTTGCAGCAACAGCAGCTGTAGAACCACCCGAAGAACCACCAGATACATAGTCTCGGTTAATTGGATTACGGGTTGGACCATATACAGAATACTCTGTAGAACTACCCATTGCAAACTCATCCTGGTTGCAACGTCCCAAAGGAATTGCACCTGCATCAACAAGACGGTTGATTACTGTAGCATTGTATGGAGCAACATATCCCTCAAGAATTTTAGAAGAACATGTAAGTTTCTGTCCTCTTACAGAGATATTATCCTTGTTGGCAAAAGGAAGACCAAGCAAAGGCTTTTTAGCATAAAGTTCATCAAGAGTACCAGCATTCTTTGCCTCGGCAATCTCCTTATCAGCTTCTTCTGCAAGCTTTACGGCATTCTCGTAAATTTCAAGAAATGCATTGAGAGGAAGAGCTGACTTCTGGTCTGCTTCAAAAACTTCCTTTGATTTATTTACAAGTTCAACGCTTGTAACTTTTCCGCTCTTAAGAGCTTCGATAGTTTCTTTAATTGTGTAACTCATTATTATGCACCTTCGCCCAATACTTTTGGTACCTGGAAATATCCATCCAGGAAGTTTGCTGCATTGATGTTCTTTACATCATGCATTTCGAGGCCTGGTACAACTTCGTCTTCGCGAAGTGCCTCTGCTGTAGTTGTTGGATAAGCATCATAAGGATTTTCGCTATCATCATATTTAGAAAGAATGTCAAAGTATCCAACTATTTCGTCTACCTGCTTTTTAAGGGTAGCCATATCTGTACTTTCAGGAGAAAGACGTGAAAGATACAACAAAGCTTCAAGTGTATCTTCGTTTACTGTACGTTTAGTATCACTCATAACGGATAATATATCGAATTTTCGTATTTTATGGAAGAAGTAAATATATATGGTAAAAAGAAAAAGGCTGTCTATTTATATCAGACAGCCTCTCTGTTTATTAGTGAGCTAAGGAAGCAAGTATACCTAGTTTTTCAAGGCCATCATATACAAGCTGAACACTTAAGCCAGCAAGGATAAGGCCGACAATCTTTTCCATTACAAATATACCTGTTGTACCGATAACTTTTACCAGAAGACTGGCACTTCTCAAGACTAGATATTCAATGAAAAGACCTACAACTACAGCTGCAACAACCATCAAAAAGGTAATCAATTCAACATCATTTCCAGCTGTATAAACCATGATGGTAGTAATCATACCAGGTCCTGCAATAAGAGGGAATGCCAAAGGAAAAACTGCTATCATCGTTGTCTCACTTGGATTCAAGGCTGATTCAGGAGCATTACGGCTACGAGGTTTACTCTGAATCATCTCAAGAGCAATTGTAAAAAAGATTATACCACCAGCTATATAAAAAGCTCCTGGAGTAATTCCAAAAAACAGCAGGATAAAATGACCGCCAAGGGCAAATATCAATAAAACGATACCAGCTATAAATATTGCCTGTTTAAGAATCCTTAGTTGAGTCTTACGGTTATACGAACCAGCCACAGACAAAAAGGAAGGAATATTTCCAATAGGATCCAATAGCATAACAAATGTGAAAATCATTTTAAGAAAAATAAAGAAATGTTCAGTCATGGGGAGGATTATAGATGATTTAACAGAGTCTTTCAAGCATAGTTGCTGTAATTTATTATAATGTATAAATATACTACCCTTTCTGGATAGTTATACATTAAAAAGGACTGTCTTGTCTTGCAAAACAGTCCTTCCTTCATTAATTTATGGAGTCTCTAAAAATGCAATTTATAGAGACAACTTTTGAAAAAAGCAACGTTTAAAGCCTTGTAATTTCACGGTTTTAACCTCGGCAGATATCTCTAAAAGGTACTTTTAGAAATACCTCCTCATTCTTCAATCATAAGTGATTTACTCTGATACTTTGGTAAAAACTTTTTTATTCCACCAGTTTCAAAGCTGACGGTAATTACATAGTCCCGTATACCCTCATTAGTAGAATATTCACCTTTTATTATCTGCCCATGACCGTAGTCATCATGATAAATCTGGGTTCCAACCTTATACTTTTCAGCTAATGGGTCAGCAATCACTTCAGAACCACTCTGCTTTAATCTAAATGAAGAAGGAACATTTCCCAAAACCTTAATATTTTCCTTGCCTCCAAGCTCCCCCAAAAAAATGCTTGGATACATTATATTTGTACGTCCGTACATACGACGCTGTTGGCAGCTGGTAAAAAATAACATATCCCTTGCTCGGGTAATTCCAACGTACATAAGACGACGCTCTTCTTCCATTTCACCTTCATCTTTATCTTCCCGAGGGAAAATCCCGCTTTCCATACCAGTAATTACCACACGGGGAAACTCGAGACCCTTTGTATTATGTAGAGTAATAAGAGTAACAGCATCTTTTTCTGTATCTTCGTCGGCTTTATCAAGAGTCTTATCCAACTCAATATGATCAAGGAATTCCAATAATCCCTCTCGAGAACAAGGATACAACACTGCAGAGTTTATAAGTTCCTGCAAGTTATTTACCTTCTGGGTTCCTGTAATTTCCTCCTGGCTGGAATGAAATTCTTCAAGGCCAGATGCCTTTACAACACGTTCCACAAAGTACGAAAGATTCTGCTTTAAGTCATCTTTTGCATCATCATCGATAATGGAAGAAAGTTCACTGACAAGAGAAGTAAAGAATTCGATACCTTCACGGGCTTTCTTAGAAAGCTTTATGTTTTTACATGCATCGATAATAGAGATACCTTGAGCTGCATCTATAATCTTATCCTGCGTAGTGTTTCCAACACCTCTGGCAGGCTTGTTTACTATACGTCTAAAAGCAACTTCATCTCTTGTGTTTGCTACAAAACTAACCCAGGCAAGAGCATCTTTTACTTCTTCTCTCTCATAAAACTTAAGAGAGCCAACAACTGCATAAGGAATCTTTTGGTGCAGAAACTCCGTTTCAAATCCCAAAGACTGGGCATTCGTACGATACAAGATAGCCCAATCACCATAAGGAACACCTTCCTTATCATGAGCAATCTTTATCATCTCTGCACAAAAAAGACTCTCATCGTCCTGTGTAGGCAAAAAAACTAATGTAGGTTTACTACCATTGCCTCGGTCAGCCACAAGAGTCTTTCCAAGACGAGACTGGTTATTTCTTACAACACTGTCAGCACAATCAAGAATCTTCTTTGTGGAACGGTAATTAGTCTGAAGCCTTATAAGCTCGGTACCCGGAAATTCCTTCTGAAAGTTAAGAATATTCTGAACCTCTGCACCTCGAAACTTATAGATACTCTGATCGTCATCACCTACGACACAGACATATGTACCACAGCCCTCTTTTACACCAGAAAGCTCCTGCAAGAGAAGAAATTGAGCCACGTTAGAATCCTGGTACTCATCAACCATGATTACCCTGTATCTAAGATGGACATCATCCCTTATGAACTGGTTATCTCGTAATACAAGATAAGGAAGCATAATAAGGTCACCAAAATCCACGTTGCCTGTATCTCTGAGACGTTTCTGGTAGGCTGCATATAACTCTGGAAAATACGGATCTTCCTCAATACGACTTATATCTGGACTATCAGGGGTCAGACAATAATCCTTACACAAGGATATCTTATGCACCACATGATTAGCCTGCTGCCTGGTTAAAGTCGGCACCGCTTTCGTTATAAGCGTTACCATATCATCTTCATCATAGACAGTAAAATTTTTATCTATGCCTGCAGCTTCATGATACTTTCGCAAAAAATAAGAACCAAATGAGTGAAATGTCCTTATCTGTGCATACTCGCTCCTAGGCTCAAGAGCAACAGCACGTTCCTTCATCTCAGCTGCAGCCTTCTTTGTAAAAGTTACAGCTAAGATTGAATAAGGATCAACATGTTTTTGAGAAATGAGATATGCTATTTTTGTAGTAATTACCCTGGTCTTACCGCTACCGGCTCCTGCCAGAATCAGCAGAGATGAACCATCATGTTCTACTGCCTGGCGCTGTTCAGGATTGAGAACTTCTAGATAATCCAAGATATTCTCCATCAATATCAACCTGACTTGAAGCAAGAGCCTTAACTCTTACCATGTTACCAGGTTTAATAGCATCTACAGCTTTAGGATCATCAAGATCATAACGGATAACAACACTGCCATCTACTTCAGGAGCCTGGAACCAAGCTCTACCAATAGCAAGCCCCTCGTCAGTACCTTCTAGATTTTCTACAATTTCTTCTACGAGAACATCGTACTCAATGCCACACCTTTTTCCAAGACGACGCTGGGTAATTTCACTCTGTATAGACTGGAGGCGCTCTGCACGTTCTTCGGCCTTTTTATGAGGAACCTGCTTTTTCATCTTAAATGCAGGAGTATCTTCTTCCTTGCTATATGGAAAACATCCAGACCAGTCACTTTCTATAGTCTGCAAAAACTTTTCTGTATTAAGAGCCTGTTCCTCAGTCTCCCCAGGGAATCCGGTCAGGAATGTAGTACGGATACATGCTCCTGGTAAAGCTTCACGGATAGTTTTTACAAGACAAGCATAACTTTCGCTGTCCCCTTTACGGTTCATGGAGTGAATGACGTCTCTGTCTCCAGACTGGAAAGGTATATCAAAATATGGCAAGAATCTCTTGTCTTTTTGCATAAGAGAAAGAATATCAGGATTAAAGTGATCAGGATGAATATATAAAAGACGTACCCAAAAGTCTCCCTTAAGCTCACTTATTTTTTCCATAAGCATATAGAGATAAGAGTGACCGTTCTTTGCAGTGAAATCTTTATCAAGTAAAATAGGTGCCGCAAGACCTTTGTACATTGAGTCATACATTGTCTTACCATCATCAAATACGTTATCTTCTATACCACAGCCATATGCAGCAAGATCCTGTCCAATAAGGTTAATTTCATGAACCCCATTTTCCACAAGCATCTTTATCTCTGCAACAGTTTCTTCTGCACGACGGCTACGAAGCTCTCCACGGATAATAGGGATTGCACAGAAAGTACATTTATTGTTACATCCTTCTGTTATCTTGACAAAGGCACTACCCTTAAAATTCAAAAGATTATTACGGTCCCCACAACATACTCCCCTTTGAGGAGCTTTTACTATAGGACGTTCACCATTAAAAAGAGACCTTACGGTATCATCAATAAGAGACAAATCCCCATTACCGATAATACCATCAGCTTCTGGCAATTCCGTCTTGAATATATCTGCATAACGTTCTGCAAGACAACCTGCCAGAAGAACCTTTGCCTTAGGATAAGCATCCTTTGCGTCCATTACAGCATCAAGGCTTTCCTTTTTAGCACTTTCAATAAAACCACAGCTATTAATAAGGATAAGATCGGCGTTTTCAGGCTCCATGGTACGTACCATGCCCATATTTTCAAGACGAGTAATCAAAAGCTCGCCGTCCACCTGATTCTTAGCACATCCGTGCTGATCAAGAAAGAAAGTTTTGTTAGTCAAGTTCTACTACCACCAAACGATATTTTCCGTCGCTATCGCGAATCCACTTTATGTCTTCAACCTCTACCTGTCCAGCCTTACCAACTTCAAGATCGTAAGTTGCAGTATCAGCAATAACCTGGATCTTCATGGCATTAATGTTACTGGTCCAAAGACGGATTGCATTGCTTGCAGTTACTGTAATCTGGTCTCCACTCTTATAATAACTTTCTATATATTGCTGACGGTCAACACGATATCTAAATACGTTGTTACCGCGGAATACAACATTAATCGTAAACGGATAAGCTCTTGTATCTTCACGGACAACAATCTGATTTCCGTCACTAAGGTTCATTGTACCTATCAGACTCTCGTCTGTCTCATAATCTCCAAGGAATATATAGTCACTAGCTTCTCCTTTAAGAAGCATTCTAACTTCAGCACCACGGCTACTATCTGTCTGCCCTATATCACTAAGATAGAGGATAATATCATGAACGCCATCTCCATCAATATCAAGCTCTCTTTCTTCACTTAGGCTGAGAATCTGACTTCCAGCAGGAGTATCCAGAGTAAGAACACCTTTTGTATCTGCAATAGTGACGATAATATTACCGTTGCCATTTCGCTCAGGAACAACAATCTGATCCCCTTTATACATACGATGAGTCTCAGTCTTTCCGGAGAATTCATATCTATGAGGTTTAAGCTGTTCAATCGATGCCCTAGCCTTTTCTGCCTTAATAGCAGGTACATCAAACACCTTGTAATACAGATAGATACCAAATCCTACCAGAGATAGAACTATAACACTTATGATAAGTGGCTTTATGAACTTAGGCCTATGCTTTTCCAGAAGTTGCTGAGGAACAGGAGTCTCCTGAATCTTTTTTGCAGTATAATATTTTAAGACTTCGTCAGTATCAAGTCCAAGATAGTCACTGTAATTCTTCAGAAATCCAATAAAATAAGGTTCCCCAGGAAAAACATATACATCCTCGGCTTCCATCGCTTCAATATACTGTCTTGTTATAGAAGTCTCACGCTCAATCTGTTCTATTGAAACATTTTTATTTTCACGAGCTCTCTTTAAAATTGCACCGTAGCTTTCCATCTTCAATTACTCCGAGAACAAGAAGTTATTGTAATCGTTGGCAGATGAAGGAGGATCATAAATAAATCTCGCATCAGCGATACCGGAATTGATATTGTAATTTGTCAAATTAAAGGTAAAAGTCTCTCCCTGAGGAGTTTTGGCAACGACTCTGCGTATAAGCTTGGTATCTTCTGCAAAAGATATCTTTATTACAGAAAAAGCTTCAGTGGAAGTTCTACGGTAAAACACAAGATTAATAACCATATCCTCTACATTACCATCAAGAGCCACAGCACTCTGCCCAGTTTCGTATGCTATAGTATAATACCGCTTTAAGAGAGAAAGCCCAGCTGACGTAGCTGCCACAGAACCTACACTGTTAACAGCCTGTTCAAGAATAGCTGAATACCCAGGAAGGTATATAGTAAGATTATCACCGCTAAAGAGGATAACCTGTTCTGCAGGCTCAGCAAAATCTATACGGAGCATCTCAGGTCTTTTGAAGCTAACCCTTCCATACATATTATTATTACCAGCTGTAATATCGATGTCGGCTTCATAATCATTGATTTTCTCGTATTTTTCGCTTACAGACTTAAAAAACTCACTTGCAGTCATAATAGACTGAGAAAAAGCAAGTGTAGTGCATACTAAAAGGCCTGAAAGTAATACAATAAGTTTTTTCATCTAGTACACTCCATATATAACTGATTAATTATATACTAAATGAATTTTTTTTTCCATATATTTGTTTACAGTATACTTTTCAGACCAATTTCTCTTTTATTTCTTCCAGAACAGCAAGAGCATTTATTCCATTCTGTAAAGATGATTCTATTGTTGCTGTACAATCCATAAAATCAACAGCATTCTGAACAAGATTAGTCATCGCCTGAGTTTTTCTAGGAAGCTTGACACTTCTATCCTTCCGAAGAGAATTAAAGCCAGTGTACAAATCGGACTTGGCACTCTTATATAACTTCAGATATCCGTTACCAATCCAGATACAACCCTTGGTACCTATAATTCTTATATCGTAACCAAAATAATCTGTCCTGCAGGCAAACGTAAGAGAAACTTGAGGACATTTTTCTGTAAAGTAATGGGCTGTAAGTTGTTTAACAACCCCATCCGAATCCTTTACAAGCCCCGTAATTACGGGATAATGAAGCGTAGTATTCCTCATCTTTGTAGTCGTCGAAATTATATGCTTAGCCTTATTCAGGAGACCACTATACTTCTTGACAGACTGGTATACAGGAACAATTTCTGTCTCAGAAGGCTTATTATCCTCTAGAAAATAAAGGACAGAATCTACAAGGTGAGTTCCATCATGAAGCAGGGAATATTCTCCAGAATCTTCTTTCTTAGGGTCATAGACACAATTGGATGTTGCAAGAGAACCTTCAATGGAAATAAGTTCTCCTATACGCGACATATAAGACTTAGCCAGACGATAATCTTCTGAATACCGTCTCTCATGATTAACAAGAATATTGACGTTGTTGCGCTCGGCCTCATACTTTATAGTCAGAGCCTCTGACATATTAAGGGCAACTGGTTTTTCAAGGATCACAAGTCTAGGACCAGAAACAATTGCATCTACAGACTCTTTGAGATGATCCTTTTCGTTAACGGAAATTACAATGACATCAAGCTTCTGCCTTGTATAAAGATCAGAACTGTTCCTATATACAAGGGCTTTTTTATTGGCATCATGCCATGTATTAAGCGTAACAGGATCCTTATCACATCCAGCCACAAGATTTATTCTGTTATTTGCATTAAGGGCCATAGAATGACTGGCAGGTTGTTCTCTTTTTTTGTCTAACCCAAGACTATATCCAATACGTCCGCATCCAATTATCGCTGCTGAATAAACCTTACCTGATGCCATACTGTACACTCCTGCTGATAGTTATCAATACTATAAATATAAACCAATATTTAAATATTTCACTATTTATAAGGTAATTTATATTTTTCCTTGCCTATATATATAATATGAACTATTCAGCAATACCTTATTATGCCAAAGGCAAAGCAATACTTGAGCTTTTGCCAAAGATACAGCTTCCATGCCTTATAGTCTGCAATACTCAGTATGAAGCTCATTTTTCTGCAATAGAATCAAGTCTTATGCCAAATCTCCCCAAAAGCAAGATATACGTCGAAGATATGACAGATGAAGAACAGCATTCAATATTAGACTGGTTTATAAACACGCCGCAGGCAATACTTTTTACAGATATAAAGTGCATCTCTTCACTATACGGAAACAAAGCAAAAATCAATACCATAATACATACATATCTACCACCAACTGCAGAACTGTATTATAAGCAATTGCACCAGCTTACCGACCAGGATCAGGCCTCCGCAATAGTAATATGGAATTACAATGACACCATCAATGGAACTGATTTTTCTTATGACCTTAATGAACTGGGATTAAAGGCAGAAGATGCAGAATTGGCAATATCATTCATAAGACAGCATAACAGAATGTGGAATATAACAGAGGCAGGATACAAACTTACAGAATACCTTAACAAAAGATATCAGAAGCAGACAGTAATAAGCATCTGGACATATAAAGATTCAATAATAATACTAAAGCAACTGCTAATAGAACAAAAACTGCATGAATACAAATGGCCATTCAAGGGTAAGATAGGAATCAGAATACAGTCTAAGATTCTCCGCCTTCCCCACCTTCAGCTCCAGCCTCTCCAGCGTTTTCTTCGGCTTTAGGAGTAGCAGAGGCTTTTGGTGCAGATTTTTTTGCAGGAGCACTAATAGGCTTCTTTTGATATTTGACTACATAACTAGCAAGACAACAAATCAAAAGAAAGAGAATCGTAATAAATATGGCACGCCAATCCTTAAGAACATTGATGGCAACTGTAAGCTTCTCCATAAAGGTCATACGACTCTTGTATCGGAACATTTACAGGCTTTAATTAGTCCCTTCCTCCTGCTGTTTAGATTTTATCATGGCCAGAATCCATTGACACTAATTATTACTATATATAGAATCTTTATTATGACTGGAATTATAGATTACAATGCAGGTAACATAAAAAGTGTTGAACGCGCCCTGGAGTCCATCAAGGCTCCATACATTTTGTCAAAGAATCCTGACGAACTAAAAGATGTGGACAGAATCATCTTTCCTGGAGTCGGAGATGCAGCTTATGCAATGGAGCAACTCCAAAAGACTGGGTTTGATTCTTTTATAAAAGACTGGGCTCACTCAGGCAAACCTCTTTTGGGTATATGTCTTGGAAGTCAGATTGTATTTGACTACAGTGAAGAAGGAGACACGCAGTGTCTCGGACTTATCAAAGGTTCAATAAGACATTTTTCTTCTATATTAAGGGACAATCCTGAAACCCTACAAAGCATAAAAGTTCCTCATATGGGCTGGAACAATGTTGCTTACGCTAATGGCGGGTGCAATTATATGGAAGGAATTGCTGACAATACAGACTTTTATTTTGTACACTCATATGTAATCCAACCGGAAGATAATTCAGTAATCAAAGGATATGCCAATTATGGTATTCAAGTTCCTTCCATTGTTCAAAAAGACAACATAGCAGTATTTCAGTTTCACCCGGAAAAATCCGGAATACCTGGACTTACAATTCTCAAGAACTATGTAAAAGGAGACCTGTCATGCTGAAGAAACGTATTATAGTCTGTCTTGATGTCAAGGACGGAAGAACAACAAAAGGTGTCAACTTCAAGAACAATATAGATATCGGGGATCCTGTAGAGATGGCCCGTGAATATTATCGTCAGGGAGTAGATGAACTTGTATTCTACGATATAATAGCCAGTGCCAGAGGCAGAGGGCCGATATTGGACCTTATAAGCCGAGTTGCAAGTCAGGTATTCATTCCTTTTTGTGTAGGAGGAGGTATTGGCAATATAGATGATATCCGATCCACGATATTATCTGGCGCCGAAAAAGTTTCCCTCAACTCCCAGGCTGTCAAGCATCCTGAAATTATTACACAAGGAGCCAGAGTATTCGGTAATCAGTGTATTGTCCTTGGTATGGATGCCAAAAAAGACGAAGAAATGCCTTCTGGATACAGAGTTTATATAAATGGCGGAAGAGTAAAGACTGACCTTGATGCATTGGAATGGGCAATCACAGCAGAGAAACTTGGAGCAGGAGAGATAGTACTCAACGCAATGGACACAGACGGTTGCCGTAATGGCTACGAGATTCCCCTCACCAAGATGGTAAGCGAAGCTGTCAATATTCCTGTCATAGCCTCTGGAGGAGGAGGAACACCAAAGCACCTTGCAGATGTTCTTACAGAAGGCAAGGCAGATGCTGCTCTTATAGCATCTATGGTTCACTCGGGAGAATACACAGTAGGCTCCATCAAGGATGAGCTGGATAAAATGAATGTACCGGTAAGAAGAGTATAGGATCAAGCGTAATATTCTAATCTTATACTTAAGGGCATCTCTAGAAATTGCAATTTTTAGAGATGCCCTTAATAATACTCGTAACTTTACATAATATGCGGTAAAATAGAAAATATGTTTAAGACTTTAATTTTGGCAATAAGAATAATCAACTGGATGCTTCGACGCAACAAGCCGCTTAAGCTTGCAAAAGAAGCTGACAAAAGAGGCGATATTGCAGAGAGAGACAGAATCGTAAGAGAGAATGTACCAGCTTGGGCTAAGTACGTTTTTGAGATAACCCACTCAGATGTGGAAGTTATCGGCAAAGAAAAGATTCCTCAGGACAGGGCAGTAGTATTTATCGGTAACCATCAGGGAGCCATGGATATACCAGTATTATTGGGATACACAGACAAGCCTCTTGCCTTTGTATCCAAAGTAGAGCTCAAGAAGATTCCTAAGCTCAGCGATTGGATGGAACTTATGCAGTGTACATTCATGGACCGTAAGAGCCCAAGAGCCAGCGTCAAAGCAATGCACGACGCTGTAGACGGAGTAAAGAAAGGGTATAGCCAGGTAATATTCCCGGAAGGCACCCGTAGCCGTGGTGGCAAAGCTCATGAGTTCAAGAGCGGAAGCTTTAAGCTGGCATTTATGACAGATTGTCCTATAGTCCCATTTACATTGGACGGTACCTGGACAGTATATGAAAAGAACAACAAACTCCAGAAAGGAAAAGTTCGTCTGATTATTCATGACCCTATCGAAACAAAGGGACTTTCCAAGGAGCAGCAGCAGGAATTGGTATCCAAGATAGAAAAAATATGTCTTGAACCTCTGCCTCCACCAATCGAAGTCAAGAGCAAGAAAAAGAGAGTCATATAAACAAAAAAAGAGCAGAAGTGTACTCTTATTGGAAACTTTAAGTCACTTTCTGCTCTTTTTTATTGCTATAGCTTATGGGCATCGCTAAAAATGCAATTTTTAGAGGTTCCCTTATATAGTTCCTTCGTATACTATACCCTGTTCACCATCTACAGTGACAGTAAGATTGTTTTCGAGACGCTCACCTGCACCTCCTACTCCCAATATCCATACGAGGTTAGGATTTACAAGCTTGAGAACTTCGCTGGTTATGTCACTTCCAGTCTCAGAAATAACTCCATCTACAACCCTGAGCATAGGTATAAGCTCCTCTGTTATGCGCCAACATACAAGGATAGAATGTTTGTTTACCCTGATAATATCCTGATGCTCTGGAATAAGGCTTTCCTGGACAATACGACCATTGGCCCGTTTTGTAGAGGCATTCACAAAACCATAATCATTACCGCGGGCAATGACATTACCTACCATAAGGACACGGATATTGTTTGCCATAAGCGGTGTAGAAAGCGGAATACCTGCACACATAAGTACAATGTCACTAAGATGTACTGCCCCCTTATCAAGAGCAATCTTTACCGCATTCTGTGTCATAGCCTCGCTATCCGAAGCCATAGGACAAAGATAAGGCACAACTCCCCACTGGATCATAAGTTGTCTTTGTACTTTAGGATCAGGAGTCACGGCAATTACAGACTGTTCCGGTCTGAAGCTTCCTATCATACGGGCAGAGTTACCTCCCATAGTAGGAGTTATTATAGCCTTTGCCTTTATATTTTTGGCAAGCTTATAGGCACTATGAGATACCATAAGCGCAATGTCAGTTCCAGGAGTATAAGACGAATCCAAATATCTCATCCGACTGACATAATCTTCAGAAGTCTCTGTTGTCTGGGTAATGAGGGCCATAGTCTTCACAGACTCTACAGGATATTTACCACCTGCTGTTTCTCCAGAAAGCATTACAGCATCAGTTCCATCAAAGACAGCATTACTTACATCAGTAAGTTCAGCACGGGTTGGACGAGGATTTACTATCATCGAATCCAACATCTGGGTTGCAGTGATTACAGGTTTTCCCATCTTGCGACAGCAGCGAATAATAGCCTTCTGGGCAAGAGGAATACGTTCTGTAGGAAGCTGTACTCCCAAATCTCCACGGGCTACCATGACACCGTCAGCTTCTTTTGCAATGGCTTCGATATTGTTAAGTCCTTCTTCATTCTCTATCTTGGCAATAACTTTGGCAGTACTTCCTACAGACTTCAGATACTTCTTGATCTCTACAACTTCCTCGGCAAAGCTTACAAAGCTTGCTGCTACAAAATCCACATCCTGCTCTGCACCAAACTTAAGGTCTTCCTTATCCTTGTCAGACATAATAGGAAGTCCTGCATGTACACCAATAAGGTTGACATTCTTTCGACTTCCAATCTCACCACTATTACTGCAAGTTGTGATTATTGTATCACCCCTAACTTCTCTGACGACAAGTTCTATAAGTCCGTCTGCAATAAGAATCTTATGTCCCTGTCTTAACTTTGCAGGTGCATCTTTCCAAGAAATACTAACATGGCATGGAGAGGTCTCCGTAGCATTTACACAAAGAGCATCATCAACTGTAACTTCTACAGTCTCTCCAGCATGGAATACAACCTTTGTTTCCCCGTCGATTTCTCCGGTACGAATCTCAGGACCTTTTGTGTCTAGCAAGATTGCTACAGGTATATCAAGAGCAGCAGAAACTCTCTTGACTCTATCCATAGATTCCTTATGTGACTCATGACTTCCATGGCTAAAATTAAATCGTGCAATATTCATGCCTGCAAGAATCATATTCTTGATGGTTTCATCATCATTGCATGCAGGTCCAATTGAACAAACAATCTTGGTTTTTCTGGTTTCCATAAATCCTCTAAAAATTAATCTGCGATATAACGTGCTCTGCTGGTTTCTGTTTCAAACACATCTACAGCATAAAGATACGCTTCTCCCTGTCCATTACTTTTTTTTGTTAGTTGAGGCATTTTTTCGATGATTTTTGTATAGATATAAGTGGCAATACGTTCCGCACTGGGATTATTTACAAAATAAGGATTGTCATTAAGGTTGTAATGGTCCATTTCGCCAATTACTTCCCTCAAAACACCCTTAAGTTCGCCAAAGTCCAAAAGCATTCCGCCTTCGTCCAGTTTGTTTCCCTTTACGTGGGCATATACCTTATAATTATGCCCATGAAGCCTTTCACATTTTCCGTGATAATCTGCAAGGAAATGTGCGGCACTAAAATCAGCTTCTACTCTTACTTCGTACATATATACCACATTATATCAACTTTTGCTACTAAATTCAAAAATCGCCAATCAAAAAAACAAATGCCTAAAGTATATTTTTTGAATATCGGCGATGTAAAAAATGAATACTGCCGATGTAAAAACTGAATACTGTCGATGTAAAAAATAAATCTCGACGATGTAAAAAAAATATCACAGGGACTTTTTTCAAGTTTTCCATAGACTTTCTGCAACTTTCTCAAGGACTTTCATCAACTTTTTCTAGGAGTTTTTACAAGTTTTTTCAAGAGGTTTAGTATCTTACCTTAAGCATAATGCCTCGTTTAGTTCCATCTGCAACTTTGCAATGCTTATTGCACTTCCTATCAGATGAATACTCAAGACAGAATACCATTAGCCTGGAAGAATCTGTTTTTATCCAAAGAAATGTTCTTTACATATACTTAAGGCCTAATCTTGCATATAAGATATATTAGATATACAATATCATTACTATGCAAAAAACATTAGACCAAATATTAAAGGGTAAGACAGCCCTTAACTATACATATACACTTGTAAAAAATGACGGTATCACACCTCAGACAGACAATTCTGTGCTTTCCACAGAAATTACAAACCTTGTCTTTGATTCAAGAGATGTTACAACATCAAGCCTTTTCTTTGCGCTACCAGGAACTCACACTACGGGAAACCGCTTTATAGCACAGGCTATTGCCAATGGAGCTGGAGCCATAGTTTTTGAAGGCAGTTTTGAAGCTGAAGAAAAAGCTTCCATAGAACAGGCTGTTCATGACTCAGGACGAAACATTGCATTTATCAAAGTGGAGTCATCCAGATTTGCCATGTCACCTCTGTCTGCAAGTTTCTACGATGATCCTTCAAGCAAGCTTGTTGTCTACGGTGTAACGGGAACAGAAGGCAAAAGCTCCACAGTATCCTTTATATGGCAGCTACTCCGTCTTGCCGGATTCAAGACAGGTTTTATCTCTACAGTACAGTATTCTTTGGGAGGCGAAGCCGTAGACAATCCCCAACACCAGACTACACCGGAAGCTCCTATTGTACAGCGTCAGCTTTATGAGATGCTGTGCAACGGATGTACGCATGCAGTAGTTGAGTCTTCCAGCCACGGGCTAAGCACACGAACAAATCGTCTTGGAGATGTACTATTTGACTGTGGTGTATTCATGAATGTTACCCTTGAACATCTGGAATTCCACGGGACATACGAACAATACAAGAGCGACAAGGCTAATCTTTTCCGGGCACTGGATAAACATGACCATCTCAAGGTTATCAATGGGCTTGAAACAAAAGTTCCAAGCTTTGGTATCGTAAATCTGGAAGACCCTGCCGCACTGTACTTCAAGAGTGCTACAAACAAAAAAGTGTTTGGTTTTACAACAGAAGGCAAAGCTGGAAAACAAGCGGGAGAAGAAATGGAAGCAAAACCTCTCCCAGTAATTCCAAATGACATGCCATACTATTCCGCCCGTAACATTGCTGCCGCCAGATTCGGGCTTACATTCAGCATGTACAGATTTGAAGGTCATGATTCCCTCAAGGATCAGGACAGAGTAATAAATGTCATAGCCCCTATTCCGGGCGCATTCAATGCATACAATATTATGGCTGCAATCATGGCTGTCCACGGCACAACCGGTATGGATATAGATACTCTTGTGGCCAAAGTCAAAGATTTTACACCTGTCAAAGGCCGTATGACTGTCATTGACAAAGGCCAGGACTTTGAAGTTATCGTAGACTATGCCCACACACCTTCTTCCTTTGAGACCATTTTTCCTCCAATACGCAAACGATGTACAGGTAAGATGATATGTCTCTTTGGTTCTGGCGGAGAAAGGGATACTCAGAAAAGACCTCTGCAAGGTCAGATTGCAGGAGAATTCTGTGATACTGTTATCCTGACAGACGAGGATCCTAGAGGGGAAGACCCTATGGAACTTCTTGAACAAATTGCACAGGGAGCCCGCAAGGCAGGGAAAAAAGACGGAGACAACCTGTTTATGATTCCATCCCGGCCTGATGCTATCCGCAAAGCTTTTGCCCTTGCCCAGAAAGATGATATAGTCCTTTTGCTAGGTAAGAGCCACGAAAACTCAATTATCTATAAAGATCACGTAATGAAATACGACGAAATATCAGAAGCCAACAAGGCTCTCGAAGAAATGGGGTATAAATAATGAATATTGTAATAATTTACGGTGGAAGATCTGGAGAACACGAGATTTCTCTTGTCTCTGCAAGTTTTTTTGTGCGTAATGCAAGTCCAAAACATGACCTTACATTGATTTCAATAAGCAAAAGCGGAGCTTGGTATCTTGAAGACAAGAGTGAGATTGATCGTATCCGTAGTGACAACTCATATAAATTAAGCGTACATGCTGACGAATCCAAGAGAGTAAATGTAATTCCAGGAGGAGGCACTGAAGGTGCTTTTGTTGCAGCAGGACAGACTATAAAAGCTGACGTAGTTATTCCTGTCCTTCACGGAACTTATGGAGAAGATGGAACCATTCAGGGATTGCTTGAAATGGCAGATGTACCATATGCAGGATGTCATGTTGTATCTTCAGCTATTACAATGGACAAGGAAATGACAAAGATTGTATGGAACAACGGAGGACTTCCTGTTGTTCCATATATGTGCATAACAAGAGCTGATGTAAATGACAGCACTATCTATGATGCTAAAATCAAAGAAGCAATAAATACCCTGCACTTCCCTATGTTTGTAAAGCCATGTTGCGCAGGTTCCAGTGACGGCGCAAACAAAGCTTCTGACGAAAAAGAACTCTCTGTTGCACTTATGGATGCATTCCAATGGGACAACAAAGTTCTCCTCGAAGCATGCATCAACGCAAGAGAAGTAGAATGTTCTGTCACCGGTAACTCTGTTACAGCAGATCCTACAGAACCTGCAACTGTTATCAATGCTTATGGTCCTGGAGAAATTGTTCCAACACATGAATTCTATGACTATGATGCTAAATACAATGACCCAGATGGAGCCAAACTAAGGATTCCAGCATTACTGGATAATGACAAACTTGACTATATAAGAGAAACCGCAAAGAAGGCTTATAAGATGGTAAATGCATCAGGTCTTAGCCGTGTTGATTTCTTTATAGACAAGGATACAGGAGAGATTTACCTTAACGAAATCAACACCTTGCCAGGATTTACAAACATAAGCATGTTCCCTAAGATGTGCGAAAGCGAAGGCTTGGGATTTACCGATCTAATAAACCTATTGTGTACTGAGGCTGTGTCAAGATACAAAGCTCAGACACAGCTTAGAACAAGCAGGAGTTAATAAACGATGAGTAATCAGCACGTATATCCTGAGGGATGTGCATTCAGCACTCTTGAGGATATCAAAGACAAAAAAGTTACAATCATGGGATTGGGACTTAACGGAGGCGGAGAAGCTTGCGTTAAGTTTTTCCTCAAGTACGGAGCTTATCTTACAGTTACAGACCGCAAGACAGAGGAGCAGCTTGCTGCTACAATCCAGAAAATCCGACAGGATCCTTATTACAAGGAAGACCATATCAAGTATGTGTTGGGCGAGCACCGTATAGAAGACTTTACAGAAGCTGACTGTGTAATTAAAAATCCAGGTGTAAAATACGAAGGCAACAAATATCTTGCTGCCGCAAAGGCAATCGAAACTGACATCAGTATTTTCTTGCACTTTACAAAGGCTCCTATTATAGCAGTTACAGGCAGCAAAGGTAAAAGCTCTACCGTATGTGCCATTCATGCTGGTCTCAGAAGGTGTGGATTCCAGACTTACCTTGGGGGAAACATCACAGTAAGTCCACTTACTTTCCTTGATGAAACAACAGACCAGACTCCTGTTGTACTGGAACTTTCCAGCTGGCAGTTATCAGATCTCAGAGGTAGAAAGGCTCTTAAGCCAAAGATTGCAATAATAACAAAGATTGTACCTGACCATCAGAACTGGTATGGGGAAATGGACTCCTACATCGAAGACAAAAAGCTTATCTATCAGGACCAGAGTGCTGAAGACTTTACGATCCTAGACTATGACGAAGACGGATATCGTCAGGAATCAGAACATCCTGTCAGTGGAATCAAGAGCTGGGGAGATCTGTTTGCCTCAGAAACAAAAGGAACTGTTCTCCGCTACAGTACAAAGCAACTTCCTGACGGTGTATTTGGTTGTTTTCAGAAAGAGATTGCAGGCGAAACCTGCGGATACGTTAAGTTACCAAAAGAACTCATGAGTGATGAGGCTAGAGAACACAACTCAGAATCAGAACGTGTCATGGAAAGCTTATCTGTACCAGGTGAGCATATGAAGATCAACGTACTTAATGCAGCTCTTGTACTTTATCTCATGAAAGTAGAAACTACTAATATCATCGCAACCTTAGGCTCTTGGAGTGGTATTCCTCATCGCCTAGAAAAGTTCTATGAATGGGAGAATGAGGCTTCTACTGTAAAAGTTGCATTCTTCAATGACAGCTGTGCTACCGTTCCGGAAGCTGCCGCTGCTGCAAGTCAGTCCTTTGGACAAGATGTAATAATGATTACAGGAGGTACTGACAAAGGATTAGACTTTTTGCCTTTAGCAATGTGCCTCAACGGAGAAAATGGTACTGAGTATAAGCCACAGTCAATATATCTTCTCTCAGGAACTGGAACTGACAAACTGACACCTCTCCTTGATGAGCGTAAAGTTGAGTATGAGGGTCCATTTGACTCTCTTGAAGTATTGCTTACTGTTCTAAAGAATAATCTCAAGAGTGTTACAGGATATTATCCTATCGTATTCTCTCCAGGCGCAACAAGTTTTGGTATGTTCGTAAATGAATTTGACAGAGGTGACAAGTTCAAGAAATATACTAAAGAAATCTTTGTATAAAACAAAAAGACCCGTAAGTAACCTTACGGGTCTTTCAATTTATAACCTGATCAAAGAACCAAGTTTATTTTTCCCAAACATTCTTGCGTACGAATGTTTCGTTACGTTCATAACCTACGGAAATAATGCTTACAGGTGTACCTGTATAGTCTTCGATATATTCTACATACTTACGTGCATTCTCAGGAAGCTTGTCATATGATTTGATTTCCTTGAGTGGTGTCTTCCAACCTTCAAACTTCTCAAGTACAGGCTTAGCCTTATTCATTGCTTCAACGCTTGCTGGGAAATCTGTTACGATCTTACCATCAATTTCGTAAGCAACACAAGCTTCGATCTGATCCATTGCATCATAGATATCAAGATGTGTAAGAACAAGACTATCAAGACTGTTTACACGACAAGCATAACGAAGTGCTACCAAGTCAAGATAACCACAACGACGTGCACGTCCTGTTGTTACTCCATACTCACGACCTGTATCACGAACATAACGACAAAGTTCGCTTTCAGCTTCGTCTGAATCATTGAACTCAGATGGCATTGGTCCGTTACCTACACGAGTTTCGTATGCCTTGAATACACCCATGATATGATCAAGGTCATGAGGTCCAATACCACAACCTGTAGCGGCTCCAGCTGCACATGATGCACCGGAACTTACATATGGATATGTACCAGAATCAATATCAAGCATAGCACCCTGAGCACCTTCGAAGAGGATATCATCTTCGCGATATTCCCACATCTTAGCTGTCAGATCAACTCTCATGCTGATAAGCTGATCCTTATATTTGTTAAGGTATGCAAGATCGTCACCTTCAAACTCAGCCATCTTTTCTGCCCAATCAAGGTCAGCAAGACGAAGTCCATCACGATGTGACTTTTCGCTGTAGGCAATTCCAATACCTCTACCAGTTGTTCCAATAGGACGCTTGCGCTCTGCATCGCGATCCTTATCCATCTGGCGGTACTTAGGCAAAATAAGATGAGCACGGTCAGAAATAAATACACGACCTTCCCAGTCAATTCCGTTATCCTTGAGCATCTGAAGTTCATTGAAGAGAGCTTCAGGATCAATTACCATACCTGCTCCAAGGAATACCTTCTTATTTGGATAAAGAATTCCACTTGGAACCTGATGCAAAGCAAACTGTTTGCCGTCAACTACGATAGTATGACCTGCGTTTGGACCACCAGAATAACGTACTACATATTTAGCATCTTCTGCCAAATAGTCTACAATCTTGCCTTTACCTTCGTCGCCCCACTGAGCTCCGATAATTACAACCTTCATTTATATCCTCCATTACACTTGAGATGCATTCAGCGCCAGAAGTGTAGAAAGTAACCAAACTAAAAGTGTATAGTTGCATTTTTATGCAACTTACTCTGCCTATTCTACAAAAAAAATGGTCTGTATACAATACAGACCATATATATAGTACTATGAATTGATAGAAGTATTTTTTACTACAACGTCATGAGCAGATCCCTCACTTATTGTTGTAGAACTTACCAATGTAATCTTTGCCTTTTCCTGGAGCTCAGGGATAGAGAGTGCACCACAGTTACACATAGTATGTATAACTTTGCTCATTGACATGGAAACACCATCATGGAGATGTCCAGCATAAGGTACATAAGAATCTACACCTTCCTCAAAAGCCATTCCTGTCTTTCCACCAAGGTCATAACGCTGCCAGTTGCGGGCACGGTTACTTCCTTCACCCCAGTATTCCTTAACGTAATTACCATTAACGATAAGCTTGTTTGTTGGAGATTCATCAAAGCGAGCAAAGTAGCGACCAAGCATTACAAAATCAGCACCCATTGCAAGGGCAAGAGTAATGTGATAGTCATGTACAATACCACCATCACTACAGATAGGTACATAGATACCTGTCTTTTCGTAATATTCATCACGAGCCTTTGCTACTTCGATTGTAGCTGTAGCCTGACCACGACCAATACCTTTCTGCTCACGAGTGATACAGATGGAACCTCCACCGATACCAATCTTAACAAAGTCAGCACCATTTTCTGCAAGGAACATGAAACCTTCACGGTCTACTACGTTACCAGCACCAACTTTTGCATTTGGCCACTTAGCATGAATATCACGCAAAGCACGAGCCTGCCACTCAGTAAAGCCTTCTGAAGAATCAAGTGTCATGATATCACAACCTGCTTCAAGAAGTGCTGGGACACGTTCCATATAGTCTCTTGTATTGATACCAGCACCTACGATATAGCGGTGATCTGCATCAAGCAATTCATTAGGATGAGACTCGTGGCTGTCAAAGTCCTTGCGGAATACCAAAGAAACAAGGTTTCCATTCTTGTCAATAACAGGGAGCTGATTTACTTTCTTAGACCAGATAAGATCGTTGGCAGCTGCAAGGGAAATACCATCTTCTCCAGTAATAAGATCTGCAAAAGGTGTCATATATTCGCTAACTTTGGAAGCCATATCTACATGGCCGATTCTGAAGTCACGTTCTGTGATGATACCTTCCAGCTTTCCATGGGCGGAACCATCATCAGTTACAGCAATAGTACTGTGCCCAGTCTTTTCGATAAGAGCGACTACATCTGCCAAAGTCTGATTTGGACGAATATTTGAATCTGAAGTAACAAATCCAGCTTTATAAGATTTAACGCGGGCAACCATAGCAGCCTGATTTTCGATAGTCTGTGAACCATAAATAAAGCTGATTCCACCTTCTTTTGCAAGAGCAATAGCCATCTTGTCATCAGAAACAGACTGCATTACTGCACTTACCATAGGAATATTCATGTAAAGGCTGGATTTTTCACCTGCTTTCTTATTGTAGCGGACAATTGGAGTTCTCAATGAGACATTAGCTGGGATGCAGTCAGCAGAAGTATATCCAGGAACAAGGAGATACTCACCAAATGTGTGTGATGGTTCTTCAAAAAAGTATGCCATATTTACCCTCTATGAAAAGATTTGTAATGCGATCAATAATACCGCACCATTAATGATATAATGCACTTGATTATATATAAAACAAATTGCCAATTCAATTAAATCAGAAAAAAAAACTCTTTTATACAAATATAATGCTAATTAATCAAAAAATTATCCTTATAAATAGAGATAGAGTTCTTTTTGTACTCAGATGGACTAACTGACTCAAGTCTCCTGAATACCCGCGAAAAGTAATTGCTGTCTTCAAAACCACATACAGTCGCAACTTCTTCCACGCTCATATCTGTTGTCATAAGGAGTTCCTTTGCACGCAAAATCCTTTTTTGGTTGATGTAGCTTATGACAGTCTGACCTGTCTCATTCTTGAATAGCGTAGACAAGTAAGATTCGTTAAGCGAAATATATTCAGAAAGGATTCGTAGAGAAACAGCTTTATCAAGATTTGCATCAATATAAGAAACAGCCTTTTTTATAGCAGGGGAATATCTCTCCAAAGAATTATTCTGTACAAGGAGACAATATTCGCTAATCATACGGCGCCCAAGAGATTCTGTCTGGCTGGTACTTATAGCCCTCTCTATATCTGCCTCATATTTTTTATAGACATTACTTATCAGATAAGGATAGACCCCAGCTTCTTCCACTGTCTTTCGTAAAAGAGCATTCAATGCTACAGTCATATTCTTTTGCTCACGTAGCGGATTAAACAAATCTGATTGCAAGGCTACAAGTTCTTTCAGAAAGCCAAGAGCTTTTTCCATATTTCCCTGCTTTACCTCATAAAGTAAGGCATTCTCTGTATTGAATCGCATTTCATAAATATCTGCGTCAGAGCTTTTTTCTTCACCCTTATAATTAATTCTTGAGATAAGTATGTTACTGTCATCAAAGGTGCAGTACTTTATCTGCATATCTTCCTTGAAAGCATAGTTATACAAAGTGATTATCAAAGATATAAAGTGTTCTCTATCATGAACAAAAGGGACTTTTGCCATAAAATCCTTCAGAGTAAGCTTTAGGATTTCCTTATGCTTTATCCCGTCCAAAATAGAATCTATGGATAAAAATATGTTTTCGATTGAATCAAACACAAAGGGGCCGGCAGCATAATATTCTTTTTTGCTGTACGTAAAAAAGGGTACAACAATATTCCATACATGAAAGCAGTCTTCTATCAGATATATATTACTGTCATCACACTGACGCTTGATAAAATTTATAAGAGCCGTATATCCTGTAGAAAATACGCTCTGTCTCAAAGAATAATCCATCATGGAAATATTCCTGAAAGACGAATCCATAACAAAAGACTGAATATCCTGACTATCCAGCATCTTAGAGATAAGATCTATGTTCAGCATACACTACAGATTGTACCATGCCACATTTAAAATAAAAAGGACTGTCCGTCTGGACAGCCCCTTAAACTTATTAAGTTTTATGCGTTAGCAGAGTTCTCTACATTTGCATTTACAACTTCAGCCTTCAAGATACGCTTCTGGTTGAAATGCTTAGCAAAAGTCTTCACACCTTCGATAACAAGAATTACAGCAAGGATAGCCATAGCAGCTGCAAACAAAAGCTGGAACCAGTTACCCCAGTGCATTGCACCCTCTACTCCAATTACCATATTCTTGATTTTACCAACAATAGTCATTACAAGACTTGTCAATGTAGCAGCAAGCATGAATGCCATAGGAATAAAGAACATCTTATTGTTCTTACCAGCATCACCAAGCCATGCAGCAACAGCCATCAAGGCAATACCTGCAAGAAGCTGGTTGGCAGCTCCAAAGAGTCCCCAAATCTGGCTAAGCTTTAATCCACCAAGAACACAACCAATAACAACCATTGTTGTTGTTCCAAATGCAGGATGAGTAATAACTTTTCGCCATCCCTTTACATCCTTGTAAGAAGATTCTCCTTCCTTAAGGAACAACTCAGAGAACATAAAACGGCTTAATCTTGTTGCTGTATCAAGAGATGTAAGGGCAAATACAGAAACTGCAAGAGTAAGAAGAGCATTGATAGTATTGTATACTCCACTACCTTCTGCACCAAACATTGTCGCAATACCTGCACCAAATGCAGCAGCAGGACTACCAAACTTACCGGCTGTCCACTGGCTGTAAACAACACCTACTGCAATAAGAGCTACAATACCCAAAGCTGATTCAATAAGCATAGAGCCATAACCAATAGCTTTTGCATGCTTTTCGCTGTCAAGCTGCTTAGATGATGTACCAGTAGCAATAAGAGAATGGAAACCACTACATGCACCGCAAGCAACTGTAATAAACAAAGCAGGGAACATAGAACCAATCTTGGAGTTCCATCCTGTGAATGCAGGAATAGCAAACTGCAAATCTCCACCAAAAGCAGAAACTACAATACCAACCAGAGCCAAAGCTATCATTCCATACAAGAGGAAACTTGAAAGATAATCTCTAGGCTGCAAGAGAATCCATACAGGTACAAGAGAAGCTATGGCAATATATGCTCCAATAGTAACAATCCATGCATTACGGCTCATAGCAAAACCAAAGTTAAGTCCTAAAGCTACGATTGCGACAATACCTACGATACCGGCAATAGTTGCAGGAAGAGTCTTTACTCCAGCTTTGTTTGTAACAAAACCATAAGCAACAGCAAGAACAATGAACAACAGAGAAATCATTGCAGTTGTCTGGTTTCCAGTTGGATTTGATACAAAACCGAAAGCAATCTTTCCAGCATCATTTGCTGCAGTAAAGAATGTACCAGCTACAACATTAACAAAAGAAGCAATTACAAGAATCAAAACAAGAAGGGCAAAGATAATAAACAGTTTCTTTGACTTAGACCCCATAGAATCCTTGATGATTTCTCCAACAGACTTACCATCGTGGCGAAGAGAAGCAAACAATGAACCAAAGTCCTGCAATCCACCAAAGAAAATTCCTCCAATTACGCACCAAAGGAATACTGGAACCCAACCAAAAACAGCAGCCTGAATAGGTCCATTAATAGGGCCAGCACCTGCAATAGAAGAAAAATGATGTCCCATAAGAACTGCAGGTTTTGCAGCAACATAGTCTACACCGTCTTCCTTTTCGATAGCTGGAGTTGTCTTTTTAGGGTCAATTCCCCACTGCTTGGCAAGCCATCCGCCATAGAACACATATCCTGCTGCAAGAAGCAGAATAGCACCTAAAATAATTAATAAAGCTGTCATATAATTCTCCTCCTAAGAGAACATTAACAATATCAAGAACAGGCAAGCAGCTTGGACAAACTTTTTCCCAAGTCACGAGCCAGATAATTACAGGCGTATTTACCAGAACAAAGGTCAAAGGCCAATACCTTGAAACTGCTCCAGCCATAGAACCCAAAGCGATAATTCTTGCTCTTTCGCATTTTTTTTATCATCGCCATAATTTCCGGATTTAATCCTTTGCACAAAAAAATCATCGTAACATCAGAATTCCTATGGTCAGGCCCCGGAGTCACTTTTGAAAGACCGGCATTCCACGCAATCTCACAAAGTTCAGTAATTTTTTCAGGTTCGGGATTATCTTCTAGGGCAAAATAGACAAATTCTCTGGAATCAATATCAGCAACTTTTGCAGCTTTTATCAGAAAATACTGCTCATTATGCATCTTGAATTCTGCTTCGGCAGCAAAAGGAACTGTCACATCAGTTTTTTTTACATTGTAATATCTCTCAAAAGAGAGCAAAACCTTTTCTAATGCTTCACTTGTTTCCATAAACTTCCAAAATCTTTAATTATAGTAAACCTAATTTAGTATAATTTCAATAAGTTTATGTAGTGTTTCTGAATATTATGCATTATATATAAAGTAGGATTTTGACTTAAAGCTTCACTGCATAAAAAAAGGGTATTTTCTGATAAAGCATTCTTCATCAGAAAATACCCTTTGGTAATCATAAATCAAATGTTAGTCTTCGGACTTTGTTTTTGTCTTTCGGACAGTACGCTTTTTAGGTTCAGCCTCTGTCTTTTTTTCAGAGGTCTTACGTACAGTCCTTGTACGCTTTGGCTTTACCTCGTCCTCAGTTTCTTCAGTACCAGCGTCAACTTCGGCGTCTGCCTTTGCCTCCGCAATAGGAAGAGCTGAAGACTCTTCAACCAGCTCTACACAGTGGTTTTCTGCTTTGACAATCTCATAGAATTCTTTTCCATCCATTGTCTCAATTTCGATAAGACGCTTAGCTATATAATCAAGCAAAGTCTTATGTTTTGTAAGCAAACCAAGAACATAGTTATAACGCTCGTCCATGATACGTGCAATTTCTTCATCAATATATTTCTGGGTTTCCTCAGAGAATTCACGTACAAGCTCAGGTTCTGTAGCCCCGTAACCTCTTCCGCTCTTACCCAAAGTCATATTCTTGAACTTATCGCTCATACCATAATCTGTAATCATGCTTTTGATGATTGCAGTAGCATTGGCAATATCATTGCTGGCACCAGTTGAGATTTCACCCAACATGATCTCTTCAGCAGCACGTCCACCAAGGAAACTGTCTACCTGGCTTATGAGGTCTCGTTTTGTCTTGAAGTTACTCTCCTCTTCCTCACGATACTGTGTAAATCCACCTACACCATGAGAACGTGGAACAATAGTAATCTTATTTACAGGAGGGAAATCTGGAGTAAAGGCACCTACAAGCGCATGACCTGTTTCATGAACTGCAACAAGCATGTGTTCCTTCTCGTTTTCGCCCTTGTTCTTCTTCTTGAGACCAATGCTTACCTTATCGATAGCTTCATTGAAGTCTTCCATTGTAACCTGCTTGCGTCCATTGCGTACGGCAAGCAAAGCTGCTTCATTTACTACGTTGGCAAGATCTGCACCAGCAAACCCGCTTGTACCGTGAGCTACAGAGTTAAAGTCAACTCCAGGTTCAATCTTGACATTCTTGGCATGGATACGGAGGATAGCCTCTCTTCCCTTTACATCAGGTCTTTCCACAGGAACCTGACGGTCAAAACGTCCAGGACGCAGAAGTGCAGGATCAAGGATGTCAGCACGGTTTGTAGCAGCAAGAATAATGAGACCCTTTTCGTTGTCAAAACCATCCATCTCAACAAGAAGCTGGTTCAAAGTCTGTTCACGCTCATCATTACCACCGAGATTGTTTACACGGCTTTTTCCAATGGCATCCAACTCATCAATAAAGATAATACAAGGAGCCTTTTCGCGGGCTGTACGGAAAAGATCTCGTACACGACTGGCACCAACACCGACGAACATCTCAACAAAGTCAGAACCACTGATTCTGAAGAAAGGAACTCCAGCTTCACCAGCGACCGCTCTTGCAAGGAGAGTCTTACCTGTACCAGGAGGACCTACAAGGAGAACTCCCTTAGGAATCTTACCACCAATATCAGTATATTTTTTTGGAGATTTGAGGAAGTCTACAACTTCCATAAGTTCTTCCTTGGCTTCGTCGACACCTGCTACATCAGCAAAGCGAGTCTTGACTTTTCCTTCGTCAACAGCCTTGCTCTTGTTGCCACCGTTACCAAATACAGACCCCATTCCTCCCATGCCGCTACCCATCTTGCGGAATATAAGGAAATACATGAGGAATATGAATCCAAAAGGAATAATCAGGTTAATAAGCAGCTGAATAAAATAATTGTTGCTCTTGGATACAAATTTGTACTCAACGCCCTTTTCATCAAGAAGTTCAATGAAACTCTGCATAAGTACACCGGTAGTCTTGTACACTTCCCTTGACTCCACATCACTCCTGATAAGAGCAATAGGATTGGTAGGTGTATTTGACTTTGCATTAGGTCCGTAACCAATAAAAGTTGAATCCCCAAGCTCAACTCTTACGATCTGACCATTTTCAACCTTATCCCTGAATTCGGAATAATCAATAAGGCTTTCAGGTTTTGAAGTAAACAGTAAATTGATTACAAGCATCACTCCAAGAATAATAAGAAGAATGCCCCAGAAAGGCATATGCTTCTTAGGAGGACGGTTCTTCTTGTCATCATCCTTTTCAGGTTCCACAGAAAGCTTAAAGAAGTTGTATGGGTCGTTATCGTCTTTATTGTCACGATTGTTTTTTTCGTCGCTCATCATTACCTCGCACGCAATTCTTTAATTATAATATACGGAAATTATTCTAAATAGTCATCTTTTTTTTTAGAAAATAACTGAATTATTATACCACATATAATACACCCTTTACACAAAAAAAGTCTAATCCTTCATATAAAAAATCCGACATTAATACATGATTGTCCCAAGTGGACAGAATCGGAATTTGTTCTTAGAATAAATGGTATAGTTTCAAGAGAGCTTGACCAAAAAAGCTTTCAAACAGGTGGGGGTGTAAAATGGCATATAATACAAATGGCTACGGATATTCAACATACAGGGAAATGAGCGTAAAAACCGCCAGTCAGGGAAAACTTATTGTAATGCTCTATCAGGCTGCCGTAAATAATCTGGAAGAAGCTGTTGCCATGATGGACGAGAACGGCAAAATCGAAGCTTGCAATATCGAAAGTTTTGGGAAACATGTTCAGAAAGCCGAAGATATAATCTCTGAACTGCAGTACAGCCTTGATATGGAGGCTGGCGGACAGATTGCGCAGAACCTTATGTCTTTGTATGTATACTTCAATCAGCAGCTGCTGGAAGCTTCTATAAAACATGACCGCAAGATGATTGGATTTATCTGCAAGGAACTCAAGGAATTAACTGACTGCTGGGAAGTAGCTGCCAATAGCACAGCAAACACTCAGGCTCAGATTCCTGTAGACCGCCCTGTAGTAAACATTACGGGCTGATAAGACTGGTTTATTTATGGAGCAAGAACTTACCCAAAGGGAACTGGATGAGAGAATTGCGATTCTCAAGAAGTTCCGGTCCCTTCTCGAAAAGCAGAGGGAGAGGTTCAGCGAATATCTTAAAGTACTGGAATTACAGGAAAAAGATATAAATTTACAGGATGCAGAAGCTATATTTGCTCATTCTGAACTTGAAAATCAGATTGTGTCAAATATTTCTTCCCTCCAGAAGGTCATTGCACCTATGGAAAGCCTGTATAAAGCGGCCTCTTATAACGTAGCAGAAACAGTACCTGTTTCCATGATTCAGAAAGACCTGGAAAAACTTAAAACCCAGGTTCTGCTGCAGAATCAGAAGAATCAGGAATTGTTGAGGATCAGCATAAAAGAAGTAAAGCATCAGCTTGATTCCATGCACAATCCTTACAAGAATAACCGTTCCATCTATGCGGAGCGGAAAGTTTCCGGAAGCATGCTGACTATCGATGCATGAACCAAAGCCACCTGGATAACAGGTGGTTTTATTTTTTTAAAGATTTAGTAACAACATGTTTTGCCGTGTTTAGTAACAACATGTTTTGCCGTGTTTAGTAACAACTTGTTTTACCGCGTTTAGTAACAACTTGTTACACGGCTATGTAACAACATGTTTTACCGTCGTGTAACAACTTGTTTTACCGTCGTGTAACAAGTTGTTTTGTCGTCGTGTAACAACATGCTTTGTCGTCGTGTAACAAAGTGTTTTATAGGCTTAGTAACAAGCTGTTACTGAATAATGACAAGAAAAAACGCTTCTACTGTTTATTATGGCTGTAATGTGATAAACTGTCGTCACTATGGAAGAAATCAATCAGACAAACGATTCAGATGCAGTATATATACTGGACTCATACGGTCTTATTTACCGGGCATATTTTGCCCTGATTACTCACCCTCTTACTAATACAAAGAAAGAAAATATCAGTGCAGTAGTAATATTTTTCAAAAACTTACGCTCCTTGCTATCAAGGTACAAGCCAAAATATCTGTATGCAGCTTTTGATTCCCGTACACCTACTTTCCGCCATGAAATGTACAAAGAATATAAGGCAACACGAGACAAGACTCCAGAAGACCTCCATGCCCAGGTTCCATGGATAGAGAATATCCTTACAGGGCTCGGAATCCCTGTCCTCCGTATGGACGGTTACGAAGCTGACGACATAATTGCCACTGTAGTTGCAAAATGCAAGGCGGAAGGCCGCCAATGCCGCATATTAAGTGCGGACAAGGACCTCCTGCAGCTTGTTGACGACTACTGCAAGGCAATGCAGCCTGACAAGGAAAATGGAGGATGGATTACACAGGGAGCACAGGAAGTCACCGCTAAATGGGGAATAGGTCCTGACAAGATACTTGATTACCTGTCGCTTGTGGGAGACACAGCAGATAATGTCCCTGGAGTCAAAGGGGTTGGAGACAAGACCGCACTCAAACTTCTCAACGAATACCAGACCCTGGAAGGAATTTACCAGCATAAGGACGAAATAAAAGGTGCATTGGGTAATAAAATCAGAAATGACGAAGATAACGCATTCTTTTCCAAGAAGCTTATTACCCTGAAAGATGATGTCCCTGTAGAAATTGATTTCAGTCAGGCAGATACATCCAAGCTTGATTATGACAAGGCCGCTTCCCTTCTCGCTTTTTATGGAGCCACTCAGGTTGCAAAGACTTATGGCAAGGCTGATGCATCAATCAAGCCAGATTCTGTCCAGGACGTATCATCTCCTGCAGAAGAAGAGATCCAGGTTGAAATCAGACAGAACAAAGGTAACTACAAAGCTGTAACCCAGCTAAAAGAGCTGACAGCCTTTGTGGATGCCATATTAAATTCCTCAGAAAAAATCGCCGCATTGGATACTGAGACTACATCTTTGGATACCCAGCAAGCTGAACTTGTAGGATTCAGCCTCTGCTATAAGGCAGGAGAAGCTATATACGTTCCTGTAATGCTGGAGGCAGCTCCTGGGGAAATGTTCGCTCCGGAAACCATATCCAAAGAAGACTGTATCAAGGAGATTTCAAGACTTTTTGAATGCAATGAACTTACGCTTGTAATGCACAATGCCAAATATGACCTGGAAGTCCTGCACCATAACGGTTTGGGCAAAGATTCCAGCTGTCAGATAACTGATACAATGATTGCCGCATGGCTTCTCAACCCTGACGCAACCGGAAAAAATCCGTATAGTCTGGAATATCTCGGGGAAACCAAACTTGGCCTCAAGGGTATAGAATTCAGCGATATAGTTCCTAAAGGTAAAACATTTGACAGTGTTCCTCTGGAAAAGGCCTATGAATATGGAGCAGAAGATGCCGACTTTACATTCCAGCTGTGGACTCTGCTACGGAAAAAACTGAATGAAAGAGGCTTGGATGACCTGTACTACAATATGGAACTCAAAGTATTGCCTATACTTACTGCCATGGAAGAAGAAGGAATCCACCTTGACAATGAAGAGCTCAAAGCTTTTTCCAAGGAACTTGATGAACAAATAAAGCAAAAGGAAGAGCAGATTTTTGCCGCAGCAGGTCATGAGTTCAACATATCCTCTACCAAACAGCTTCAGACAGTGCTTTTTGAGGAGAGAGGACTTGTACCTGGCAAAAAGACAAAAACCGGGTACAGTACAGATACAGCTGTCCTTGAAGAATTATCAGAGAGAACTACAGACCCAATTCCAGCCCTTGTACTGGAATACAGGTCATTTACCAAGCTCAAGAGTACTTATGTAGAGACATTGCCTCTTCTTACCGACATGAACGGCAAGATTCATACTTCATTCCTGCAGACAGGAACAGCAACAGGCCGTCTGAGTTCCAGAGATCCTAACCTGCAGAATATTCCTGTACGAGATGACAACGGCAGAAGGATCAGACAGGCTTTTACAGCCCAAGACGGAAAAGTGTTCATTTCTGCAGACTATGCCCAGATTGAACTTGTAGTCCTGGCTCACCTGAGTCAAGACAAGAACCTTTGCAAATCATTTATTGACGGAACAGATGTTCACAAGGCAACGGCAGCCCTTATCTACGGAGTTTCTCCGGAGGAAGTTAGTGCAGAGCAAAGACGTTTTGCCAAGACAGTCAACTTTGGCGTAATGTACGGTATGAGTGCGTTCCGTCTGGCAAAGGACCTTGATATACCAGTACATGAAGGCAAAAAATTTATCGATCAGTACTTTGCGACCTACAGTGATGTGCGCAAATTCCTTGACGATACAATTAACAGCGCCCACGAAAATGGATATGTTGAGACCATAATGGGCCGAAGAAGGTACATCAATGGTATCAGCAGCAAGAGCAAGCTTGAACAGCAGGGTGCAGAACGTGTTGCAATAAATACGCCTATACAGGGAAGCGCCGCCGATATCGTAAAGAAGGCTATGATAGCAACGGACAAAGCCCTTAGGGAAAGTGGAAGCCCAGCAAAGATGCTTCTTCAGGTACATGATGAACTTATATTCGAATGCCCTGATGATGAGGCCACAATCAACAAGACACTGGACTTAATCAGAAGCAGCATGGAAAATGCAGTAAAACTTTCTGTCCCTCTTAGAGTCAGCATTGAATACGGCAAATCCTGGGGAGAATTCCACTGATGATTCTCTGTGTTACAGGGCCTATGGCTGCAGGTAAAAATGCAGCCAGTGATATACTCCAGAAAAAAGGTTTTGCATGTGTCGATGCGGACAAACTTGGGCATATTGCTGTCGAAAATCAAAAAGAAAAAATCCTTGCAACATTCGGCCCCATGGCAGAAAATCTGGGAATAACTTTACTTGATCCAGAGGGCAAAATAAACCGTAAGGCACTTGGTGCATTGATATTCAGGGACAAAAAACTTATCAAGATGCAGGAAGACATTGTTTATCCGGAAATAAACGCATTGTTTGATAAATTCATCGAAGAAAACCGGGATAAGGATCTTGTCATCAATGCAACTGTATTATATAAAGTTCCTCTCATAAAGAGAGTGGATCTTATTCTATATGTTGACTGTCCTAAAATCATCAGACTGCTGCGAGCATCCAAAAGAGATCATATTCCTCTCAAGCAGATTCTCCAGCGGTTCAAGGCCCAAAAAAATCTTTTTTCTAAATATAGAGAACAAAATACCGATATTGTAAGAGTATGGAATACTGGCACTAGGACAGTTTTAGAGAAAAAGCTTGGTGCAATATTGCTTCATTTCGGTAGGGGATAATCATCATGGAACAGAAAAGAACAATATGGATTACACTAGCAGCAGGATTTTTTTTACTTGTAGTAATCGGTGCTGCAGTAATCTTATATAAGGGATCTGCCGTAAAAACTAATCCAGCAGTCATTGTTGACAGTTCAGATATATGGGTAACACAAACACCTCTTCCTTCCAATATTACTGTTGAAGAGGATTCTTCTGTATCAGGTTATGCAACAGAGATTCCAGAAGAAGAGACAGATATTGAAGAAGAAGATAAAGACGCTGACAATGGCATTGCCGCAGAAGTTGAACCTGCAAAGACAGAATCAGCATCAGGCACTTCAGTAACAGATAATCTTACAGTTGTTGCAATGGGAAACACATCCATTTACTCTACAGGAACTACAACCATAGATCTTACGGCATCAACTCCAAGTTCTGTAACTCCTCAGAACAAAAAAGCCGAAACAGCTATGGCTCAAGTTCAGTCAGAAAAAGCAAAAACACAGCCTAAGACACAGCCTGCAGCTGATACCAAAGCTTCTTCTACAAAAGAGTCAAAACCTGTTACCACTCAGAAAACAACTACAGCAAAGACTTCTGCAACAACAGCAGCAAAACCTGCTGCCTCAAGTACGACTGTAACTCCAAAGACAAATACTGCACAAAAGACTCCGGACAGATATTGGGTTCAGGCTGCATCGTATACCAACAAGATAAATGCTGATGAAGCACGTTCTGTTCTGGAAGCTCAGAAAATCCAGTGCGAAGTATTTACACACACAGACGAAAAAGGTACCATCTACTATAGAGTCCGTGTTGGCCCTTATACTACAAAGAGTGAGGCTGAATACTGGAAGCAGAAAATAGATGCCATATCTCTCTTTGCAAAGAATGGTACCTATGTTACTAACAGTTCAGCAAGTAAATAATGAAAAAAACAAATGCAATGCGCATTCTTGAGAGTGCAAAGATTCCGTTTGAGACAAGAGAATATGATGATGACGGGGAACATGTTCTCGAAAGAGGCGCTGCAGAAGAACTCGCAAAAAAGCTTGGCATTGACAGTGAAGCTGTATTTAAAACAATTGTGATGCGTACAGATTCCAAGGAAATAGTTGTCTTCTGCCAGGCTGCAACTTCCGAAATCAATCTGAAAAAAGCCCGTGCAGCATGCGGTGCAAAAGAAGTCTCCCCAGTAAAGAGCGACGAATTGTTATCTTTGACGGGTTATGTCCGAGGAGGCTGTTCTCCCATCGGTATGAAAAAAAAATACAGGACATTCATCGATGAGACAGTTCAGCTTCATGAAAAAGTATATATAAGTGCAGGTGTCAGGGGACAGCAAATAGTAATTGCACCTGATGACCTCATAAAAATTACTGACGCCGAAATTCTGGACTTGTATCTCGAAGGGTAGCTATACCCTTTAATAAACAGCTCAATTAGTCTATAATTCTATATATGAAACTCAAAACAGTTAAAATTATGTCATCCGTCATATTATCAACCTTAGCTTTATCAACAACAGGATGTCAAAAACAAAAGCAGGTAACATTTGAGATTCCGGCAGACGGAATTGAGCTAAACATAACAGAATTTGATACATCTAAAGAAACTGATAAGCCTCTGTGGAAGAACGAAGATCACAAGACAATTGGTATACTTTTTGGATACGGGTTCAATGAAGAAAAGGACTATGCCCCTATAAAAGAGGAACTGTCAAAACGTTTTGGTCTTGAGGAAGAAGGTGGTCTTCTGTGGACTGTAACATATCCTGATGATTTCAAATATGGTCGCATAATGAATATGTATGACATGATTAACGAAAAAAATAATCTGTCAGGCATTATTCTTCTTGGGGCTCCCGAACGTACCCATTACATGCTTGCTTCCTTGCAAGATTACTGGAACAACAGCATTCCTTATCCGATTTTTTCTTTTTTCCCACAAGATGACATACTAGGTGAAGAATCAACTTGTGACTTTGTACTGGAATATGAGCGCGACATCTCAGAAGAAGCTGGTAATGCAGAGAATGCAAAAGCATTCGATTTTGATGTTACAGAGTTATTAAGCAGTGCTATCCAATACATGGATAAACTTGATACATCCATTTCCTATGATAAGGAACTAAGCTTGCATGTCCAGAATATAACTGGAAACAAGAGCATTTATCGCTATACAGACAGCGAATCTGGGTTACCATCTATTAACCACTTTATTTTGAGAAAAAAGGAAACAAACTAGTGATTGGTTCTCTTAAAGATATTGAAAATCTCAAAACAGCAGATAAAGCCAGAGTCCTGGTAATATCAGATTCTCATGGAGATCGTAATGTCGTTGAGTTTATCCTTAAACAGGAAAACAAAGATATTGATGCCTTGATATTCTGCGGAGATGGGATAAGTGATTTGACATACATACTTAACAGCAAGCCTGAACTTCTTCCAAAAGTTGTATGTTTTGTCAGAGGAAATAATGATTCTTCCGGTTATAACACAGCCATAAACGGTGAATATACAAATATTTTTGTCCCAGAATCAGAATTAATAAAAATTGCAGGTCACAATATATATGTAACCCACGGCCACAAAGCAAATTTATTTTTGAATTACAAGACACTGACTGAAATGGCAAGAACATGTAATGCTGAGATAGCATTATTTGGTCATATACACGTAGCTTTACATCAAAAGGAAGACGGAATTCTGATACTCAACCCTGGAAGTTGTTCCAGACCAAGAGGTGGGCAGCCACCGTGTTATGCTGTCCTGGAGCTAGCAAAGGGTAAATCTGAAATCAAAAGGGATTTCTTTGAAATACGCAGCAACAGTGTTGTTTCGTATATTCCATCGTTTACTAATTTTTTATGGTAAAACATTGATACAAAGGGGCTCTAATATCTAGACATTATCTTTAAGATCAAATCCGTAGTAATCATGTCCTGGATACACCTTAACATCCAGGGGAATATAATTATATATATTCTTGAGACTTAACATTATCTGTCTCTCATCTCCACCTGGAAGATCGGTTCTGCCATAGGAACGGTAAAAGACTGTATCACCGCTTATCAAGATTTTACGGGACGAATTGTACAAGCATACACATCCCGGAGTATGACCAGGAGTATGTATTACCTTCCATCGGGAAAGCTCTGATAAACATGCAGTATCTGTAATATATGCACCAAGTAAACTATCCAAAGTGGCTCCATCTTCCAAATATATATCTACAGGCCAAAGATTACTAACTGTTGGTATAAAATCTTCAAATCCCATCATCTTGAGAGTATCTATTTGGGATGAATTCTTTTGGGGATCAAGCATCTCGCTGTCATTTCTGTGGATAAGTACTGGTAATTCAGGATATTCTTTTTTTAAATTATTTATTCCTGCAACATGATCAAAATGTCCATGAGTAAAAATCATAGCAACGGGATTAAGATTATTCTCTTTGAGATAATCTACAATCTTACTTCCGTCATGACAAAAATCACATGCCGCAGGATCAACTATAAATACAGCAGAACCTGTTAGCTTTACAATATATGTGTTAACACCAAAAGGTCCTGTCTGTAAACAAATCATTAATATGCAGCTCCATCACCAAAGTGAGACTTTACCTGCCCATCATCTGTAGTTTCAGCATAAGGTTTTATATCAGCCATAGAAGACTGTGTAGCAGCAAAAGCCATCTGTTCTTTAGCAATTCTATCTGATTCAGAATCTGTCTTTACTCCGTAAGTATCATTTGTAACATTTTCAGGAATCTTTTCATCCTCAACAGGAATTACAGTCTCCTCTACATTCTTGAAAGACTTTGATTCAGATTCTACTGATTTTGGTGCATTCTCAGTTTTTTCAGCACTAACTGATGATTCAGTAACGTCTTCGTCATCCTTCTGCTTTGAATAACTTACACTAAGTTTACGACCTCTATATTCATATCCATTTAATGCACTGATAGTCTTTTCGCAATCTTCTGTAAAGAGTTGAATAAATGAATAGTTTGCAAGTACACGGATATCTCCAATTCTGTCTCTTTCAAGGCCAGCAACACTTACCAAAAGACCTACGAGATCACGTGGATATACGCGACGATTGCGTCCGATACCAATAAAGATTGTTGTTGACATAGCAGGATCTATAGAAACACGTGGTGTCTTTTCAACCTTTTCCTGAGCAGCAGAACGCTCTGCCTTTTCTACTTTTTCAGTTTTCTTTTCTACTCTTGTATTTTCATTTTTGAAAGTCTTTTCAGCTCTCTCGGAACGGCTTTCATTTCTTCGCTCTTTGTTGTTAAAACGTTCCTGTCTTTCAGACTTAGAATAACGACCACCTTTAGACTGCAATGCCTGTTTAATAAGATATGCAGTTACATAATTTCTGCGTGACCATGGAATATTCTTCTTGTAAATCTTCTTGATAAGATCATAGATTTCAACATCCTCTTCAGAGGATTCGTTTACACGATTCAAAGCATCATTTATAAAAGATGCAACCTGTTCTTCATTAATTGAATTTTCATGATTGAATGCCATGATTTTTTTACTCCTTTGATAAATCTACCACAAAACCAGAGCCAAATTTCTCGAAACCAAAGCTATTAAGCATTGATTCTACTGATTTTGGGATAATAATATTAGAAACTATAACCCATTGAACTCCCTGTTCTTTTAAAAGAGATAGGCCCTTTGTAAATAGCTCTTTGCCTATACCAAGTCCACGGAAATCCTGTAAAACAAAAAAATCTGTAAGAGCTACAGTTTTTTTGGCTGTAGAAGGACAATATGAAAATAATGCACAGCCTGTAAAGTCTTCTGATTGTGTACGACAGACAAATCCCATTTTATCCGCCATATCATAATACTGCGAATCACGCAGCCAAATAGCAGCAATAGAATCCCCTACTTCACCTGCAAATTGACTCTTGCACTCATCTGTTACTGCTTCTAATCCGCTAAAAATATCTTCGCTGTCTTCTTCTGCATTAAAAGAGCAGAAACTAAAATCATCCTGAACCAAATCACTTAATTCTTCAGTTTCAGAAATCTCCAGCGCTTCTAATCCCCACAAAATTCTTAAATTATTGTACCATTCCATCAAACGACTGCGCATTCTGTAGTCTTTAAATAAATGCCATTTACGTTCAATCTCTGGATACTCTTTTAGTACGTTTTTATAGTTTCTGAACACCCCCCTTCCACTTACAAGAACTTGTCTGAGCTTTCCTTTCACAATAGGCTGATGAAGACCAGATGCAAAATCTTCTAATAAACAATATCCGTCTTTACTAGTCCACTCAGGAAGTCCATAATATCTGTCATCATCTTCTTCTATGCCATCTGTTTTTTCAACAACAATACCAGACTGAGCATCCACTACATGGGCTACAGTCTGGTCTTCCATAGAGAAAATGATACTGTCACTTAATTTATCTGTCAGTTCAAAGGTCATCGTAGTAGACTTACTTTAAATCTGAACGCTTATAAATTACTTTGCTTATAAGACCATAAGCAACAGATTCATCTGCATCAAGCCAGTAATCACGATCTGTGTCGTTAGCTACTTTTTCAAGAGCAGTACCTGTTTCTTCAGCAATAATCTTATTGAGTTTTGCCTTTGTTTTGGCAATCTCATTAGCATGAATTTCGATATCAGTTGCAACACCTTTCATTCCACTTGATGGCTGATGGATAAGATAATGACTGTGTGGCAATCCAAGACGGCGTTCCTTTGGGCTGGCCAAAAGAATCAGAGCTGCAGCACTAGCTACAAGCCCCCAACCGATTGTGTAAACTGGCGCATTGATAAACCTGATTGTATCAAAGATAGCAAATCCTGCATCAACATCTCCACCAGGAGAGTCAATATACAAATAAATAGGATCACTATTGTCTGCCTCAAGAATAAGAAGCTGACGTACTATCTTCTCTGCATTTTCTTCATTAATCTCGCCACTAAGTAAAATCTGACGAGTTTTTAAGAATTTTTCTGTCAATGGATCTGGAGCACCAGCTTCCTTTTTTTCTTCTTTCTCTTCGTCTTCGTTTACGATTTTCAAAGTATTTTTGTACATTGTAGCTCCTAAAATAGCATATACATATAGATAATACTAAAAACTTGTTTAATTGTCCACTTAAAAGTCATTTGACATCAGGAATTACCTTCTTTTTACCCCATTCCTTAATAAGATTCTGAGGATCCTTGCTTGTCATTATTTTTGCAAAAAGTATATGAGCATTTGCAAACATCTGGCTCAAAATAATCTGCTCATCAGAACTAAAGTTGCCAAGTACATAATCAGCAATCTGTCCATTATTAGGCTTACCAAGTCCAAATCTTAATCTCCAGAAATCTGCAGTTCCAAATGCTGCCTTTGTAGAGCGTAATCCGTTATGTCCTCCAAGTCCTCCAGACCATTTTAAGCTTAAAGTTCCTAATGGAAGTTCAATCTCATCATGAACCACTAAAATATCACTAGCAGGAATCTTAAAGAACCTGGCTGCTTCTCCTATAGCCTCACCGCTAAGATTCATGTAAGTAAGAGGTTTTATAAAATACACCTTTTTAGGTGCTTCTTCTGGAATTGGAAGAGAACCATCTTTCCTCTCTTTTATCAACCCAGCTTCTTTTAGCCATGACGCAAAAATATCATAATCTACAGTACAAAATTCACCTTTATATTTATTGCTCCAACTGAATTTATTTGTAAATGGCAGAGACTTTTCAAAGAGCCATGCTACGTTATGTCTTGTATTTTCATACTCTCTTCCATAATTACCTAAAAATGCTACTAATTGAATCATAAAAAATCCCCTGTATCAGGAGCATCAAATCAACATAGCTGATCAGATGCTGTAAACTAATACAGGGGATTATATCATATATTAGGTATTTATTTGATACTATTTGAGTTTGCTTTTCATAATACGCATTGCATTAAGTACAGCAATCATGGTTACGCCTACATCACCAAAAACTGCAACCCACATGTTTGCAATTCCTAAAGAGCACAATACCATAATAAGAACCTTTATAACCAAAGCAAATGTCACATTTTCCCTGACATTTAGCATCGTTTTTTTAGCAATCTTTACAGCAACAGCAACCTTACTTGGCATATCATCCATGATGACTACATCAGCAGCTTCTATTGCCGCATCACTTCCCAGACCACCCATAGCAATACCAACGTCACTGCGACTCAATACAGGAGCATCGTTTATACCATCACCAACAAAAGCTACTCTATTTTTTGTACCTTCATTAGCTTTGATAAAAGATTCTATTTTTGAAACTTTATCCTGAGGAAGAAGTCCTGCATATACCTCATCAAGCACTAACTGTACCGCCGTAGCTTTTGCAGCAGATTCAGCATCACCTGTAAGCATAACAATATTCTTAACACCTGCATTATGAAGACTTGTTATTGCATACTTAGCATCGTCCTTTGCCTGATCACTAATAACAATGTGTCCTTGATAAACTCCTCCCAAAGCAACATGGATTATGGTACCGCCGTCAGTTTTTTCACAGTCTTCATAGCCTGTAACACCTTCTTTATCCATAAGCTTTTTGTTACCAGCCAGTACAGTTTTACCGTCGATAACACATTTTACCCCATGTCCACTTATCTCCTGAACATCATTTCCTTTCAAGTTTTCACACATTTCACAATGATGCACATTCTTAAGGGAGCGTGAAATAGGATGATTTGAATAATATTCAGCATGAGTTGCCAGAGCAATGAGCTCTTCTGTATTCAAAGTTGCACTTGCTGACAAATGAATATCACTTACTTCGAATACACCTTTTGTTAAAGTACCAGTCTTATCAAACACCGCAGTATTCATGGAAGCAAGCATTTCAATATAATTTGATCCTTTTACAAGGATTCCATTCTTACTTGCAAGGCCAATACCCGCAAAGAAACTTAGTGGAACAGAAATTACAAGCGCACATGGACATGAAACTACAAGGATTTCCAATGCACGATATATCCAAGTCTTCCATACAGAATTGATGGACTCATAACCTTCAAGTCCTATACCTCCAAAGACAATAACCAGACTAGGAATAATAGCAATACAAAGAGAAAGACCACAAACAATAGGAGTATATACCTTTGCAAACCGGGAAATAAACCTCTGCGCCTGGGCTTTTTTGCTTTGGGCATTCTGTACCATTTCGAGAACTCTGCTAACAGTGCTTTCTCCAAAGACTTTTGTAACTTCAACTTCAATAATGCCAGATGTATTTACAAATCCAGACATCACTTCGTCCCCTGTAACAACCTCACGAGGAACACTTTCTCCTGTCAATGCAGAGGTATCTACAAGAGTTGATCCAGAAATGATTTTTCCATCAAGGGGAACTCTTTCTCCAGCTTTTACAACTATTACATCCCCGATTTTTACATCCTGCGCAAGGATTTCCGTTATATCATTTCCAACTTTAATATTAGCCTTATCAGGACGTATATCCATAAGGCTTGTAATAGATTTCTTTGATTTATCTACAGCAAAATCTTCCAGAAACTCGCCAATCTGGAACAAAATCATTACAGCAACAGCTTCACTAAACTCACCCATAGCAATAGCTCCAACAGTGGCTACTGTCATAAGAAATTCCTCTCCGAAAACCTTTCCTTTCATAAGACTTTCAATTGCTTCATGAATTACTTCAAGCCCTGTTAAAAGATATGCAACAGCATATAAAGCGACATATCCAATACGAACATATAGAGGATTAAAACTTTCAAAAAATGGAAGATGCTCAACTAATAATGCACAAATAAAAAGCACTGCGGAAATAGCTATCTTTTTGAGATCTCCCTCTTCTTCCTCCTCATCATCTCCATGATGATGGTGTTCGTGCTCATCATCGTCGTCATCACAACATGAACAATGATGATGTCCACTAGAATGATTATGCTCATGATGATTATGATGCTCCTCTTGTTTTTCACAGCATTCATCACCGCTATCATGACAACAACAGCATTCATGCTCTTCGTGCTCATGTTTTCTTTCTAATTCTTCATCCGTATCAGACATAAATCTTCCTCCATCAAACAATTATTATTCACTTACATGCTCAAGACCAATATTAAGAATTATCTTCACATGGTCATCTGCAAGACTATAAATTATTGATTTGCCATCTCTACGAGATTTTACAAGTCCACTCTGCTTAAGCAACCTTAACTGCTGGCTTATAGCAGGCTGAGTCATCTTAAGTTCCTCGCATATTTCAGTAACATTCATCTCTTTATCCACAAGAGAATAAAGTATCTTTATCCTTGTAGAATCCCCAAAAAGCTTGAAAAGTTCCGCCAAGTTACATAATGTTTCTTCATCCTCAATATTGATTGAATCCATGAAACCTACCTCTATACATCAGCAATATAACATTCTTTCTTTATATAAACATATAAGCATTTATTTATATGATTGTCAATACATATTAGTATATACTTATATGATTATACAAAAAAAACACCTTGAGCATACTTCAAGGTGTAAAATCTATGATTATTATAAATTTACTGGTTAGTTTCTAAAATTTGATATATCTTACTCTTAACTTCATCCACAGTTGTAAATAAAATAGCATGCATGCCAATCTTGGAGGCAGCTTCGATATTCTTCATTTTATCATCAATAAAGATACAGTCTTCAGGAGAAATATCATTCTCAGCCTTCATAATTATCTTCCAAAAATCTAGATCAGGTTTATGAGTTCCCATAAAAATACTGGCATAAGTTTGATCAAAAAATTGATAATCACCACGCTCTATATGATTTTGATAATGACCTGGACAAGTATTTGTACCTGCAACAACTCTATGTCCTTTAGATTTTAATTCTTTAATAAGAGCTACAGTTTCCATATTTAGCTCCGGATGGAACAAAAGGTGAATCCAGTCAACAGTAATATTTTTTCCTGTTCGCTCATTAAAAATTCGCCAAAACTCTTGACTACTTAAATTTTCATCACTAAATAAATCATCAGTGATTTTAGTCCACTCATCAAAGGATAAACCAACAATTTCTGCAAGCTTTCGCTGTTCTTTAGACGTATTTGTAAGAACCCCTCCTACATCAAAAATAAACAACATCATAAAACTCCTTTAATTCATTAAATTCCTAATATTTCAGGTATTTTTCCAAATTCAGATATTTTGGCATAGTATTTGTCAACATTCCCAAACCCATAACTAGCCCAAACAAAAGGAACTTCAGCTTTAATACAAGCCTCAGCATCACCCTGTGTATCTCCTACGTACAGAGGGGTCTTGAGCTTATTACGTTCAACAATAGACATAATGTTCTCTGCTTTTCCTAATCCAGTACGGCCAAAACACTCAAAATCTTCTATGCAATCAGTTATATCATTTTTTGCCATGGTAAGCTGAATATAACCATCCTGACAATTACTTACAATATATATTTTTATTTTGCCATGTAATAACCTGATTGTTTCTATAACACCTGGATATGTAATATTTTCTGTATTATTTTGAATTGCAATATGCTCCTGCTGACAACAAGCAGAAATCAGTACATTCTGATCATCTTTACTAAGTTCTGGCCACAAATCGCTTGCAATTACATCCATTGTTTTGCCAAACTCTTTTTTTAAATCATCTGCAGTTACTTTTTTACAAATAAAATCAGAATTATCTATAGCCTTATTCCAAGCTTCAGCAACAACTCCTGTTGTATTCCAGATAGTTCCATCTATATCCAATATCAATCCGTCAAACTTGCTTTTCATAGAGATTGAGGATAACAAAAAAATTAAAGAGGAGCAAGCATTCATCTTAAAAGAAAAAACCCGTCATTGCGACATGACGGGTTTAACTGAATTTAGACAAGGATACTTACTACACCTTATTTGCCTTTTAGTGGGGTAAAGCAAAAGTTAATTGGTGGGGAGGGTGTAATAAATACCCTTTACCGTAATTATATTATATATCGGGTAAAAAACAAGTAAATCTTCAACCTAAATTAACAATTTTTCCACTTTTTTTTATCATTATTAACATACTTATACACAGGATTCTGTTGATAACTTACTTACCCTGTGGAAAATTAATAACCTTATTCAAAAGAAGCTGGCTAAATTGCTACGCACCTGCTTGCGATTTATCTACTTTCGCATCAAAGGGTACCCCTTTGGTGCTGACATATGTATGTGCGGATGATTGCGTCTGGAAAATGAAAATGATTTAAAATAAAAAAGCTGGCTAAATTGCTACGCACTTGCTTGCAGCTTGCACATCGGCACGCCCTTGCTACCGATGTGTTTCCCAC
>JAZLGX010000014.1:0-2363 GCA_045616545.1 Treponema sp. | reverse complement strand
CTTCTCTTCTGTACTCTTCCTCGTTTGCTTCGATTACTACACGAAGTGACTCAAGTACTTCCTTTACTGCCTGGTGGAACTCTGGCTGTGCAGGGTTCTGTGCTACTACTCTCTCGTAAACCTCATCAACGTATGACATTTTTGTGTCCTCCTTTAGTTAAACCAATCATTTTTACATAAAAATAGGCACCTAAATAGGAATGCATACACATTCCAATTTAGACGCCTTTGTCTGTTCTGTATTATAGACGAGTAAAAAAGTATTTGCAAGTACTATTTTTATTTTTAAAACAAATTTAGCATGCTATCCAGATATACCATCTCTCTTATCTGCAAATGATACTCTGGTTTTGCCAGATAATATAGTAACATCTCAAGAAGAACTGCATTTCCTAGTCCGCGTCCTTCAATTTTGAAATTTGTAAAACCATTTGGAAGATATTTTTCTTGTATATCTTCTATGCTGATGAAAGCTGGATTCTTCATAGCCTTCGAAAACTTATAGCCTTCGTTACCGCCTGGAGCCTTGCACACATGTTCCTCGCAAGTTTCATCCAAGACTCTTCGACTCACATTCTCATAACATGCCTTTCTATCAGTGCAACCAATATAACAACACTCATTGCAAAGAAATTCCACTTTTGCCTTTTCTTCAGTAGTAAGCGTGTTAAGCTTATCCAGTTGCTTATTCAATCTGAAGTCTGGAACAACATATTTGAAATCAACTCTGCTAACCTCATCTACAAATTCATCAAAGTCTGTTTGAACCTTTGTTGTTGATGAAACCAAATAAAGATTTGGGTAATTATCCTGAAGATATTTTGCAAGTAAATCCGAGTGAACTATTACACCATTCGAGATATTCTTTGGGTGAGGATTCTCATTTAGCTGTTTATCACCTTGTGGCTGATTAATTTGTTTTTCGAATATTGCACAAAGTTTATTACACTTCTTATCAGCAAGGTGTTCTTCTCTCAATAAGGAATTACTGAAAGTAAGTCTAGCTGAAATATTATATCTGCTAAGAAGCTTCAACACTTCCTCTGGATTATTTTCACCACCTTCAAATCTGCCTCCTGCCCAGATGCAATCCGGTGGTGCACCATAGATTGATGCTATCGCGGCCCAATCATAGAAAAACTCTCTATGCTCATGGAAATTTGGCAGGAATACTTTATAAAATTCATAGAATTCAAACAATCCCGGCAAGTGGAATTGTGCTTTTTGATAACCTTTTTCTTGCATGTTTTACTTAATGATATTCCTTTTTGTCATTTGTTATGTAATATAGTTTGCTACAAAATATGCTCCGACTACATAAATGATAATATCACATTTTTAATGCTCAGCTTACAACAAAACAGACATGCAAAATCAAATTTTACATGTCTGTCTTTTAGAAACAATCTTTTATTGTAGAAACCTATAAATTTAAAACCTTTGTAGTCCAAGCAACTTACAGATTTGTGTATCCCATGATAGATTCGTCTACTGCCTTAGCAACTCCACGACCTTCTGCGATTGCCCATACAACCAATGACTGGCCACGGTGCATATCACCTGCAACGAAGATATTGCTCTTGCTTGTCTGATACTTTCCAGCTTCTGTTGCAACGTTTGTTCTTCCATCGCGCTCAACACCAAACTGTTCTGTAACATAGCTTTCACTTCCAAGGAAACCTGCAGCGATAAGAACCATATCTGCTTTGATTTCTTTTTCTGTTCCAGCAACAGGAACCATGTTCATACGTCCAGTTTCCTTGTCTATCTGACGCTCAAGTTCAACTGTCTTAACGGCTTTCAATTCACCCTTGCTGCCCTTGATATATTCTGTAACAGTTGTCTTAAAGATTCTAGGATCATGACCATATACAGCAATTGCTTCTTCCTGGCCGTAATCTGTCTTTAAGATTCTTGGCCATTCTGGCCATGGGTTATTCGCTGCTCTACACTCTGGTGCAGGTGGCATCATTTCAATCTGAGTTACGCTTGCTGCTCCAAGTCTAACACTTGTACCAACACAGTCGTTACCAGTATCACCAACACCGATTACAACTACATGCTTTGCTTTAAGTGAACCAAAACTGAAGTCCTTTGCTCCAATTACCTTATCGCAATCATAATCATTATCCATGAGTTTCTTACTTACTTCTTTAAGGTAATCAACTGCGAAATAGATACCCTTTGCATCTCTTCCTGGAGCTGCGATATCTCTTGGATTAGAAGCTCCACAGCAAAGAACTACTCTGTCGAACTGCTCACAGATTTCTTTAGCTGTAATATCTTTACCAACATTTACACCACATTTGAATACTACACCAGCTTCTTCCATAAGCTTTACACGTCTATCAATAGAACGCTTA
>JAZLGX010000013.1:0-27542 GCA_045616545.1 Treponema sp. | reverse complement strand
TGACAACGGTCATACGAATGAAGATGATACAAATACTATTATTTTAAGAATGAAAATCATTGATGGGATTATTATGTCTGAGGGTGTTAAATACGAATTTTGATACGATAAACTTCAGTTTGTAGGGATGATATAAAATTCTAATTTCCATAACAAAGGAGTCGTTACGATTAAGTAATTAGAAAAAACGAGAAAAGCGTAGTACTCTAGATTGACGGATCTGGAGAGCCGGTGGAAGGCAGAATAATTTGCGAGAAGCAAAATCTCGGTAAGGAGTCGCTGTCTAAGCCAGCCACCGTATAACAAAATGCGGCTTGAGGTATACCCCCAAGACCGCGAATAGGAGAACGGTAATTCGACGCACTCGCTGTTACGGAAAATTGACGCTTACAAATATTCCATCAATACCTTGTATATTAGAAAATTGTTTTCTTAATTCTTCGATATCAACTTTATATGGGATTTGCTCTTATATTCCCAAATGTTAAAAATAATGAATTACATGCGTGTTTTTTTCCAAACAACAATAACTTCTTCTACATCAGAACTAAACGCTCCCTTTTTAGGACAAAAAAAACAGCACAAAGTGAATTGTGCTGTTTTTTATCATTCAATCAGATTAGAACTTTGCTTTACGAAGACGTACATCTTCGATATTTTCGCTGAAAAGCTCGCGAAGATCGTTAAGTCCGAGAGCCATCAAAGCCATACGGTCAATACCGATACCCCATGCCAATACAGGAACATCAATACCCATAGCCTTTGTTACCTCAGGACGGAAGATTCCGGAACCACCAAGCTCAAACCAACCAAGCTTTGGATGTTTAATATGAACTTCGATAGATGGCTCTGTAAATGGGAAGTAGCCTGGTACATACTTAACTTCTGTTGCTCCTGCAATCTCTGTTGCAAACATTTTGAGCATACCTAGCAAAGTTGTAAGGTTAGCTTCTTCTCCAAGAATGATACCTTCTGTCTGGTAGAAGTCACTCAAGTGAGTTGCATCTACTTTATCATAGCGGAAACATCTGGCAATACCAAAGTATTTTCCAGGAATCTCTGCTTTATGAAGCTGATGTGCAGAAAGGGCTGTTCCCTGACTGCGCATTACAAGTCTCTTTGTAAACTCATGGTCAAACTCATAGTTCCAACCACGACTTCCTGTATTTCCTCCGTCCTTGTGTACGGATGCAATGTTAGACAAATATGGCTCTTCGATAAACTTAGCGTGTGTTGGATTCTTGATGCGATATACATCATGAATATCACGAGCTGCATGGAACTGTGGCATAAAGAGTGCATCACCGTTCCAGAACTCTGTCTCTACCAAAGGTCCATCAAACTCCTGGAAACCGAGAGAACAGAGCTTATCTTTAACACTCTCCAAAAACTGTACATATGGATTTGTACGTCCAGGTATGATACGTGCAGGAGGAATTGAGATATTGTAACCACGGAATGTACCTTTCTTCCATTCTCCGGAAGCAAGCATACTTGGTGTGATTTCACCGATTTCGTTTCCTGTAATACCTGCAGTCTTGAGTCCGTCAACTACTTCTCTGAATGCTTCTGTGAGCTTATAAGTAACTGTTTCACGCTCAATTGTCTTGAATGGTGTCTCTGAAACACCACGTTTCTTGGACAATCCAGCCATTACCTCAATCTGCTTCTTTGAGAGATCTGCGGCATCAAGCTGACCGTTTTCACTGGCTGCAGCCTTTTCTATAAGCTCCTTCGCAATCGTAATACGCTCAGGAACAGCTGCTCCTGTATATTCTGCCTTCTTGTCAGAAGTCATCTTGAGGACACCGTCTTTGCTCAAAAGACCAAAGGCTGATCCTACATCTTTATTCTCGATAGCAAGAGCTGTTGCTATCTCTGGCAATGCTTTTGCACCATTGTCCTTAAGATAATTGATGATTCTTTCTTCTGTGCTGCCATTCTTCAGAACCTTGCGACCTACTTCGGTAAGCTCGAAGTAGGTGTGAGGTGTACGAGCAGTCTCCGCAAGGAGTTTTTTACCTGCGAGCCAACTGAAAGCCTGATTTGCGTGACCTTCCTTGTAACCCAGTTCCCTGACAAGGCGGTCAGCTGTCAAATCATCTTTCAATCCATACTTTAAAAGCACCTTTGTTTCCAGCGGGTGCAGATTTTTAATGAGAGTTTTAATATCAGCCAATTTTTGTTCCAACCTGATTATTTTTATCTGGATAGACGTCTATACGAGAAGTATGTCGTATAACTAAGTCTTCCTTCTTTTTGATTTGATTCTGTCTCCCTGATGATTACCTTGTACTTGTACTTGTTATTATACATGAACTCTTCATACCATGCTCTTGTCGTAGCAATTGCATCAGCTAAATCAAAGGATCCAGAAAGACATTTATAATAAAATCTTACTTCTCCTGTCTCCGGTGTATAATCTGCCCATAGCTGAACCTTCTTTGCCTTTGGATGATATGAAGCATAAGTATCCTCGATATCAATGCGTTCCATTGCCATTTCTGGTGGCACTTCTGAATCCATATCTTCAGCTACTGCTACTACACCTGTCAAGGAGATAAGTGCTAGAGCCAAAATAGTGATAAACTTCTTCATTTATAAAGCCTCCTAAAAGAATTAGTAAAAGGTGTATAATATTATTCTATCATTTTCCATGAAAAAATCAAGTTCAACGGAATATTCGCCATTTTTTATGTAAATCCTAGGCTCCTTGATAAGCAGAACTTTACCGCTGATTTCTTTAGGTTTGTCCTTTATTGTCTGTCTGTAGTAATCACGAACTGCATTTTTTATGGCGATTCCGCAGGCTTCTTTGATTCCTTCAAAACCTTTTGTAATACTTGCACTGCCTCTCCCTGTAATCTTAGGATTATCCAATGATACCCAGTGATCATACAAGTCTCTTTGATAGCTGTTGCGGTCACACCACGCCCATGCTACAAGATCACTGCCATCTACATATGGGTAATGCATCGTTATTCGATTGAACTGACGATCAAAAGGTTCTATAAGTTCAAAGTCAAAATACTCTTTGACACCACGGACTTTATCCGATGGAGTATATTCAAAGCTCCAACCGTACAGCATTCCGCTAATCATATAGGGAGATATTTTCTTGATTTGATTGATTGCATAACGATAGGGCCAAAGCTCATCTGTTGCAGGATCGGCATTACGACCATCTTCTGGATTAGGCAAATTATCGGAAGATTCAATTTCAATAGCATAATCAGACTCTGCCACTGTATCATCAGAATTATCAAAGCTTCCTAAAGGCATCGGCTCCAGTTCTGAGCATACCCGTATACGAATCTGATCTCGTATCGAACTTGGTTCTGCCGTTAAGCAGATAGGCAGATTTATCACTGCCATCAATATTACTATTTTATATATAAAAGATTTTATCTGCATATACTTATAAAAGCATAAAGCTGCTATTTCTTTTCTGAACTTGAACCAATAACAACATAGTTCCGCATGATTGCAATAAATATTTCCCACAAAGGAAACTGCAATTCAAGAGCCTCGCTGGAATCACGGTTACGAGACGACATCAAAAGAACCTTCAAGTTAGTAATTCTATCTGAATTAGGTTTCTTGGCATCAACTAGAACTTCAGAAATAAGCATACTCAATGCATGAAAGTTATTTGTTTCGTGCTGCATTATTTCGTGAACTTCCTTATTGGATCGTTCTACCATATCCTTCAACTTAAGTGCAAAATCTTTATCCCTGTGACTATCCCTTATGAGGCTTGTTATGACAGCTTCATCAAATTCTCCACTACGATTAAATTTTGCCTCAAAAGCTTTGATACGCTCATAACTTTCATTACATGCAAATACTATTGTGGAAAACTCAGTCTTCTGGGTAGGATTATTAAAGAAACCCTCTATAACGATATCATTTAAAAGGAATTTTACGTTTTCTTCAAAGAAAAACTTTGCAAAACTTTTAAGTACCTGAAGTGGAAGAACCCACTGGAACGAAACTTCAGTACTAGCTTTAAGCTGTCTGTTAAGTTCATCGTTATATCCAGCAACAGATTCCAAAGATCTATCACCAAAAAGATCCTTTACCTGTGAATATATGTTCTCATCCTGAATCTCTGATTTCAGACGATTCTCATCTACCGTAAATTTTGTCTCCAAAAAGCGCAGGAATTTCTGTCGTGCAGCAATCTTGTACAAAGCTTTCTGCGGCTCATAATCAGGAGTTTTCTTGGCAAGTCGTATGAGACTTATAAGATTCTGGTTATTGAATACGTATTTCAGTACACCTTGCATCTTTCGGAGATTACCTAACACCAGCTCCTGACGCTGAAGATCCATTTCTCCACCACGTGAAAGCATATCAAGTGCAAGGACAGCTTGTCCTACGGACTTCGTAATATCCATGTCAGCTGTTACATAATACAAGTCCAGAAGACTATTTTCCATAAGGTCAGGTGGTATACAATCAAACTTAGGAGTATAACCAGCAGCAGTACTGTATCCTACATCAAACAAGCGAAGAGCTGTCAGATAACTATATTTACAAATATCATTAAGTTGTTTCAGGAGATCAAGGACATGATCCAACATGACAAACTCTGGTGTATTAAGTTCTTTGGAAATGACTTCAAGTTTTCTACGTTCCTTATCAAAAAACCTGCTAAGGGAAGAACTTTCCATCGCTCCAGCCTTTCGATTTTCATATGTAAAACTTGTAAGTATTTCCTGGGAGTCACCTGAAAAACCGGTTAAAATAAGCTGTTCAATAAAGTGATCATTACGTTCCTGGTCTTCGCTACACATTGTGTTAGAGAGAATTTCACCGATTACTTTAGAATTAACGAACATAACCCGTAGAGCTTCTGCAAAGCTTACCTGCACCATTCCGCTCTTATAAATCACAGGATGCGCATCTTTTAGAGTCAGTTCCATCCTTTTTAAAGCTTGACGCTTCTTCACATCAGGTGACGAAGCCATAAAAATGTTTTGAAATAATTCAGTTAATTCCTTAAGCAAAGACATACCACTTATTTTATAACCAAATCTTCTTGTTTAAATGTAAGAAGCAAAAATATCTTTATAATCTTGCACCGTACAGGCAGCCACTACTTTTTGCCTGAGCGCAGATCCTCCCTTAATGCCTGAACTGTAAGCACAAAACTTCTTGCGCATCTGTAAGCAAGCATCTTTTTCACCTCGATCTTCGATATTAAGCTCAAGTTCACGGAATCCTGCCATTAGACGTTCCTGCAGTGTCTCCTTATCATATCGGCCTTCAATAAGGAATTGCTTAGTTCTCTTAAATAAAAAAGGATCACCCATTGCACCACGGGCAAACATTACTCCATCAACACCAGTTTCTTCCAGCATTCTTTTTGCAGATTCTGGTGTATTGGCATCTCCAGATCCAAATACACTAATACGACCATTAATATACTCTACCAGCTGTCTTTGGATATTCCAGTCTGCTTTACCTTCATAACCTTGTGCACGGGTACGTGCATGTATTGTGATTGAATCGGCTCCAGCATCAAGAGCTGCCTGGGCATTGTCTTTCCAGGTGAGATGAGCTCCGTCCCATCCGCTACGTATCTTGATAGACACAGGCACAACTCCTCGTTCCGGATGGCTTTTGGCATAATCCAATGTGGCTTCCTTTACAGATTTTACTATAGCATAAAGACGGTCAGGCTCTTTTGTAAGCATGCTACCGGCTCCACTCTTAATAATTTTTGGAACCGGGCATCCTCCATTAATATCAATACATTCGCAGTCACTCTGCTCCAGAACCATCATTGCAGCTCTGTACATCACATCTGCATTTCCACCAAAAATCTGTACTGCGTAAGCTTTTTCATCCGGCGATCGCTTCATCAAATCCGTAGTTTTCTCATTACCTCTGGTAAGAGCTTCAGCAGATACCATTTCTGTTGTACAGTAACTAGCTCCATACTGTACACACAGGGAACGAAACGCCCTGTCACTATAGCCTGCTATAGGCGCAAGAAAAAGATTCCCCTCTAAGTTCAGATTTCCGATTTTTGCAGAGTGATACAGTTCCATAATTTATTCCGGTAAGTTAAAGATTTTACAGCTGTTTGTCCAAAGCTGCTGACTCAGATCTTCTACGTTCATATCAAGCATATCAGCCATGAAATTTGCTGTTGATGGCAAATAAGCTGGCTTTGTTCGTTTTTTGTCCCTATATTCTGCAGGAATCATAAATGGACTTTCTGTCTCAATAAGAACCCTGTCTAGAGGAATATTCATAACAGTCTCATGAAGATTGCGAGCATTACGGTATGTAAGATTACCTGCAAATGAGAAATAAACATTCATATTATGACTAAGGCACATTTTTGCATATCCGGCATCTTCACTATAGCAATGGAATATTGCACCTCTAGATGGCAATCGATCCTGCAATATTTCAAAGATATCCTGTCCAGCATCTCTATTATGAATGATGACAGGCAAATCCAGTTTTTCTGCAAGCTCAAGCTGAGTAATAAAAAGCTCTATCTGAGACCTTTTGCTTCCATACTGCTTGAAATAGTCCAGACCTGTCTCTCCTACAGCTACTACATTTGGCAACTTAGCACTGTCTTCGATAGTCTTAACCCAATCTTGTCCAGGATTATTTACCTCTGAAGGTCCAACTCCGACTGCATGGTAGATTCCTTTTTGTGATTTCAGGACAGCATATTCCTTTTTAAAATCATGAAGACTATTATTTATGCTTATAATACGAGTTACTCCAGCTTGTTTTGCCTGCTGAATAACACGAAACTGCTCAATAGGGTCGTCATATATCAACCCTATGTGGGCATGAGTATCAAAAAATTGCATGGCTTTCTTCCTAAATAAAAACGAGTGATAATAAACAAGGAGGCCCTTGTTCTATAGCTTTTTTGAAATAGTAACTTTTTATACCATTTCTTCCGATTAATAGTAGGATATCATGTAAAAAATCACTCGTCAACTTACTTTTATACAGTTTGACAGTATAGGTGCGGAATGATATACTTAACAAGTTTAACGGATGGGGATATAGGAGACTTTTTTTGGCTCGTAGTCGTAGGTATAAGAGAATAGAAAAAAACTTTACCTCTAGAGTATTGCATGGCATCGGGAATTTTTTTGCCCATATAGGCCATTTCATTGCTCAGGTATTTAAAATATTCGATAACAAGCTCACCATCATGGTTGTTCCTCACTCCAAAGGCAAAGTGATGAATATCCAGACCAATGTTTTTGCCATGGTCATGGGAATCCTTGTTGTTGTCGGCCTTGCGTCTTCATTTATTTATTTTAACAAAAGAGCTATCAGCACTGGTGTAGAAATCAGCCGTCTTCGTGAAGAAAATAGAGAAACATTAGCAAGTCTCGATGAACTTAGAGACGAAAACAATAACCTGCTCCAGGCTGCAAAGCGATTTCAATCCTCCTTAAGTCAGAGTCTTTCTCTTTTGGGAATTGAACAGAGTACACCTATCAGTAAGAATTCCAATTCAGACAGCGACTTAAGTTCGTTGTTTGATACACAGGATATTACATCAGGAACACTTATAGAAACAGCAGATATAAAGAAGCTTACAGCATATCTTGAAAATGCAGTTGAACCTATCGAAGAAATCGGAAAAATGCTCCAGACACAGGGAACCTTATTCACTGATATTCCTAACGTATGGCCTGTAAAAGGCGGTATAGGTCACATATCGATGGAATTCGGTCAGAACATACATCCTATTACCGGACAGTGGTATATCCACAAGGGATTGGACTTCAGTACATGGAGATCAGGCGATCCTATCGTAGCCACAGCCAATGGACAGGTTGTAACAGTCGGTAGAGATGACAGCTTTGGTAATTATGTAATCATTAAGCACAAATACGGTATATATACAAGATACGCCCATATGGCAACTGTCAGAGTACGCAAAGGTGATACCGTACACCAAAGACAGACAATAGGTACTATCGGAAGTACAGGTATTGTAACAGGACCTCACTTACACTACGAGGTTCATATCGGTTCTGACGTAGTAGATCCTGCAAAATATATTAATATCAAGTAAAAATGGCATTATTCAGTAATTTCGATGATACTTCAATAAACAGTGTTCTTGGTCTTGGCTCATCCATCAAAGGGGATATAAAAGTAAACGGTTTTACCCGTGTTGACGGAGACCTTGACGGTAATCTTGAAACAACAGGAAATGTCCTTGTCGGTGCAAACGCACGTATAAGAGGCAACATTACTGCTAAGTCTATAACGATATCTGGTGGAATTATCCAGGGTAATATCATTGCTCAGGTATCCGTTAAACTTCTTGCCGACACAGTTGTTATCGGGGATATCCAAGCTCATAAGATTTTTGCTGATGATGAAGTTATCATACATGGTCATTGTATAGCACTTACAGACGAAACAGCCTACAACGAAGCTGTAAAATATTGGCAGAGTTCCAGAGCTATTTCCTCGAAATCTATACTCCAGAATTTATCAATCAATACATCTGTATTTAAAAAGGACTAAGTATGGATCTGGATGCATTAAACCAAAGCCTATATTTTACTGCATCACAAGCCGCATCAGCTCAGGCTGCACAAGCCTCAAAGCGCAAAGACAAAACCGAAACCGATTCAGCAAAAAAGCGATCATTTGCTTCAACTTTGGAACGTATGCAGGAAGAGCGGCTTCTCATGCAAGAAGGACTTCCCATCGAACTAGCTGGCATGGACACAGAAGAAGCTGTCATTTATCTTAAAGACGAAGCTGATAAAGCAGCAGATAAGCTACGGGACAGTCAAATGCCTGAAGTATTTGAGGATTATCGCCGTAAAATAGGACAGTTCATGAAGTATATTGTCAAGAATAACTTCAGAACCAAAATTAAACAACGTCCAGGACGAAGAGCCAGAGAGCCTCTGTATCAAGTACAAATAATAAATCAGAAATTGGACGAACTTGCGAGATTTATGCTTTCAACCCACCGGGATACAATCCAAAAACTTGCTAAAATTGAAGAGATTAACGGCCTTCTGGTAGACCTGATGGCAACTTAACTATTAGTATAAAAATGGAGTTTTAAATGTCAGATATTTTTGAACGCGATATAGATAATGATACAGAAGATCTTTATTCTCTTGAAGATAAAGTTTACAACACAGACACAGAGGATACTTCCAACTTTGTATTTCCGCCAGATTTGTATAAGATAAAGCTGGAATACTCCAGTGAAGGTGTATATGCAACAACTCCAGAAGGAATGATCCTAAACCCAGGAGACCACGTTATCATTCCTACAAGATACGGAAATGACTTGGCTCTGAATATGGGCAAAGCAAACGTTCCTGTTGGGATAAAACCTTCTGATGTGGTACAGATTATCCGTATTGCAGAAGAAAAAGATTTAAAACATGCAGCTGACCTTGCTGAAAGAGAAATTCAGGCAGAAAAGACTTTTAAAGAAAAAGTCGAACTTCATAAGCTTGATATGAAACTTGTCACAGTACACTTCCTTGTTGGCGAGCAAAAAGCTCTATTCTTCTTTAGCAGTGACAATCGTGTAGACTTCCGTGAGCTGGTAAAAGACCTTGTTGCAATATTCAAGATGCGTATCGAACTTCGCCAGATTGGAGTTAGAGACGAAAGCAGAATCACAGGAGGATTAGGCGTATGTGGCCGCCCTTACTGCTGTCATAGTATCAGTGATAAACTTCGTCCAGTAAGCATTCGTATGGCTAAAGAACAGAATCTCAGCCTCAATTCTATGAAGATAAGCGGACAATGCGGAAGACTTTTATGTTGCTTGAGCTATGAATATGACTGGTATGCCGAAGAACGCAAGAAGCTCCCTAATGAAGGCATACGCATATACTACGACGGAACAAATTTCCGCATTACAGAAGTTAATCCGATAACTTCTATGGTCAAGATGCAGGGTGAAGACGGTCGTCTTTTGGAAATAAATGCCAGCCGTTTTGTAAAAGATTCAAATAACAGGTGGAAACTTACCCAATAAAAAAAAGGCTGTGTATTTCAAACATTTCAATACACAGCCTTTTTTTATTTAATCACTGCTACATATGATGGTTCCGAACCGGTAAACGGGTTCATCGCATAATCAGCATACAATTGAACAGAATCAAAACCAGCTTCTCTGGCAAATTCTTTAATTTCACTTGTAGTTAAAGGATAGACAGGAGATTCTTCCATAACAGGCAGGATTTTTCCACTTCCAGTCTCTACGCTTTGGTTAACATAAAACTTATCGTCCCGTACAAAAATCTCTGTAAAAAGCTTTGATCGTAAGCTTTCTCTGGTACGAATCTTGAATTTCGGTAAATTCCTTACAGGATCAAAATTAACACCTTGAATAACAAATGTACCACCCTCAGACAACATACTCTTACAGTCACAGAAAAACTTGCGCATCAGAGTCCTGTCATGAATAAACATTATCTTGTCATCAAGAATAGATACAATATTGTAGAACCCTTTTCCTAAAAAGCGTGTCATATCAAGCGAACTCATCTCAAAAAACCTGACAGACATAAGCTGACTGCGTCTTCTCAAATTGGCTGAATGAAGGAGATCTCGGTCTACTTCAATACCTGTGACATCTTCGCCTTCTCTGGCAAGATAATGCTCAAAATAACCTGTTGCACAACTAACTCTCAACAACCGTGTAGGCTTATTATATGATTGAAAAAGTCCGCTATAAAATTTTTTTTGATCTGACGTTACTGGGTATAACTCGTCATAATATTCTACTATATTTTGAATTGTATTCATAAAATATATTATAGAATCACTTATGCCAATTTGCAATTTTTTTGTAAAATTAATTTAATTATGTTTAATATTTGTAGCAAAATCGATATATTTAATACCATTATGTCCAAACTACAACCCATTATTCACAAAATCAAAAACATACTCTTTATATACTTGTTATGGATTCTTTTCTCTTTGCCCGTAATCACAATAGGAGCAGCAACTACAGCAGCATATTATGTTGCATTCAAGATAATCAGCGGAAAAAGTAATTCTGTCTTTAAGGAGTTTATACAGGGATTCAAAACAAACCTTTTTCAAGGTACAATCGCACTTATCAGCATAGTAGCAGCTTATTTTGGAGGATATAAGCTCGTTCAATATCTTATTACAGGAGACCCAGATCTAATCGTAAAGATTATAGCTGGCTTTATACTTCTGCTTGCATATATGTATACGCTTTACATTATGCCGATTATTGCCCGATATACCAACAAGATTCATCTGAATTTTGAGAGTTCACTTCTTCTTTGCACACACCATCCGTTAATGGCTCTTTGTCTTACACTTGTCCTCATAGGGGGTATATTCCTTTACTTCGCCAACAAGAGTTTGATAATTCCACTAATTCTTGCAGGTTATCCTGTATATTTTTGGGCCAAAGCCTTTATAGCCCTGCATATTTTCAAGAAACAGGAAGAACTCATTGCCAAAGAAAAAGCAGCCCAAAAAGCTCAGGAAGAACAGAAATCTGCAGATACATATGCGGAAAAAGAATCATCAGAAATATCTATGGAAGAAGAGAAATCTAACGAGGCAGAAGAAACTGATGAAGATAATTTTATCTCCATTTGGGACAGGGCAGATTTGGATGATGACTAATGTAAAGACAAATCTTATTTATAGTGATATATTTTGACCGATGAATACAACAATACTTATTATTGCATGCATAGCATTTATTATCGTCGGAGCAATACTATCCACACTATCATTTATTTTCAAAGAACCAAAATCAGCAAGCCGCCTCTTTCTTATAGTAGGTTCAATAACATTGGTAATGGGGATAATGGGGCTGATTATGCATTCTGAGCTGACAAAAGCAGCTGTACAGCTGGCAGGACTGATTTACCTGGTACTGCTCATAATAGCAATGGTAATATTTACAACAATGACTAAAGGAACATACAATGAAACAGACTCTTCACAACGTTAAAGCCAGTACGCAATACAAGAGAGAACACAAAGCGGACTATGGCAAAGAAAAAATAGAAATTCTTTATGAAGACAAAGATATAATCGTTATCAATAAGCCAAGCGGAATGTTATCTGTTCCATATCCAGGAAGCAAGTCCCGTACAGCCCTCAGCGTAATCGAAAAAATCATGAGGGAAAAAGGAACATTCAGCCAGAGCCATAGACCTTATACAGTACATCGTCTTGATCGAGATACAAGCGGTGTAATGATGTTTGCCCTTAATGAAGGTATACAGCATAAGGTTATGGCTTCATGGCACACAATGGTAACAGAGCGGCTTTACCACGCTGTAGCCGAAAATCCCAAAGACAAAAACAAGATTCTCCCGGATTCAGGACTTATAGATGATCCTCTCGCACAAAACGCCTATAATGTCGGATACGTACCACATGACAAAGATGATAAGGCAAAGACTGTAGAGGCCAGAACCAACTTCAAAGTAATACAGAGAGGCCCGACTCACACATTATTTGAATTATCTTTGGATACAGGAAAAAAGAACCAGATACGTGCACATCTGTCATCAAAGGGCTACCCACTTGCAGGTGACGAAAACTACCGTGCACATACAGATCCATTTGGAAGACTCTCACTTCATGCCCGTACGCTTGAATTTAAGCATCCTGTAACAGGAAAACACATGAAATTTGAAGTTCCAGAACCAAAAGAATGGGAAAACTATGTCGAAAAAGGAGACTTTCACCCAGACACACCAATCTGGAGACAGCAGAGAGAATCAAAACCTACACACAAGCAGGAGTCCTTTACCCCTTCAGGATTCAGCTCAAAGCGATCCCATAAAGGCGACTTTATCTCACAAGGTAAACAGAACCACAGGCGATAAACCACCCTTTGCACACTATTCATCTTGTTTTTCCAGATGATATTTTTTGACCAGATCCCGGACTTTTGTCTTGGGCTGGTCAATATAATTCTTTTTAATAATCTGTTCTATCATTTCAGCAGTTCCCTCATATCCAAAAAGAGTTGAATCCATGGACATATGATAATTGCTGGAATCCTTCCAGTTTTGCCCTGTAAAATGCAGACAGAAATCATCAAGATCGCTATCTTCTGTTTCAATATGCTCGATAGCTTTCCGCTTACCTATCTTGTATTTTTCGCTTATATATTCTACGCGATGAGCCATATCTGCAGTTATCAATATATGCATAGCTCCAGGAAAACCTTTAAGGATAAAGTTTGAGCAGTGGCCGACAATAATACAATCCTGAGTTTCTGCAAGATTACGGATAGCCATACATTGTGCATCATAAAGCTCTTTGTAGCTCTCTACTGAATTTTCTGCAAGAGTATAATTCTCAAATATAAATGCCTGAGCCATATTGTTATACAAGTGTTCATTATGTCGCTCAACAAAAGCAGTATCCAAGTGACCTTCACGGGCAATCAGATACACAAGCTCCTTATCATACACAGGAATATCAAGTAACGCACCTAGAATCCTTGCAATAACACGACCGCCACTACCACCCTCCGAAGCAATTGTAATAACCAGACGCTTATTGTCATTTATTTTGAATTTAGGTTCAAATACAAGATTCCCCTCATTCTCAAAATAAAAGTTTGTAAATCCAAGTCGTCTTGTAAAGAAATGAGATATAGGACCTACAAGAATTACAGTAATAAGAGTTCCCTCACGGATTGCTTCGATTCTGCCAAAGAAGACAAATGACAAAAAAGCTGCAATTGCAACCATAAGAGCATCAAGACTAAGCTTGCATACACTGAACTCTTTTTTTATAGCATCAGATACGGCCTTAACAAAAGCTTCCGTTGACAGCATGACAACATCAGCCAAAACCTGACAGCTTACACCAAAGGCACGCAGGACACACCCCAACAAAGTATATACAAGTGCAAGTACATAATAATCTGCATTTACAAAAGTCGTAAGAGCCATTGCTATATCAATACATGCACTGAATAAAAAAGATACAGGAATCTGCAAAAACTGTATTTTCTTAAAATTACGGCGCAAAAGTACAATCTGCAGAACAAGCAACAGCATATTGAACATAAAGTTAAAGGAACCAAAAGATAACGGATACTTCAGACTTATAACATACGGTATGCACGTAGTAGGTCCTGTACCCAGCATACTACGGGTAATAAAGGCAACTCCAAGAGCCTGACTTATAATACCAACAAAGAAGAATAAATATCTTTTTATAAGTTCACTTTTCTCTCTCATATGCAACCTGTCATTTTATTATAAGATTTTTTCCAGCTCCAGCACTCTTGAGCATGACAACTCTTTCATATGCAATTTGCCAGCTAGTCAGCTCATCTCTAAAATGGTAAGGAATCCTGAACGGCCTATAAAAAACAGAATGTATGCTGTAGTTTTTGAGATTGTCTGTGTAATCATAAGAGACACAATTAGAAGTAAGACGTATATTATTATCTTTCTGATATATCTTAGACAACTCAAGATCCAATGTACTGTCGGTAGGATCAAAAAACCTGATAATACTATGATTATTTGCAAAATTGATAAAACAATTATTTTCGATAACAAAATAAGAACACACACCTGGAGCAATAGAATATCCAGTCTTTTCCTCAATTCCAATCGAATCAAAGACATTGTTATACATATATACATTAGCACCACGAGATCGAGGCATTCTCTGAACACAATTATGAAAATAATTATGATGTAATGTTATATTACGTTCTTTACTATCTTTGAATTTATCACTAGGAGATATAAGCATTACCGCATCATGATTAGTAAAATCACAATACGACACAGTCATATTCCTTGCAGCTTTTATATCTATCAAACCATCATGATTATTATTACTGATTAAATCATTACATTCTCCGTCGCTAAACGAACAGTGATCAATCCATATACCAGAAGGAACATACTCGTAATGAGAACCAGATTTGTCTATAATTACACCAGTAGCTTCAATAGACAAGGCATCCGCAGTTGTCTTGGAATCGCTAAAACCATCTATCTTGTTATCAAACTCAGTCGAACCATGGGCATCATAAAAAGTTATATTACGAATAATAATATTACTAGCAGAATTATTATCATCTGCACAGATACGGAGCCCTCCAAAAGCGATCACTGCATTATTATTCCCAAGTATTGTCTTATTGGCACCAACCCGATATACAATGTCATCATGAACACGCTTATAGGTATTCTTGTCATACTCATCAAAATAACTGTGATCCTTATCAGAAACCAAACCATCGGACAAATCAACAAAACCACATAATATTACAAGAGCATTTTTTTCGTTTACCTCTGAATCAGCCACATCTCCCGAAGCAATAGCATTGGTAAAAGCCTTGCGTTTGCTTACACTATCAGGATATGTAATATCATCAATAATTATATAATTAGATTTATCCTGATAATATAGACGTGATTCATCAGCCCACCCATAAGTAATCGCCCGTTCACCAGGGGTAATTATGAGACTTGTTTGAGAATATATAAAACTGCTCAAAAACAGGACGACTAGAGTCGTCAGTATTCTTTCTATGCTAAACATATATCATGTCTTTAAGATATCTTGAAATTCTATTTTAATGAATTTTCAAAGATAAACACATTAAAATTATATAACACAACATTGATTAAGAAAACTTTTGTCGCTAAATTTATATAATATGAAGGAAGATAAGCACCAACTAAAGTTATCAAAAGCTGTAAATAAAGCAAAGAAATATGGAGAAAACGCCACCAATCAAGATATAGAACAAGTAAGCCAAAAAATGGACTCCATGAAAAAAGGCCCATTGGCAAAAGTATGGGACAAAGTCACAGCTTTATGGAAAGGATTCAACAATCCAGAAGTCCCTGCAAAATATAAAGCAATGATTATTGGCTCCCTCATCTACATGGTTTCTCCGATAGACATTATCCCTGACACAATACCAGTAGCAGGATTACTAGACGACGTATTTGTCATTACAACAATATTCCAGACAGTGCAGCTAGTCATACAAAAAATAAACCAGACTCTAGAAAACATAAGGCAACCTATACTGGAAGAATATATAACACCCGAAGTAAACAAACGCCTTAACTCCATGATAAAAAACAGCCTTATCAATACCGCAATAAACTTCGGGATACTGACAGCAGGCATGCTTCTTGTAATATTCAAGCCCATAAACCAGATAGTAAGCTATTACGCTGCAAGCATACTTTTTATAAGCAGTATGGTATGGTCAGCTATACGATTCATCAGAAGTATCCCCCAATGGAAGCCATATGCCTATAATATAATAGTAGAAAAAAGCATCCAGAAAGGCATAGCAAAAACAGTCTGCCAACAATACAAAGCAATAGATGTGTACCAAAACTTTACAAAATACCTGGCCAAAGTCCTTCCGGCAGTGAAAGATTACAGACTGGAAAGTCTAATCAAATATTACATAGAATATTTCTTCAAAAAGATGGCAATTTTTGTCGGAGTCCTAGCAATATATTCCGTGCTGATATGCTTTGTCCTTAAACCAATACTTATTCATCAGTTTGGAGGACTTAACATGTGGCAATTATATTTTTATCCTGTGATTCACATATTCAAAATAGGACAATATTGATTGCCAACACTGTAATAATATTTAACAAACTTAAGCTATATGATACCATATACCCCATCATCATTACAGAACGTATTATATAGAGGAGATATAACAAAATGAGCGACTACACAATCAACACAAAATGTGTACAATCTGGATACACACCAGGAAACGGAGAACCACGTCAGATTCCAATCATTCAGTCCACCACATTCAAATACAATACATCTGAGGACATGGGAAAACTCTTTGACCTCGAAGCTTCAGGATATTTCTACACACGATTACAGAACCCTACAAATGACTATGTAGCATCCAAGATTGCAGCACTCGAAGGCGGAAAAGCCGCAATGCTTACATCTTCTGGACAGGCAGCCAACTTTTTTGCCCTATTCAATATATGTGAATGCGGAAGTCATATTGTAGCTTCATCTTCAATCTATGGAGGAACATTCAACCTCATCTCCGTAACAATGAAAAAAATGGGCATCGATGTAACCTTTGTAAGTCCAGACTGCACCGAAGAAGAACTGAATGCAGCATTCCAGGATAATACAAAGGCAGTATTCGGCGAGACTATTGCAAATCCTGCCCTTACAGTACTTGATATCGAAAAATTTGCCAAAGCAGCCCACAGTCATGGAGTTCCTCTCGTTGTAGACAACACATTCCCAACTCCAGTTAACTGCCGACCTATTGAATGGGGTGCTGACATAGTCACACACTCTACAACAAAATACATGGACGGACACGGAGCTGCAGTAGGTGGTTGTATCGTAGATTCAGGTAATTTTGACTGGATGGCACACAAAGAAAAGTTCCCTGGTCTCTGTACCCCTGATGAATCTTATCACGGAATCACATATGCCGAAAAATTTGGAAAAGAAGGAGCCTTTATAACAAAAGCAACAAGTCAGCTTATGAGAGATTTTGGTTCCATACAGGCTCCACAGAATGCCTTTATTCTTAATCTTGGTCTTGAATCTCTCCACGTGCGTATGCCTCGCCATGTAGAAAATGGACAGGCCGTAGCAAAGTTCCTTGAATCCAGCGACAAAGTTGCCAAAGTAAACTACCCAGGACTAAAAAGCAACAAGTATTACGATATAGCACAAAAATACATGCCTAACGGAGGATGTGGAGTTGTAAGCTTTGAGCTTAAAGGAGGCCGCGAAGCTGCAGAAAAATTCATGAAGAACCTCAAGCTAGCAGCCATCGAAACCCATGTTGCAGATGCACGTACATGCTGCCTTAACCCTGCTACCTCTACTCACCGTCAGATGACAGATGAACAGCTTATAGCTGCAGGAATCCCAGCAGGTCTTGTTCGCATGAGCTGTGGACTTGAAGACAAAGTAGATCTTATTGCCGATATAAAGCAGGCACTTGAAGCCATCTAATAAACAAAAAGAGCTGTCCTAAAAGTTATTCAAAACTTCATAAGGGACAGCCCTTTTTTTATCAGTAAGAGAGTATCAACAAATCACCTGCGTTATTTTATTCTGAATACCATTTTATTAAAATCAAATTGAATTATCCTGTCCCTAAAAAAAGTTGATGGCAAGAGAAAAATACCATCAAAATATATTTGAGTTTCTTTATCTGAAATAATTGCGGCTTCATTTGTTGCACAGAAGCAATATACATTGTTATATATGTAATCACCAATTTCAACTTTATCACACAATAAGATTTCATTCTGGTTGCTAAAGTATTTTCTCGGAATCATCATAAAATCATATGAAGCCCCACCAACATTACAACCAGTGTCTACAAATGCTTTTATTTCATCCCCATCAAACTTAATAGGAATATAAATTCCACAGTCATTCTCGTTTTTTTCTAATGGAATCTCTTGACTTGCCTCCAATTCTAGATCCTCAAATATTATTCTTTTATTTTTATAATCTATAGTTATAATTTTATATTTATCAAATATATTATTTCCAATTATTCCATCAAAAACAGGTAAGTAACTAATCCTATATTCTGAACCAGTTATAAACTTGTCCTGGATAAAATTATCAGTAATAAATTCATTTGAAGTTCTTTCATTAAATGTAGTTTTATAATATCCTGTATCTAATAAGAAAAAATATTTTTGATTTTGTACTTCCATACTAAAAATAGGTCGCCCATCATTTTTTCTTTCTGCAAAAGACATTACAATACTTTGTTTTTCGTTTGCAAAAAGAACACAAATTATATTTATAATTATGGCTATTATAGATTTTATCATAGCTGATTTCCTTATGTTCTCTTTTTTTCAGATTACTAAAGATAACTCTAATTAATAAAAAAGACCATGGCGTCTGAGGAAAATTTCAATTTTTTCATGAAAAAATTATATAGTATCTATTTATGATTGTTTTTTTAGGTAGGATTTTTAGATTACAAGAGCCTGAGTATGGATAGCGCTCGTTCCTACTCAGGCTTTTTTTATTCAAATATTACCAGACAGTGATATTAGCGTATCCGCTACTCTGGTATCCTTCAATTTCCATAATCTGGTAATCATGCTGGTTACCAAGATTCATACCACATCTTGCCCATGCATTTACATGATTTGCAAAAGTAATTGTATTGTTCTGACCCATAGGTCTCTTTGACTGTCTTACACTCCAGTACTGGTCAAAAGTTCTGTTACCAAGGATAGAAGGCTGATTGTATCTTGTTGTCTTATAGATATCATACCAAGCTCCATCAGAGTACACTGTACCCATCTTGGTACCTGTAGGACGATAATTTCCCCATGTATCTACAATGTAGTATTCAACAAGCTTGCTTCCCTTTGTCCATCCGTAAGCAGCAACATATCCGTTTCCAGAAGGATTCCATGCACCGCAGTTATAGTTGATAACTCTGTTGTTAGAACCTCTCTCCCATCCTTTACCAGAAGTAAAGTTTCCACAGTTCTTCCACCATACAGAATAGTTACCATTATTACCTAATGTCATCTGTACAGATCCACCGCCATCAGTCCAGAAAGAATAGTAGTATCCACCATCATACCCTGTTTTGTTACTAGACAGAGTTACAGCACGAGAAGCTGATTCTTCAGATGCATCAGATACATTCAAAGAATTAGTGCAGGCAGAAAAAGATAGTAATCCTGCAACGGCAACAACAGTTGCCAGCATGCGACAATGTTTCATTTTTTTAATAATACTCCTTGTAGTTGTGTTAGCAGAAACATCTCGAGATACCTTCTAACTGTCTTAAGTTTAATAGGGGGTTATCAATTTTGTCAAATTTATTTTTTTATATAATAATAACTTAGCAATTATTAGTAAATCGATGACAATTTTTTGATATTATACTCAAAGTTATCTTAAACAAAGCCTCAAAAAAGATTATCATCGACCATATATAACACTACAACTCGTCTCTTATTTCTGTACCATCCTGTACAGCCATAGCAGAACGCCTTGTCTCATCAACAGCAATCCACTCATCGAGACTCAACGGAACATAATCACTGAACATACAAAAGCAATTTATCATATTGCAGGGAATCTTTCTGTCCAGTACACTTCCCTTAAGAACAGTCTCCTTTGTCATATTGATAAATCTATTTACAAGAATCTCATCATGAGTATTATGAACATGCCCATACATCATATACGTACGATCACTTCCATCCGGATTTTTCAGATACTGATGATTATAGCAGAACACAGGATAATGGCTTAATATTGCAATACGTTTATTAGATTCATTGACCTCAGCATAACCTTTTACCCACTCAAAACGATCCAGGTTTACGCCTTCTTTCTTGAGCCACTGCTTGTCATGATTACCTTCAATAAGGCATATCTTACCTTTTAGCCTATTAAGAACATGATTAACTTCATCAACATTATTTGTAAAGAACAAGTCCCCCAGTACATAGACAATATCTCCGCCCTGGACTTTATTATTCCACTGGGTAATCATATATTCATGCATAGTCTTAAGATCACAGAATCCTCTGTTATCAAGACCAGTATTAAGTTTTTCGTGATAAAAATGCAAATCTGATATATAAAGTTTCATGCAGAGTATTATATCAAGTTATCAAATACAAAAAAATCCCCGAGACAAAGCACACTTTATCCCGGGGATTTCCATTTACTACTTACCCTGCTTAAGATCTGTGATTATATCACAGATAATTTCTACAGACCTGTCTATTCCAATAAGACCTGTATCAAGGCAGAGATGATAATCATTGTAATTACCATGCTCATGCTTGGTATAATGCTTGTAATAACTCTTTCTGAGATTATCACGCCGCTCTATAAATTTCTTCAAGTCAGCGTCACCAGCTTCCCCCAGTGCTTCGATAGTCTTGGCTCGATGAGCATAATCAGCATACAGGAATACATCAAAAGTACGTACACCAGCCTCTCTCAGTATTATGTTACTGGCTCTTCCGAGGATAATACAAGGATGATCAGCAAACTTCAGGACTTCCTGCTTCTGTACCTCAAAAATCTTGTTTTCGTTGGCACCATAAGTTACAGCCCCATTTACTATCATATCAATTACATTACCAGGAAGCTTTTTTACATTACCGTCAAGTTTCTCTATCTCATCTTTGCTAAATCCACTGTCTCTTGCAGCTTCCTTAACAAAATCCTGATCATACCACGGGATATTCAGCTTTTGTGAAACCTCCCTCGCAATATGTCTTCCTCCAGCTCCATATTCACGGCTGATAGTTATAACCGGGCAATCAAAATATTCGCTCATAAAATCTCCTCTTTTTTTTTATTTTAACACAAATACATTGTTCAATCACGAAATTTTTCTACTATCTCGTTATACACAACGCCAAAAGGCTCTCCAGACTTACGACATAATTCTGCAACACTCTTATACTCAGGATAAGCTCTTTCTTTGCCATCAATAGAAACAACTTTGCAATCGGCGCTACCATACTTTGTGCTTACCGAAACAATCTTACGCACAAGCTTTGTACGCTCCATTGTCTGTCGTCGGATACCAATAGTCGTTGTCTGAGTAAAGATAATCTTTTCCAAAGTCTTGCGGTTATCCTCACTGCATATTACATTCAGCACATATGCAGGGCGATTCTTTTTCATGATACATGGGATATAATGTACATCCAGAGCTCCATTAGCCATTAGCTCTTCCATAGTAAATGCAAGCTGTTCCCCAGTACAGTCATCAATATTTGACTCAAGTTTTACAATTGTGTCACTATCTGTATCCACAGATTCTTCGATAAGCATAGCCCTAAGCATACTAGGTCTCTCGTAATTACGTTTACCGGCGCCAGCTCCATATTTTGTTATCTTAAAGGACTTTGGCAAATCAAAGTGAGTAACAGTAGCAGCAAGGAATGCAGCCCCTGTAGGAGTAACAAACTCTCCTCTGTCACTACCAATACTAAGAGGTAGTCCTGCCATTTCTACAATATTTGCAACAGCAGGGACTGGAACAGGGAGAATACCATGGGCACATCGTATTGTACCAGTACCTTCATAGACAGACTTAACGTAAACATTCCTGATACCAAGATTATCAAAACACACTGCAAAAGAAATTACATCTACAATAGAATCCACTGCACCTACTTCGTGGAAATGCACCTCTTCGATTGTAGTTCCATGAGCCTTTGCTTCTGACCTTGCAATAATATCAAAGACTTTTTTTGCTATACTTCTGGCATTATCACTCATCTGTGTATTATCAATGATACTCACTACATCAGATAAACTTCTGTGCTCATGGTGATGATGATGTTCATGATTGTGTTCTTCTGTATGTTCATGCAGATGTTTACCATCTTGCAGATGTTTGTCTTTATGCTGATGCTCATGAGAATGTTCATCTCTATGTTCATGAGCATGCAGATGCTTGTCATCTTGCTGATGTTCATGGCTGTGCTCTTCTGTATGTTCATGCAGATGTTTGTCTTTATGCTGATGCTCATGCCCAAAAAGATATTCCATATCATGGTCATGGTTATCTTCATCAAGAATAACATTAAAATCACAACAGTCTATACCATTCTTTTTTACACGACTTATTTCTGTTCTAAATCCTGTACAAGGAACTGTTGCAAGAACCTTATTAAGCTCATCAGCACTTGCTCCAAGATCAAGCAAAGCAGCTACAGTCATGTCGCCGCTGATACCACTAGCACATTCAAAGTATACAGATTTATCCATACTCATTTTACACTTCCTTTTACAGCCAATCTGTTTATCTGTGTTGCAATATATGCAGCACCATAACCGTTATCTATATTTACAACACTGATTCCATTAGCACAGGAATTAATCATTGTAAGAAGAGCACTCAACCCCTCAAAGCTTGCCCCATATCCTACACTAGTAGGAACAGCAATCACAGGAACACTACTTAATCCGCCGATAACACTGGCAAGAGCACCTTCCATTCCTGCTATCGCTACAACACAGTTTACCTTGTTAAAGATCTCAGCCTTGCTCAGTACCCTGTGTATTCCACTTACCCCCACATCATAGACACGCTCAACTTTTGTGCCAAAAAACTCTGCCGTTACAGCACATTCTTCGGCAACCTTTATATCTGCAGTCCCTGCAGTGCATACAGCAACACAGCCAATAAGAGGTTCCGGATTAGGAGCAAGACGAATTATACGGGATACTTCATCATATACTGCGTTGCTAAACCTTTGCTTTACAATGTCAGCCTGATGCTGTGTAGCACGCGTAGCCATTACACTGCCATTTTGTTCGTATAACTTGCCAAAGATTTCCACCAAAAACTTGTCTTCTTTACCTTGAGCAAAGATAACCTCTGCAAAACCAGTCCGTTCTTTTCGGCTTGTATCAGGCTTGGCAAAGTCCATTTCTATATATGTTTCATTACCCATTCTGTTTCCCTTTTAATTCATACTACCAGACTTAAAACCTGATAAATCCAACGTAACAAAATCAAATCCCTGAGACTTAAAGTAATCAGATATTTCCCGATTGTAGCCAGCAACTTTATTTATATCCTGGACATCTACCTCGATACGAGCTATTTTCTTTAAAGCCCCCTGTGTTTCATGAACCCTTACCCTGTACTGTGCAAAACCAAGCTTTCTAAGATAGTCTTCACAGGACTCCACTTGCCTGAATTTTGCATCAGTAAGCTTTGTTCCTGTCTCAAATCTTGTTGCAACACAAGCAAAACTACCTCTGTTCCATCCTTGGATTCCATTAAGACGTGACAATTCCCTTATTTCAGCCTTGGTAAACCCCAATATCTTAAGAGGGCTTTCTATACCCAGTTCTTCAAGAGCTTTTAGACCCGGACGATACTCCCTAGTATCATCAAAGTTTGTTCCGTCCATTACATGAGCAAAGCCAGATTCTTTAGCATGATTCTTTAGATTGGTAAAGATTGTCTTTTTACAAATATAGCATCTGTCCTTAGGATTATTGTCAAAATTTGGGATAGAAAACTGATCAATATCCAGAATATTCAGCATTATCCCTCTTGAATCACAGAAACTTCTGCATTCCTCAAGCTCATGAGCTGTAAAAGAATTATTACGGCAAGTAAAAGCTGCGGCCTTAGCACCCAGCACTTTATAAGCTGTATCCATCAAAAAAACAGAGTCCACACCACCCGAAAAAGCAACTGCAACACTACCGCAATCCTTTAGATAGTCTTTCAAAGACTGATATTTTATATTCAACTGATTTTCTTCCATATTTTTACCTTAATTATTATACATCATTAAATACAAAAAAACATCAGACCTGGTAACGCAAATCCTACTTTAAGACACAAAAATGGGAAATTTGATTTTTTGGGAAATACAGATTCTATATAGTATTATCAGGTAAATATACCCTCAGATCATTATCATCAAACAGAGCTCTTAACTCAATTTTACTTGTAACGCCAAAGAGCTTATATATTGTGGCAACTTCTTTTTTTACAGTTGATATGCTTATGTTAAGATCATTTGCAATCTCTTTGTACTGCAAATCTCCATTCAAGATATAATTAATACATACTGTCTGCCTATGAGTTAGTTTTTTAATCCTGGATTTGTATATATCATTACTGTCTGTGATTTTATCAGTTACTTTATCTTGTATTACAGGCTTTAATAGTATTGTAATTGTTGTAAATGCCCCGAGCGAAAAGAAGGATATTATGCAGAAGTACATAATACGTATGAGATCTGTATTATTCAATAATACGATTGCGACAAACATTGCAATCCAGGTTAAAAGGATAGCTATTACCCTGTAAATTGTATTTTTATAAAAGAAACCATGTGCAATCAATAATGCCACCAGAATCAAAAACAATAGTATTGCTGTGATTTCCTCCCCTTTTATTATATCCCACAGTATCAGACTTGCCAAAACTATATAATATAAGACCTGTCTATGAGGAAAAAAGAATGAAACTAAAGTCAGGATAAAAGAAAACGAATATAGACCCAATTCGATTATCTTAACAGGAGTTGCTAACTCTTCCAAAAAAGAATAATCCTGAAATAATGTCATAAGTATCAATATGGCCAACGAAATTAAGCCTGACATAGCCATGTAAAAATATGCTGTTTTCTTTAATTTAGACATATATCCTCTGCATCTATTCTAGATACCACTCGATTATATACTAAAACCTCAAATTTTTAAAGTTTTCTGTATAGTTTGCAATAAAAATCAAAATTTTCCTCAGACGCCATGGTCTTATGAGAGTAATAATGCTAATATTTGCCAATAATCATGGTTCATAGAGGTTCATGAGGTATCAAACAGGTTCAACAACAGTTACTAAAAGTTACTGACGGTTACTAACAGTTACTAAAAGTTACTGACGGTTATTAAAAGGTTATAAAAAGTTATTAAAAGTTCAATCTGCTTTACTTAAATATAAGAATAACGTAATTTTGTTGCCAGAGTTATGCTGCAACATAACTTTGGCGGGTATATTGGCATTACACCTAACAACCGTAATGTCAGTATACCCTATATATTAATAGAAAAAACACAAGGAGAATACACATATGAAAAAGGAAATAATTTTTAACATATTATGTGTTTTTACATCATTTGTCTTTGCAGAAGGAAAATATTCCTTGTACAAAGATAATGGGAAATATGGTCTGATTGATAAGAATAAAAAGATAGTCCTCAATGCAGATTATGAAGAGATCAAGTTTAATGATGTCTATCTGTGCAAAAGCAAGGAAATAGGTAACTATATATATGATGAAAACCTAAACGTGTTACATAAGTTTGAAGAAGGAGATAACAAAATAATCATGACATCCCCTTTCCTCTTTTATCTTTCAAGAGGAGAAGGTTTTTATGAGAAATATTATCTTTATAATCTTAATACAGATGAAATAATAGATGCCCATAATAGATTTTTTGAAGGTAATATTTCAGGAGAACCTTGGATCTGCTCTCAGAGTCGATATCACTCGTATGATTTACAAATTCAGGTTCTACAATGTGATAAAGCATATCCATATAGAAGTAATAGAGCAGTAATCCTAAACTATGACTGGGAAGGTGAAATTATAGATGAAAACTTCAATACAGTATTAAATCATATTTATGCTTCAGCTGACTATTATAGCGAAGGATTAATTCCAGTTATTCTGTATGCAGAAGGAGGTAATAGCAAAAATAATCTTAGAGGCAAAAGCTATTATGTAGATTTAAACGGTAATATCGTATACGAATGTGACTTTGATTTTAATGAAATAAACAGAGATACAATCAAACATATCCAGAATAATCTAGTAATAGGATCCTTTAATGAGGGTGTTGCAGTTGTTCAAAAATCAGATGAAAGCTGGGTTATTCTTGACAGGGATTTTAACAAATATTATTTATCAGAAGGATGTAAAGTAGAAAGCACATCGTACAGCAATGGATTGCTGCTCATATCAAAGATAATTGATGGAGAAAAGAGATACGGCTTTGTTGATAAAAGATGTAATGTAGCAATACCATTTGAATATACAAATGCAAAATCCTTTGATGGTAAGTATGCTATAGTAACAAAAGATGGAATCGAAGGTATCATTGATAACAAAAACAGATTTACTCCAAACAGTAAACTAAAAATCAAAAAGTAATCTATTGCAACTATACAGAACTTCATTCTGTATAGTTTGCAATAAAAATCAAAATTTTCCTCAGACGCCATGGTCTTATTATAGGAATAATGCTAATATTTGCTGATAATCATGGTTAACGGAAGTTCATGAGGTATCAAAAAAGGTTCAACAAAGGTTACTAACGGTTACTAAAAGTTACTGACGGTTACTAAAAGGTTATAAAAAGTTATTAAAAGTTCAATCTACTTTACTTAAATCTAAGAATAACGTAATTTCAAGTATAAATCTTTACTGAACCGAAGTATATCAAACTCTTGGAGGAAGAAATGAAATATTCAATTGAACCTGCTTATTTATATTATAACGATCTTGTACATCTTATTTCAAAAGCTGGTCAAGATCCCGTTAATAAGTGGTTTTTTACAGATGGAGCATTTAGTCCAGAAAGTCAGTTAGAATGCATCCCAAATACATGGCAGCACGAAAACTTTGTTGTAGTGGACGACAATCAGATTTTAGCATATTTTGAAGCTTATTGGAGCAAACCATTAGATATAATTACAAGCTTTAGAATGATTTTCTTTGATAAAAATAATCCTTGTATCATATTTGCTCTACTAGAATATTTTGATTATCTGTTTATTGCACGTGGATGCAAAGTGTTAAATTGGCTAGTAGCTGAAAAAAATTATCATGCCCATCGTATATACGAAAAGGTTATACAAAAATATTTTGGTCACAAAGTAGGAATACGTCACAGAGGACAAATGGCTTACAATGGAGAAATCAGTGATGTAATTCTTTATGAAGTAACCCAAGAAGAGTATATGGATTGGAAATCAAAAA
>JAZLGX010000012.1:0-2198 GCA_045616545.1 Treponema sp. | reverse complement strand
GAGAAATTAAAAGAGTTTTTGCGGAAATATATGATGACCTGCATCAGTTATCTGGATGTAGCTGCAGAAGGTTTTTATCATGGAATGATGCTTGGACTTGTTGCAGGAATGTCATCAAAATACATTATTCGTTCAAACAGAGAATCAGGTGATGGAAGGTTCGATCTGGCTTTGGAACCAAGAATCAGTGGACTCCCGGGCATTATCATGGAATTCAAGGCAGAAAAGGAAGAAGAAAAGCTAATGGCAGCTGCAAAAGAGGCTTTACTGCAGATTGATGAGAAAAAGTATGACACGGACCTCAAAGACAGGGGAATCCGTGACATTGTAAAGTACGGCGTTGCTTTTGTCGGCAAGAAGGTTGAAATTGTTGTGTAAGCCGGAGTATTTGGTACTTGGAGAATAGACAGTCTAAAACTGCGCGATATTAATAAAGAGTGTGGAATATGGCATCGGTGATTATGACAGATATCCGATGCTTTTTTGTATATAAAAATGTTTGATACATAAAATATTAGTGTTATGGGGATTTGCGTGGAAATCAGCGTACTCCATATGGGGATTTGCGTGGGATTTCAGTTTACTTTTACGGGGATTTGCGTTATACTCCTCTTGAAAGGTGGTATCTGTTATGGAAAATAGTGTTTTTAAAAGAAAAATCTATGAAGAGATACGGGAATGGAAAGATAAATACAGTGAGAAATATGCTTTGTTAATAAAGGGCGCAAGACGTGTTGGCAAGTCTACTATTGTTGAGGAATTTGCAAAGAATGAGTTTAAATCATATATTCTCATAGACTTTGCGCATACAAGCAAGGAAATTATAGATCTTTTTGACGATACCTATAACCTGGATTTTTTCTTTTTACAGCTGCAGCAGCTGACGGGAAAGAGATTGTATGAGAAAGAATCCGTGATTATCTTTGATGAAGTGCAGCTTCTCCCTAAAGCCAGACAGGCAATTAAGTATCTTGTGGCTGATGGAAGATATAAGTATATTGAGACGGGCTCGCTTATTTCAATAAGAAAAAATACAAAGGATATTCTTATTCCAAGTGAGGAACGAAAAATTACAATGTATCCAATGGATTTTGAAGAGTTTTTGTGGGCCATTGGTGATGAGGTAACTGCCGATACAATAAGAATGCTCTATCAGAATAAAAAGGCAGCAGGAAACGCCATGCACAGGAACATCATGCGCCTTTTCAGACTGTACATGCTGGTAGGCGGTATGCCACAGGCCATAGAAACATATCTGGAACAGAATAATCTTGAGGCGGTCGATGAGACAAAAAGAGAGATTATTGATTTGTATGAGGAAGATTTTACAAAGATTGATGCGGGAGGACTGGCAGGAGATATATATGATGCTATTCCTGCAAGTCTAAGCGGCAACGCGTCGAGATATGTTTTGGCAAATGCAAGAGAAGGGGCAAGGTCAGAACAAGTGAGAGAATTGCTTTCGGATATGCTGAGCTCATATACTGTAAACATAGCTTTTCATTCAAATGATCCTATTGTCGGAATGCCGTTATCTAAGGATACCGGACGATATAAGCTGTTTACATCTGATGTTGGCTTGTTTGTTACGTTGGCCTTTAAGGACAAAGGCTATACTGAAAATATTATTTATAATAAGCTTCTTTCAGATAAGCTGGATACTAATCTTGGGTACATTTATGAGAATGCCGTAGCACAGATGCTTACTGCAAAAGGTAATAATCTTTTCTACTACACAATGGAAAGCGAAACATCACATCGTTTGCATGAAGTTGATTTCCTGATTTCATCCGGAGATAAGATATGTCCGCTTGAAGTTAAGTCTGGCAATTATAAGAGTCATAAATCATTGGACGCGTTCTGTGACAAGTTTAGCAGTCGTGTAAGAGATAAGTATGTGGTTCACACAAAAGATTATAAATGGGAAAATGGTATTCATTCCATTCCGGTGTATATGATTCCTTTTTTATAAAAGTTTGCAGAAAAATTAGTAAAAGATACGTTTTGCGAACAAGACGAAAATGATAGGATACTGTCTTGTATGGAGGCAGATTTCGTTTACAATCTATATGACAGATTCTTTATCAAAGACTGATATTGAGGTGCTTGAATTAAAGGTGCTTTTAAGACAGAGGAAGGTTGTTTGTCTTAGATGGAGTAAGACCATGTACCAGATATAAGGAAATAGAAGTGGATTA
>JAZLGX010000011.1:0-54891 GCA_045616545.1 Treponema sp. | reverse complement strand
AAGTCTTTTTCCATCTTCACTTTGCCAATCCATCCATTCTGAAAAAGCATTGCATGAAGTTGCCCAACTAGGATAATTCTTAATTTCTTGACCATTTTCTACCATCCATGTTGAAATATTACTAGGACAAGATATAAAAATAAAAGAAATTAATATCAATACAAAACATAATATTTTTCTATTCATTTCTGTTCCCTATTTTTTAACAATATTCCAATTCATTAAATGATGAACAGGTACATAAGTTTCCCACATTCCTTTTTCTTTATCATCACAATCTACTAAATCTAGAATCTTAAAGGAAGGCCAAGAAAATGGTCCCCAACCATTGTTTTTATATGCTATTACAGGGCTATAATGCATACCACCACAACCAAAAGTTCTTAGACTATTCATTTCTCCATTATTAAGGTCAATCAACCGTAATGTCCAAAACTTTTATGTAGAGTCCACCATAACCGTCATAGTCTTCTTTTACGTTAATTCTAAACTGATCTTCATCAAACAAAGCTGGATACATTCCATATCCTGCAAGAGTTTTAAATTCTGTATTAAACACATAGCTTATATCACCGTTTTTATCAAACCTCTTTTCTGTTTTTTTCCAGTGCAGCTCAATACGTTCATATAAATCAGTTATAGAATAAATTCTTAAACCACCAAATGGCATGGTTTCATCATTTAAAATTTCATCTTCACCATCAAACTCAAAAGTTGCATTACTATTCTTTATGGTAACTTTTACAGGGTTGGTTACAAAAGAATCTCCATATCTTAAATCATAGGTAAAACTATAAGAATCTGGTTCCTTCCAATTTTCCTTATTAATTTCTAAAATATCATATTCTGAAAATTTGCAGACAGCTACCTCGGGAAAACCATCAATACAACTAATAAATAAACAGGCGATAAATAATATCAATAATGGTAAAATTTTTTTCATCATATACTATTATACTCTACTTAAGGAAATCACAACAAATTTCCCCGCTAAATTTCTGTTGATCTGAATAATCAACTATTCAATTATAGCATAAAATCGCTCTTTTTTTAGAAAAAGTCTCCACTAAGATATACCTAGAACCGTTGGTTCTTAATAAATCTTAACAGCCAATATTCCTATTTTGAAGCATGCCGTGACATGAAACAGGATACATGACTCCGCTGTCATATTCATATGTATGAATATTTTGAAGGAGTTTCTGTAAAAACTGTATGTGATAATCTTAAGGTAGGTGTAATAAAGCATCCTAAAGAAGGAGATATAGTTCTAAATGAAACTTACGAAGCCCTAGGAAATCACTATCTGACTGCTATTATGCCAACCGGCGTAAGAAAACCTAAGCAGAAAGCATCTGTAGAAGGAACTGTTGGCAAAATAGCAACCTCAATTATTGCAGCATTAAGAAATAATGTCTTTTACAGTATTGAGCAATTACAGATGGCAGTTTTATCAAAACTATCTGAATTCAACAGACTCCCTTTTCAGAATCGTGAAAGTTCCAGGTATGAGATATTTCAGGAAGAAAAAGAATATCTTCATCCATTGCCTGAAGTTCCTTTTTGAAATTGCAACCTGGAAATATCACTGTAAGGTAAACCTTAACTGCCATGTGATTTTCAACAAGAATTACTACTCCTGTCCTTATCAGTATGTTGGTCTTTTTGCAGATTTGAAGATTACAGAATTGTATGTCGAAATCTTCATCAATGGAAGTAGAGTTTCTACACATCCAAAATTCCCGGAATACATTCAGTACAAATATTCAACACATCAGGAAGATATGCCTGACGCTTTACAGAGACCTGAATGGGATGATGAAAGAATCATATCCTGGGCAACAAAAATCGGATCAAATTGTCAGGAAGTGGTTCAAAGAATATTTAAGACGGTGAAAGTAAAGGAACAGGGATATAACCTGTCCCTGTCCCTGCTCAGACTGTCTAAACAATATTCTGACCAACGTTTAGAGGCTGCCTGTAAGATTGCACTTCAGAAGGTAGGTTCTCCACGTTATCACCAGCTTAAAGCAATATGGGAACTCATTGCAACAATGGAAATTTATGAAAGAATCCTAACTGGATTGGCCAGTCTTTTGATGACAAGATTCAGATGCTCACTGCTAGAGCAAACTTCAGAATTGTTAAGGCAGAAATCTATAACCTGATCTTCGATAAACGAAACCTTGATCAGAGCAAGATTATGGAACTTGCAACATGTCAGTATATGACAAGATGTACTAACGTTATTATTCAGGGCTTTACAGGCTCCGGAAAGACTTATCTGGTCTGTGCATTGGGAAAGGAAGCCTGCAAGTTGAAGCACAAAGTAAAATATGTACGACTTCCTGATTTGCTTGTCGAATACGATGAGGAGAAATCAATCCATGGAAACGCAAAGTGTCTAATCAAACGCTATGGCAATTATGGCTTGCTTATTCTTGATGAATTCTCCGAAGAAGAACAGCATTTCATTTTTGAAGTTATAGAAAAACGTTATGATATGCACTCAACAATTTTCTGTACTCAGTATAAAAATGAAGACTGGCATGATCGTTTGGGTGGTGTTCATGCAGACACAATCATCTGCTCATATATATGCCAGCACCAAAGGGGAACCCTTTTGATGGGATAAAACGATATATCATAATACTTACGATGAGCATGAGTGTTGTATGGATAATGTGTGATTTTGTCTTAGACATATGTATACAGACGTAATATTGCATAATATTGCATCTGTATACATATTAAATGAATAAAAATTGAATGAAGTTATTGACAATATTCTTAAGTATCGGTAATATCATATCATACTAGCAATGGCGCTAGTTTACTTTGGAAAATAATTATTTAAATATATCACTTTAGGCGACAATGAGGTCGTGTTCAGGCTAGTGTCTGAGCGGGACCTCATTGTCGCTTTTTTTGTTGTTTGTAAATTTAACTGCTGGAGAAAAATATGTGTGGATTTGTTGGAGCATTTGATTTAAAAAGTGGTGCAATGCCAATTGATCAGGGACTAAAAGAGCAGCTTCGTAGTCAGGTTTTGGATATGTCAAAGAAAATTCGTCATCGTGGACCTGATTGGAGTGGAGTATATACAGGAGATAATGCGATATTATCTCATGAGAGATTGGCTATTGTTGACCCATTCAGCGGAAAACAGCCACTCATAAGTGATGATGGAAAAATAATTCTTGCAGTAAATGGTGAAATATATAATCAAAAGGAAATTAGGAATCGTTATCAAGGAAAGTATAATTTCAAGACCCAAAGTGACTGTGAAGTAATCCTTCCCCTTTATAAAGAAAAAGGGATTGATTTCCTCGAAGACTTGAGTGGTATTTTTGCATTTGCACTCTATGACAGCGAGAAAGATGTATATCTTATTGCTCGAGATGAAATAGGTGTAATTCCACTTTATCAAGGATGGGATAAGGATGGAAGATATTATGTTGCTTCAGAGTTAAAATCTCTTGAGGGACATTGTACAACTATAGAAGAGTTTCCTAATGGTCACTACTATTATTCTAAGGATGAGAAACCAGTTCGTTGGTATAGAAGGTCATGGGAATCATATGATGCTGTAAAAGATGCTCCATGCGCTACGGATGATAAAGGTAATATTGTATCAAGCGAAGTAATTTCTGCTGTGAGAAAGGGTCTTGAAGATGCGGTAAAAGCTCAGCTCATGAGTGATGTTCCTTATGGTGTTCTTCTCAGTGGAGGTCTTGATTCAACTGTAATTGCAGCAATTACCCAGAAGTTTGCTAAAAAACGTGTTGAAACCGGAAGTATTAAAGATGCATGGTGGCCTCAGCTACATAGTTTTGCTGTTGGTCTTGAAGGAAGTCCTGACCTTGTTGCTGCCCGTAAAGCTGCTGATTACATTGGAACTGTACATCATGAAATACATTTTACAATTCAGGAAGCTCTCGATGCTCTTGAAGATGTAATTTATCATATAGAAACTTATGATATTACTACTGTACGTGCGTCTACGCCAATGTATCTTTTGGCTCGAGCAATAAAGGCTATGGGAATAAAGATGGTATTGAGTGGTGAAGGTAGTGATGAGTTGTTTGGCGGATATCTATATTTCCACAAGGCACCTGATGCCAAAGAATTCCACGAGGAACTTGTTCGTAAAATGAGCAAACTTCATCTATATGATTGTCTTAGAGCAAATAAAAGTCTTAGTGCTTGGGGTGTAGAAGGTAGAGTACCATTCTTGGATAAGGAGTTCATTGATATTGCAATGGGACTTAATCCTAAGGACAAGATGAATATAAAACTTGATGATGGAAATCAGCGCATTGAAAAATGGATTCTCAGAAAAGCATTTGAGGATATTCTTCCTCCAGATATTTGCTGGAGACAAAAAGAGCAGTTTAGTGATGGTGTTGGTTATAGTTGGATTGATACTCTAAAAGAACTTACTGCAAGTAAAGTCAGCGATGCAGCTTTTGCTCAGGCTGCAAAACGCTTTCCTGTAAATACACCTAAGACAAAAGAAGAATATTATTACAGAGAAATATTCAGCAGATTATTCCCTTCAGATAGTGCAGCTTTGTGTGTACCTCATGAAGCTGGAGTTGCTTGTTCTACAGCTAAGGCTTTGGAGTGGGATGAAGCATGGAAAAAAATGGATGAACCATCAGGTAGAGCTATTTCTGGTGTCCATGATAAAGCTTATTAGTAATTTGGAGTAAATATATGAAGACTTTATATGATCCTAGTTTTGAACATGATGCTTGCGGTATTGGAGCCGTAGTTAATATTGACGGTAAACAGACTCATAAGATAGTAGATAATGCTTTGAGTATTGTAGAAAAGCTTGAGCATCGTGCAGGAAAGGATGCTACAGGTGAAACAGGAGACGGTGTAGGTATTCTCGTTCAGATATCTCATAAGTTTTTTAAGAAAGCCGCTTCTAATATAGGAATTACTCTTGGGGACGAAAGAGACTACGGTATAGGAATGTTCTTTTTTCCACAGGATAAATTTATTCAAAGTCAAGCAAAGAAAATGTTTGAGACTTTATGCGAAAAAAGAGGCTTAAAGTTTTTGGGATGGCGTAATGTTCCTGTAAAAAGTGAAGTCCTTGGTAAAACTGCAAGAGATTGTATGCCATGCATAATGCAGTGTTTTGTTGAACGTCCTGCAGAAGTTGAAAAAGGAATTGCATTTGACCGTGAATTATATATTGTACGCAGACAGTTTGAACATTCAAGTTTTGATACATATATCTGTTCATTCAGTAGTCGTACAATTGTATATAAAGGAATGTTTCTTGTTCAGCAGCTACGTACATTCTATGATGATCTTAACAGTCCTGATTATATAAGTTCTCTTGCCCTTGTTCACTCGAGATTTTCAACAAATACACAGCCTAGTTGGAAGCGTGCACATCCAAATAGATTTATTGCACATAATGGTGAAATAAACACAATACGTGGAAATGCTGACCGTATGTTAGCTAGAGAAGAAACAATTGCTTCACCAGTTTTCAATGAAAATGATATAAGGGAAATCCTTCCTGCTGTAGACGCAACCGGCTCTGATAGTGCAATGCTCGATAATACATTAGAGTTCCTTGTGATGAATGGAATGCCTCTACCTCTTGCTGTTATGATATGTATTCCAGAACCTTGGAAACATGATGACAATATGGATGATAAAAAGAAGGACTTCTATCACTACTGGGCTACAATGATGGAACCTTGGGATGGTCCTGCTGCCATTTTGTTTAGCGATGGAGATGTATTTGGAGCAACTCTTGACCGTAACGGACTTCGCCCAAGTCGTTATTATATTACAAAAGACAACTGCTTGATTCTATCTTCTGAAGTTGGTGTACTTGATATTCCTGAAAATGAGATTGTATGTAAGTCTCGTCTTATGCCTGGTAGAATTCTTCTTGTAGATACTAAGCAGAAAAAGCTTATCAGCGATTATGAAGCCAAAAAGGAATATACAAATCTTTATCCATATGGAGAATGGTTGTCATTAAATCTTAAACATCTTAGTGAACTCAAGATCCCAAATAAAAAGATTCCTGTATATTCACAGGAAGAACGTGATATAATGTATCGTGCATTTGGTTGGAATTATGAGGATGTCAATGAGATGATTCTTCCTTTGGCACAAAATGGTGTAGAACCAACCGGAGCCATGGGTGTGGATACTCCGCTTGCTGTTATGAGCGATAAGCATCCTTCTTTATTCAGTTATTTCAAGCAATTATTTGCTCAGGTAACTAATCCTCCTATTGATTCACTCAGAGAAAAAATAATTACAGATACAACTGTGTATGTCGGAAGTGATGGAAACCTTCTTGAACCACAGAGTAAGAACTGTACAATTCTTGAAATAGATAATCCAATTTTGACTGGTGTTGACTTGATGAGAATTAAAGCTCTTAATACGCCAGGACTTAAGACATCTGTTGTATCTCTTCTGTACTATAAGAATACTTTACTTAAAGATGCCCTTAATAATCTTTTTGTTGCAATTGATAGGGAATACCGTAACGGAAGTAACATAATTATTCTGTCAGACAGGGGTGTTGATGCTACTCATGTTGCAATTCCATCATTACTTGCTGTAAGTGGAGTAGAGCAGTATCTTATACGTACAAGAAAACGTACTGCAATATCAATTATTCTTGAAAGTGCTGAAGTTCGCAATGTTCATCAGAGTGCTATGCTTTTAGGATATGGAGCTAGAGCAATCAATCCATATTTGGCACATGAGGCAATTGCTGAACTCATTGATCAGAAACTTTTGGATAAGGATTATCACACAGCCATTGATGATTACAATAAAGGAATCATAGGTGGAATCGTAAAGATTGCAGCCAAAATGGGAATCAGTACAATACAGTCATATCAAAGTGCTCAAATCTTTGAAGCTGTAGGAATTTCAAAAGATGTAATAGATGTATACTTTACCAATACTGTATCGAGAGTAGGCGGTATAGGTCTCAAAGAAATCGAGGAAGATGTAAACTTCCATCATAATAAGGCATTTGATCCTCTTGGACTTACTGTCAATACGCATCTTGATTCTGTAGGTGTTCACAAATTCCGTCGTGGGCCTACATGTGAAGATCACTTGTATTCTCCTGAAATTATTATTGCTCTACAGGAAGCTACTCGTACAGGAAGCTATGACAGGTTTAAGGAATACTCTTCTCTTGTAGATGATAATGCGCATCCTCATACTCTTAGAGCGATGCTTAAATTTGGATTTGAAAAAGCAAATGCAATATCGATAGATGATGTTGAAAGTGTTGATGAGATTGTTAAGCGCTTCAAGACTGGAGCAATGAGTTATGGTTCAATAAGCCAGGAAGCTCATGAATGTATGGCGTTGGCAATGAACCACCTTCATGGTAAGAGTAATAGTGGTGAAGGAGGAGAGAAGCCAGAGAGACTTGGTACTGATCGAAACTCTGCAATCAAGCAGGTTGCTTCTGGTCGTTTTGGAGTAACGGAAGAATATCTTCTTAGTGCTAAAGAAATTCAGATTAAGATGGCGCAGGGTGCTAAACCTGGTGAAGGTGGACATTTACCAGGAAAGAAGGTTTATCCTTGGATTGCCAAGACAAGATATGCTACTCCTGGTGTGAGTCTTATTTCGCCACCACCTCATCATGATATTTATTCTATTGAAGATTTGGCTCAGCTTATATATGACCTTAAGAACGCAAATAGAGCGGCACGTATTAGTGTCAAGCTTGTTAGTGAGGCAGGTGTTGGAACAATTGCTGCCGGTGTTGCTAAAGCAGGAGCTCAGGTAATATTGGTAAGTGGCCATGATGGTGGAACTGGAGCAGCGCCTTTAAGTTCAATTCATCATGCTGGACTTCCTTGGGAACTCGGACTTGCAGAGACTCACCAGACACTTATTCAGAATGGTTTGCGTAGTCGTGTCGTAATTGAAACAGATGGTAAGCTTATGAGTGGTAGAGATGTTGCTATAGCATGTCTCTTAGGTGCTGAGGAATTCGGTTTTGCAACAGCACCTCTCATCACGATGGGTTGTGCTATGATGCGTGTATGTAATCTTGATACATGTCCATTCGGAGTTGCTACTCAGAACAGTGAACTCCGAAAGAGATTTACTGGTAAGCCAGAATATGTTGAAAACTTTATGAAGTTCATTGCACAGGAATTGCGTGAAATCATGGCACAGCTTGGATTCCATAGTGTAGAAGAAATGTGTGGCCACGCAGAGTATCTCGAAATTAAGGATAAGAGTGCTTTCAAGAGAGCAAATCTTGTTGATATGTCACGCATCCTGGCTCATTCAGATACTGCTGAATATCCATCTGAAAAGAAACACTTTGTTGCAGAAGATGTATATGACTTTGGTCTTAATAAGACTGTGGATGAGAAAAGTCTTCTCCCTGAATTTGAAAGATCATTGAAGAAGAAACCAAGTGGAAGTGTAGAATTTAATATCAATGTATCTTCTACTGACAGGACTGTATGTACAATACTGGGTTCTGAAATCCAGAAGAAATTTGGTAATACACTTACAGAAGATAGCTATGTAGTAAATGCTACAGGTGGTGGTGGACAGAGTTTTGGTGCCTTTATTCCTAAGGGACTTACTCTCAGACTGACTGGCGATGCAAATGATGGTCTTGGAAAGGGCTTGAGTGGTGGAAAGATTGTTCTTAAGGTTCCAGAAAACGCTGGATACAAGGCAGAAGAAAATATTATCGCAGGTAATGTTGCTCTCTTTGGTGCTACAAGCGGACAGGCATTTATAAATGGTATCGCTGGTGAAAGATTCTGTGTTCGTAACAGTGGTGCAACAGTTGTCGCTGAGGGATGTGGTGATCACGGGTTGGAATATATGACAGGTGGTGTTGCAGTAATATTGGGTGGAACAGGCCGTAATTTTGCTGCAGGAATGAGTGGTGGTGTAGCTTATGTATTGGACACTAACCATGATCTGTATAAGCGTCTTAACAAAGAACTTGTGACAATGAGTGAACTGTCTGAACAACATGATATCGATACTGTAAGAAATCTTATTGAAAAGCATGTTAAGGAAACAAATAGTTCTGTAGGTAAAGAAATTCTCAGTAGGTGGAATGATAATATCGTTCATTTCAAGAAGATTATTCCTAATGACTATGCTAGAGTACTTAAAGAAATAAGTGTCGCTGAAGCCAGTGGTATGAACCACGAAGAGGCTCTTCTTGCGGCATTCAAAAAGATTACTGCATAGTTATAAGGAGGTATGATAAAATGGGTAGAGCAGACGGATTTATTAAGTTTACTAGAATAGAAAATGATTTTATTGAACCTGCCGTAAGATTGCAGAATTTTAATGAAATGCATTTGATACTTAATGATAAGGATCGTAGGGACCAGGCAAGTCGTTGTATGAATTGTGGTGTCCCTATGTGTCAGAGTGCAATTAAACTTGGCGGAATGGTTACTGGATGTCCATTGCATAATTTTATTCCGGAATGGAATGATGCTCTGTATAAAGGACAATATGATATGGCAGCATGGAGATTACTTAAGACAAGTAGTTTTCCAGAGTTTACAGGACGTGTGTGTCCTGCTCTATGTGAAAAGGCATGTAACTGTATCAGCCTTGAAAAGCCATATGAAAATGATGAAGACATAAAGGATCCTGTTACCATTCATGATAATGAGCTTTATATCATCGAAAAAGCATTTGCTTCTGGTTATATGAAACCTCAGATTCCAAAAGTGCGAAGTGGAAAGAAGATTGCTGTAGTAGGAAGTGGTCCTGCTGGTCTTGCAGTAGCAGATTTATTAAACAGACGTGGACACAATGTAACTGTATATGAGAGAGATGACCGTATTGGAGGTCTTCTCATGTATGGTATTCCAAATATGAAATTGGATAAAAAAGTCATTGACCGTCGCATTGAACTTATGAAGGCAGAGGGAGTCGAATTTATAACAAATGCAGATGTTGGAAGAAAAATAAAAGCCGACAAGCTTACTGAGGAATATGATGCTGTAGCTTTATGCTGTGGAGCAAAGAAAGCACGTACACTTAATGTTTCCGGAGAAGAAAGTAAAGGTATTATTCCGGCAGTAGATTTTTTGAAGTCTGTGACAAAGAGTCTTCTTGACAATAATTATGATCATATTGATTTGTCTGATGATTATAATCCTCGTGGAAAGAATGTAATTGTCGTTGGTGGTGGTGATACCGGAAATGACTGTACAGGAACATGTGTGAGACTTGGAGCAGCTTCAGTTACTGCTTTGGAAATGATGCCTCAGCCTCCTTTGACTCGTGCTTCAAATAATCCATGGCCACAGTGGCCTAAGGTCTTGAAGACGGATTATGGTCAGCAGGAAGTTATAGCAACATTTGGAAGTGATCCTCGTATCTATAAGACTACAATCAAGGAAATCTATCAGAAGGATGGACATGTAACTGGTATAAAAACAGTCCAGGTTGAATTCCGCATGGTGGACGGAGTACGTAAGCTTTGTGAAATAGAAGGTTCTGAGAAGGAACTTTCTGCTGACATGATTCTTATTGCAGCAGGATTCCTTGGAGCCGAAGAGTACACTGCTGGAGCTTTTGGAGTGGAAATGACTGGACGAGGTGTTGTTGCAACACAGAACGGTCCAGAAACTTATGCAACAAACGTTGATAAAGTATTTACCTGTGGAGATATGCATAGAGGCCAAAGTCTTGTTGTTTGGGCAATTGCTGAAGGTCGTCAGTGTGCAAGGGAAATTGATGAATATCTCATGGGATATTCCAATCTGTAAAATAGCAATGATTCTATCAAAGTCATGATTTATAAGAAGCCGGAGAATTTTGGATTTTCCGGCTTTTTTATTTTGATAGTGGCATTTTAATTAAAAATATGATATAAGAAGTAAAAAATATAGAGGATTTATGAAAACAAAAAAATTTACTAATTTTGCAATAATTTGGTTAGGTCAATTTTTTTCTACCTTAGGATCAGGAATATCATCTTTTGGATTATCTGTGTGGATATTAAACACTACAGGATCAGCAACTCCCTTTGCCATATCATGTTTATGTTCAGTTATTCCTGGTATAATATTTGCTCCGTTTGCTGGTAGCTTGGCAGATAGGAAGGGGCGTAAGAAAATTATCCTCATAGCAGATTCACTGGATGCGTTATTAAAAGTAGTCATGGTACTTCTTTTGGCCAGCAATCTTATGAATATATATATTATTTATCCAATCATGTTTCTTTCTGCATCATTTGGAACCTTCCAGAGTCCTGCATTCTCTGCTTCAATTCCGATGCTTGTCGAAAAAGAAAACTTATCTAAGGCAAATGGTATGCTTCAGTTTTCGCAGGCTGCACAAAGCATGATAGCTCCAGTCGTAGCAGGAGCTTTATACGGTATATTAAAATTACAGGGATTGATAATCATAGATTTTATAACATATATGTTGGGATTTACATCTATTGCACTTGTAAAGATACCTGATTGCATAAAAGATGATGAACTGAATACAGATAAACATGTAATCTATAATGACTTTAAGGACTCATGGAAATACCTTAAAAGACAGAGTGGGATAATCAACCTTGTCTTGGTGTTTGCCGTTGTAAATTTCATTGCAAACCTCAGCATGGTTCTTATGGGACCTATGATTCTTGTAAAATATGACTCATCTGCTTTTGGTATAATAGAGACAATTTGCGGCACTTCCATGGTAATTGGTGGAATTGTATCGAGTATCATACCTGATGTAAAAAATAAAATCAGAGTGATATTCCTGACATTGATGGTATCTGGTGCTGGACTATTTATTACAGGATTGAGAGCTGAATGGATTATGATTGCAGCCGGAATATTTGTTTTTTATTTCTTAGTTCCTTATGCAAATGCATTGTTTTCTACGGTAATTCAAACAAGAATAGAACCTGAAATGCTTGGAAGATGTGGATCATTGGTTGGTGCGCTTGTCAGGATAGTAATACCTGTATCCTGCATCATAGCAGGTCCGCTGGCTGATTTCATCTTTGAACCTCTTATGGCATCGGATGGGATCTTAAAGGACTCGATAATAGCAAATATTTGGGGAATAGGACAGGGACGAGGCTATGGTATCATGTTTTCTCTGTGTGGCATAATTCTTATTGGCATATGTCTTATCGGCTATATGAAAAACTCCAAAAATAAGGAAACGGCAGTGTAAATTTTTTATAAACCTATTGCAATAAAAGATTATATTTTATATAGTTACTCATGGATAACTAAAGTTAGTAAATGGTAAAAATAATTGTATATATGCAAACTCTTTACTGATATTTGTTTTTGAGGAATTTTTATGAAACTTAATATTAAATCTTTATTAGTAATAGGAACTTGCTGTTTATTTCTTGCTGGGTGTTCAGGGAAGAAAGTCGAAGCATCAGTTGGTGATATTCAGGATAGTAATTCCATTATAATCACTCACTATTACGGAACAACTGTGATAGGAGAAAAACCTCAGCGTGTTGCTGCAATTGGATGGGGAAATCAGGATACTCCTTTAGCCTTAGGAATTGTACCTGTAGGTGTTTCAATGGCAAACTGGGGAAAAATAACAGAGAATGGACTTCTTGAATGGACAGATAAAGCATTTGCTGGATTAGGAGAGTTTTATCCAAATACATACAGTGATACAGATGGTTTGGATTTTGAAGCAATAGCAGATAGTAATCCTGATGTAATTCTTGCTGCATATTCAGGAATTACAAGGGAAGATTATGACCTTCTGAGTCAGATTGCTCCGACAATAGCTTTTATTGATGGACCATGGAAGACAACTTGGAGAGATGAAACCCTCATAAATGCTGAAGCAATAGGGATGAAAGAGCAAGGAAAAGAATTAGTTACAAAAACCGAATCCCTTATTGAAGAGGAATTGAAGAAGTATCCGGAAATCAGGGGAAAGAAAGGAGCTATGTTCTGGTTTAATCCATCTGATCTGAGTACTTATTGGACTTATCTGCCTACAGATCCACGTGGAAGCTATCTTTTGGATTTAGGACTTGAGTTACCAGAGAGTATAACAAACCTTGCAGAATCAGAAGATACTTTCTCGCTTCAGATTAGTGCTGAGCAATCTGACTTGCTTTCTGATGTAGATGTAATTGTTCTTTATGGAGATGACGAGACAATAAAAGCTATGCAGGCTCATCCTCTCATAAGCAAAATTCCGGCTGTAAGGAATGGTGCTATCGTAGCGATTGAAAATGGTTCTACATTATCTGCTTCCTGTACTCCTACTGCTTTATCAATTCAGTATACTGTGAAGGACTATATCAGACTTATAGCACAGGCCTGTTCCAAAGTTAAATAAATAGATGAAAAGCTTTAAGACAACAATTGCGGCTGTAATAGGTATAGCTATGGTTATTATTGCTGCCGTTCTATCTGTATCTTTTGGATCTAAACATATTGGAGCTGAAGATATATTCAAAGCTGTAATAAACTTAGGAAAAACTCCTGAGACTTTTGAGCAGGCTGTAATACAAACCAGAGTTCCAAGGACTGTCTTTGCGATTCTTGCAGGAGCTTCACTGGCAGTTTCTGGAGCGCTGATGCAAGCTGTTACCCGTAACCCGATTGCAGACCCAGGTATCCTGGGAATAAACACAGGAGCTGCTCTTGCAGTAGTAGCCGGGCTTTGTTTCATGGGAATTACAAAGGTAAGCCAATACATTGTACTTGCTCTTATAGGAGCTTCAGTTACAGCAGTTTTAGTATATGCGTTAGCAAATTTTGGAAGAGAAAAAGCGACTCCTCTGAAACTGGCTCTCTCAGGGGCTGCTATATCAACAGCTTTCTCTTCACTCATAAGTATACTCATGATTCCTGATAATCAAGTAATGAATGAATTCAGGTTCTGGCAGGTTGGTAGTGTGGGTGGAGCAACCTGGGATAAAATATTTTTTTATGTTCCCTTTTTTGTTGTAGGAATGGTAATTTCAATAATAATGATTCCATATCTGAACAATCTTGCGTTAGGTGATGAAGTAGCAACAGGCCTTGGTGTAAATGTATCCCTGGTAAGAATTTTATCTGCTATATCAGGGGTAATTCTTTGTGGAAGCACTACAGCTCTTGCAGGACCAATTGCCTTTGTTGGATTGATGGTTCCACATGTAATCAGAAATGTTCTTGGTGGAGACTTACGATATGTTATCCCATTTTCGGCTTTGTATGGAGCAGTGCTTTTGCCATTTGCCGATGTAATTGGAAGAGTTCTGCATGGAACTGGGGAACTTGAAGTTGGCATAATAACAGCTGCCATTGGTTCCCCATTCTTTATAGCGATAGTAAGAAATACAAAGGTAAAATCCTTATGACACATAGAAAATTAAGATGGAATATATCTTGTGCAGTAATGATTCTTCTTGTAGTCATTATGGTTTATGTCTTTTTGATATATGGACATACTGTCTATTCATTGCAGACTGTGATCAAAGTTATTTTGGGGATAGAAAATAACTTTACGATAAAAAACTTACGCATACCAAGAGCTATAGCTGCCCTGCTTTCCGGGTGGAGCTTTGGAATGGCAGGTTATGTATTCCAAAGTCTCCTCAGAAATCCTCTTGCAAGTCCTGATATAATTGGAGTTTCGTCTGGTACAAGTGTGGCTGCAGTTATCGGAATCCTTGTACTGCATCTCAATAGTGCAATTGTAAGCGTGGCAGCCCTGTTTTCTGGAATTGCGGTGTCAGTTTTGGTTTACTGCCTTGCTAATAGCCGGGAAGGTTTTTCACACTCAAAGATGATACTTATAGGTATTGGTATACAGGCATTACTAAAGGCTGTTACAAATTATATCCTGATAAGATCTTCAGAATATGATGTAGCCCAGACGTTAAGATGGCTTACAGGAAGTCTTAATAATGTTCGTCCGGAGCAGCTGGGGCTATATACAGGGGCTGTAATTGTTGCATCTGTCATTCTTTTGAGTCTGGCAAGGCACCTTGAAGTGATTCAACTTGGAAATGATTATGCCACAACCTTAGGAATCCGAACAAAAGTTATCTATATAATACTTATTGTGTGTTCCGTCATACTGGTAGCATTTACAACGTCTGTGACAGGTCCTATAGCGTCTGTAGCATTTCTTGCAGGACCAATTGCCGTACGGATATGTGGCAAAAGCAGAAGCAATCTTTTGACTTCGGGATTAGTTGGTGCCCTTTTGGTACAGATATCGGATATGGCTGGTATGTATTTATTCAGGGTACGATATCCTGTAGGTGTGATTACAGGAATATTGGGAGCTCCCTATTTGATATTTCTTTTGATAAACATAAACAAAAAAGGAGATGCTGTATGAGCGTAGCAATCGGAAGTTCAAATCTTACAGTAGGATATAATTCAAATACGATAATTGATGGACTTGATATACAGATACCCCAGAACAAGATCAGTGTAATAATCGGATCCAATGGATGTGGTAAGTCAACATTGCTGAAGACTGTAAGTAGACTGCTTACCCCTCAAGGGGGAAGTATTACAGTCTCGCAGAGGAACATTAAAAGCTACTCATCAAGAAGCTATGCTAAAACTCTGGGACTCCTGCCTCAATCTCCCGTAGTGCCAGAGGGAATAACCGTTAGGGAACTTGTTTCAAGAGGAAGGTTTCCATATAGGAAATTCATGCAGAATCTTAGCAAGGCTGATTATGAGAAGGTTGACTGGGCCTTGTCTATCATGAATATTCAGAATATTGCAGACAGAATGGTTGATGAGCTTTCTGGAGGTCAGAGGCAGAGAGTATGGATAGCACTTTGTCTTGCACAGCAAAGCGATATTCTGTTGCTTGATGAACCGACAACTTACCTTGATATAGCATATCAGGTGGAAATCCTGGAAGCCCTGAAAAAAATAAATCAGGAATATAAGACTACGATAGTAATGGTTTTGCATGACATAAATTTGTCCGTAAGATATGCAGATTGTATTTTTGCAATGAAAGGGGGAAAGCTTGTTGCACAGGGAAGTCCCAAGGAAATAATTACAGCAGAACTGATGCAGAATGTATATGGGCTAAAAAGTCATATCATTTATGATAACAAGACCCAAAGCCCAGTGATCATACCTTTATGATAATTGGAGTTTCTATAAATTGCAATTTTTAGAAACAACCTTGAAAAATCGCATTGTGTACAAGTAAGAGCATGTTTTACAGGCTTTAGTAACAACATGTTTTACAGGACTTAGTAAGAACTTGTTACACGACGAAGTAACAACTTGTTACACGACGGAGTAACAACTTGTTTTACCGCGGAGTAACAACTTGTTTTATAGGCGTTAGTAACAAGTTGTTACTTATATTTCTTGCTTTTTTCATTATAAATGTTTATTTATTGGAGATTTGCTGGTTTTTGTATGGTATTTCCTATGGTTCGACTAAAAAACTCCAATATTCTATATAGGACAAACATATTTTTCTGTATTATACTTTAGTTTAAGTTTTTTTTCGGAGAAAGTATGAAAAAGTCTGCATTTCTTTTTATTTTAATGATTTCCATTCTTATTTCCTTTAGTTGTTCTAAGAATACTAAGAAAAACGAAATTGCTGAAGATGATTCTTCTGTAAACTCGTGGGATATAACAGAATCCTCAATATATGATGATGTGCAAGAGGAAAGGGAAAAAGGTCTCCCATATGAGTATATTGCCAATAACTTTATACTTGATTATTCACCTCTTATGCCTGAAGACCCTCTTCCTGCAGGAAAAATCCAGCAGAAATATCCTGAGGCTAAAGGGGAAAAGAGTACACCTCATATACCAGGCTTGAGGGATATAAGCTCTTATAAGACTAAGTATGATCCTAAAAAGCCTTCTGCAAAGCCTCCTGCAGTGAAGAAAGCCGATAATACAGGAAAATCCAGTAGAAAAAAGGGTGCAAAGGATCCTCTTGTTGTCAAAAATTGGGGCCCTGGAACTGCACTTGATTATACAGGTGGTTCTGTTCAGTTTTATGTAGAGTTTTCAAATTCCATAGTAAGCCTTTCTGCTTTGCGTACTCCAGAAGAAATAGATGCTGCTGCTGCAAAAATATTTACCATTGATCCTCCGGTAAAGGGTAAATATCGTTTTGACTCTACAAAACAGGTTTCTTTTTATGCTGAGTCTTCATCAGTAGAATTATATAAACCTTATAAGATAAAAGTTTCGTCAGATCTTACTGATATCAGTGGAACTAAGATAAGCGGGACAACAGAGTTCCTGCAGAAAAACTATCCTATAAAAATGACCAATGTCTATGGTGGAACAAAGCCTGAGGATGGGTCTGTATATTATTACGATGTACATTCTGATGACTTTGAAGAACGCCAGTGCTATGCAAGAATTGACATGAACCAAAAAGTAAAGCAGAGCACATTTGAAAAAAGCCTTACTGTTACATTCTCTAAGGAATTGGATTCAAAGAGGGTTGGATTCTCAGTACTCAAGAATAATGGTGACAAGACATATTATATCAAGATAAATAATGTAGAGCGCGAAGGTGAATTGAAGTTCAAGTATCATGACAAAGATCTTGATAAAGAGTCTACAGGTCGCTATGAGACTCGTAAGCCTCCTCTTCCGGTATATGTCAGAGCTTCTATTGATCCTGAATCCGTTTCAGAAGAAGAATACGATAAAGGCCTATTCTATATGACATCTGACAGGGATGATACTTCCTGGGCGGCAACAAGAAGATCATGGAGATTTGAATTCTCTGACTATGTAGACAGAGACACTCTTCTTGACGGATTTAAGGTTGCTGGCGAGAATCTTACAAGGGATAATTTTTACAGTTATGGTTCCACTGTTTATCTCCAGTACTTTAATGTAAAACCTGGAGAGACAAAAACAATTGTCATCACTCGTGATTTAAAGAGCTCCAGTGGAAAATCCCTTGATAAGGAATATGAGATTTATGTTGAAGGAAGGGATTTCCCAGGTTATGCAAGATTTATTGCCAGCGGAAACAAGATGCTTGAAGCCCAGTTTGCTCCGAAACTTGTCTTTGAGTATATGAATGCTACCAGGGGTGGATACAAGATCCAGTCTTATGATGATCCTATGGGTACTCCTAACACAGACGGTGTAAGAAATACAATAAACTCCGGAAATGTTACAAAGGGAATTGAAACGGGAATTACAAACACCCGCAGATTTGAAGAGATAGATCTCAAGCCGTATCTTAACGCAGAAGGAAAAGGTACTGTAAACTTCAGTGCTTCCGTAGATTATCTGGAATATAAATATGACGGCACTAGAAGCTCATCATGGAACTCTAATGACCTTACTGTTACGGTAACTGATCTTGGTGCAACTGTACGTGTTGGACAGAACAGAGTCCTTGTGTGGGTTACATCACTCAGTACAGGTAAAGCCATTGAGGGAGCTGTATGTAATATTCATGGTGGAATCTATCATGACAGCGTGACTACAGATAAAACTGGACTTGCAGTGTTTGAGTTTGATGAGAATGCTGGGTTCAATGAGGGATACTATTATTCCGATAGACCAACTGTTGATGTTTCATATAAAAATGATTATATAAGCTTTGCAGTATATGGACATAATAAATGGGCAAATGGTGTTGTAAGTGGTTCCTTAAGTTCGGCCTTTGATACTTATTCTGATGTATACATGTTCTGTGATAGAGGTATCTATAAACCTGGTGAAACTGTGACATTCAGAGGTATTCAGTGGAACAGGACTGTTGGTGTCTACAGACCTGCAAGTAAATATTATTACGATATCTATCTCAAGAATTCTTCATGGTATGATGACAATACTTATGGTTTCATGGAAGGGCTTACGACAGAAAATGGTGGTTTTTATGGCTCGTTTGTTTTACCACAGGATATGGATCCTGGTATATACAGCATCGTATACAATACATCAGATGGAAGATCTTTCAGACTCAACTTCAATGTAGAGATATTTGCCAAGCTTAAGACACAGGCAGAAGTTACATTTGCTCCTGAGGAGGTTTTCAGGGGAGAGACTCTTGTCGGCGCTGTAGATGCAAGTTATCTTGCAGGTGGATATCTTGCAGGTGCTGAATATACAGCGGATTGGTATACACAGCCTCTAAGATTCAGATGTGATGGGGACCCGGCTCTCTCTAAATATTCATTTGGTATCTGTGATGATTATGAATATATACGTCATGTATCCAGTTCATATGGAACTTTGGATGGAGCAGGACACGCAGATATAGAATGTGATTCATCTGGTAACCTTAAAGATGTCCCATATGTATATAAGCTGGAGACAGCAATAACAGATTCAGGAAATGAACGCATTGTACGGTCCCAGACAAAAATAGTCAATTCTTCAAAATTCTATATTGGTCTTAAAAGATACAAGAACGGATTTATCAAGAGAGGCGAAAGTATGGACTTTGGCTATGTATTGGTTTCTCCGGATAAAAAAATTATTGATAACCCATCTCTTATCGGTAGTGAAATTACTTATGAACTTACCCGTGAATACTGGTCCAAAGAATATCAGAGTGGTGTTTATGGGTATATAAATGAAAATTATTCCCGCCATACAGAGACTGTAGATACTGGAAGCATAAAGGCAAAGGCATCAGGAAAGTTCAGTATCATACCTGAAAAGTCTGGATGGCATACTCTTTCTGTAACTATAAAAGACAAGGACGGAAGAATTACTTCAGCTGAAAAAGAATTCTATGTTACAGGCGGAGAGTCTTACTGGTGGTATGGTCGTGGAGATTCAATCAAACTTACTCCGGATCAAAGTGTATATAATCCAGGTCAGACTGCACAGATTCTTATGGAAAGTCCTCTTCCAAAGGGTGACTATCTCATCACTGTTGAACGTGAAGGTATCTTTACTCAGGAAATCCGTCACTTTGATGAAAGTACATCAGTAATTGATGTAAAAATCGCAAGAAACTTTGTACCTGTTGCGTATGTTACTGTAAGTTCATTCTCTGTGCGTAGTGGTGAACCAACTCATGAGTATGGGGAAGAAGATCTGGATAAACCTAAAGGATATTTTGGTGTTACTCCAATATTCATTGATCCTATGGTCAAGGCATTTACTGTCAAAGCTGAATTTGACAAGCCAACATATGCTCCGGGAGAAAATGTTACAATCAAGTTTACAGCTACAAAGGGTGGTGAACCTGTCCCTGGCGCTGAACTTACTGTAATGGGTGTAGACAGGGCTGTCCTTGATGTAATTAACTATCATGTTCCTAGCCCTATAGAGCATTTCTATTCAAAAGATAAATTCCCTATGTGTACCATAGGTGGAGACAGCAGATATTATCTCATGGATCCAGTTACTTACAGTATCAAGAACCTGCAGGGTGGAGATAGTGACGAAGGAGAAAAGGATGATGATGAGCGTAAGGACTTCAGACCTACTGCCTTCTTTGAGCCGTATCTCATGACAGGAGAAGATGGAACTGTAACATATTCATTTAAGCTTCCTGATTCTTTGACGACATATCGTCTTACTGCCTTTGGTGTAAAGGATGACCTCCTTGCTCTGAACGAAGATGAGTTTATCGTACAGAATCTTATAAATGTACAGAGTGTAAGTGTTCTTCAGATGCGTACACGTGATACTGCAGAAACTGGTGTGCTCTTGACTAATTTGGATACAAAGGCGCATAAGCTCAAGGTATCTGCAAAGATTCGTCAGCCTCTGAGTGATTACAAGGAAGACGTTGATGCTGGCCTTACAACAGTCAAAGGCAATGCGTTTATTGACGGTGTAAGTGAGTGTATCGTATCTGTTGCTTCAGGGGATACGATCCCTGCATACTTTGATGTATGCGCTGCCAGTGACGGATGGTTTGAGGTTGTCTATACTGTGGAAGATGCTGATGGCGGAGACTTTAAGGATAAACTTGTGTGTCCAATAAAAGTAAAGACAGATTACGTATACGAATCTGTTGTATCTGCTGGTGAGGCTGACTCTTCGGATAATGGTGAAGAATATATAGCAATTCCATCATTTGCAAAAGACAAAGTCGGTAGCCTGGAGGTTACTCTTGATGCAACCAGACTTGGACTTCTGTCATCCAGTGTACATTATCTGTTTGACTATCCGTATGGATGTCTTGAGCAGCAGAGTTCCAGGGTACTTCCTCTTGTTATATTTGGTGATTATATTGAACTTTTGGGTATGAACTCCAAAGTTGTCGATCCAAAATCCGCTGTTGTACACTTTACCAAAAACTGGAAGAAGTATCAGAAGGATGATGGAGGATTCAGATATTGGCCTGAATCATCTTGGGAAATGAGTAATCCATATGTATCTCTCAGAGTTGCGCATATATATGCTCTTGCTCTCAAAAATGGATACAAGAGATCTGATATTCCTATTGATATAAACAGACTTAAGAGATACCTTCTGTCAAGTATAGGTGAAATCGTAACTTCAAGAGAAGAATACGGATGGAGTTCTACATGGCTCAAGGCTTATGCAGGATATGTTTTTGCCCTGCTTGGCGAAAGGGATAGTACTGTTGTTTCATGGCTTGATAGTGCATATAGAGCACCGGATACTGACTTCACGGAATATGCATATCTTGGTCTTGCATATTACTACATGGGTAATAAAGAGAAAGCTCAAGCCTGTGCTGATAACGTTACAATGCATCTTAAACCGACAGCGCGTGGAGTTGAACTTACAGGCAGCTACTACGGATACTGGTATAATACAAACGCTGGTGTTATGGGAACTATAATGCAGCTTCTTGTTCTTCTTGATAAGGACAATCAGATGTGTGACAGGCTCCTGTTCTCTCTTCTTCAGGATATGAAGACTGGTTACTGGACAAGTACGGATACGACTGTAAAAGTTCTCGAAGCCATAAATACATTTATCCGGGCAAGGAATTTGACTGCACTTGATCTTACTGCTGTAGTTGACCTTAACGGTACTGAGCTTATGAATGAGAAGTTCAAAGGAGTCGGAGCTAAGCCTGTTACAAAGACATTTGAGTTTACAAATCAGAAGCTTTCAGGCCTTGAGCCTGATAAGGAGCTTCCGTTTAATGTAAATGTCAAGGGAAAAGGAAAAGTCTATTATACGACAAAGCTTACTTATGCAATTCCTGATGAGATGCAGTGGGCAAGGAGTGAGGGCTTTAACATTACCAGCAAACTTTATGACTATGCTACGGATAAGGAAATTGTCATCCAGGATGATAAGGAAATTCAGCTTGAGAGCGGTCGTATCTACAAGATGATTGTTAATGTAAACTCTGACAGTATACGTAACTATGTAGCGTTGAAAATAAATTTGCCTAGTGGTGCCGAGATTCTTAAGGAAGATCAGTTACCTTCTGGTGCTAAAAAAATCGTAGATAATAGATATTACGATCCAGATGACCGCTATTATGACTGGTACTGGGATGACGAATGGGAGTCTAGAGATACTGTATTCAGATTTGAGAACCATGAGGATGTGTTCTGGAATAGATTCTATCAGTATGACCATTCTATAACTGTGTACTTTAGGGCTCAGAGGCGTGGTGTATATCCAACTCCTCCTATAACCTGTGAATGTATGTACGAAAGTGAGATATTTGGTCGTACAGACGGAAGACTTTATACAATAAAGTAAGTCTTTGATGAAGTCAAAAAAATCAGTTGTGACAGTTACCGTCTTTGCTGCGGTAACTGTCATCTTTCTAGTTATTCATCTTGTACTCAGATTTTTCCCATGGGCTGAATATGATAGTTTTATGACGGGCAGCTACAGCAGATGTTATTTTGATAGCGATAACCGGCTGCTGTACTGTGAACCTGTGGAGGATGGGATACGACGAGAATATATCCCATTAGATCTTGTATCTGATAAGACAATAGGTATATTCCTCAAAGCAGAAGACAAGAGATTCTTCTATCATAATGGAGTCGATTGCATTTCTGCTTTGAGGGCCTGCTTTCAGAATGTAAAGGAAAGAAGAATTGTCAGTGGTGCAAGCACAATAACAATGCAACTTGTACGCATTATAAATAAGGATAATAGTAAATCATATAAAAATAAGTTTAAGGAAATAGTATATGCTTTTATGCTGGAGTCCAGACTTACCAAGCATGATATACTGGAGCTTTATCTCAATAACATTCCTTTTGGGTATAATATACATGGAATCGCTTCTGCTGCAAGACAATATTTTTCTGTATCTTTAGAGAACCTTAATGAAGAACAGATTATGCTTTTAAGTATTATTCCGCGACGCCCCAAATCCTATGACCCTTATATATCTCCGGAGATTCTCTCATATACTGCAAGTTGCGTGTTTGGCAAAAAGAAATATGATTCTATTTATTCAGCTGCTCTTCTGACAAAGGATACAGGTGTATATAAGTGGCCATATCGAGCCGTGCATCTGGTGAACAGGGTATCTGAACTTGAGAAAAATCAGTATAGGATATATACAAACCTTGATTCTCGTCTGCAAGTCAGGCTTGAAGGTGAGCTTAATTATTATCTTGAATCTTCCAGGAATTCCCGCATAGAAGATTTTGCTTCAATTGTGATAGAGAACAGTACGGGTAAAATTATTGCTTATTCTGGTGGAAATAAATGGATTGATGGTGTCCAAGTCAAAAATCAGATGGGCAGCAGTATGAAACCTTTTTTATATGCGCTTGCATTGGATCAAGGGTATGTAACCCCATCAACTGTCCTTAAGGATATCCCAATGGAATTTGGAAGTGAAAATATCTATATTCCATTTAATTTTAATAATAGATTTAATGGTCCTGTTCTGTTTAGGACATCGCTTGCATCAAGTCTTAATATTCCCGCAGTATGGCTACTTGATACGCTTACTCCGGTTAATTATCTTAATCTCTTGAGTTCGTTGGGGTTTAACTCTCTAGATACAAATGGTCGAGATGTAGGACTTGGGCTTGCTCTTGGAGCTGGAGAAGTTACTCTTGAAGAACTGGCTCATGCATTTACTGTTTTTGCAAATAATGGCCGACTCATTTCTCTTGAATATGTGAAATCTGATGACAAGACAAAAGATTCAAAAGAAATATATTCTTATGATACATCAGCTGTCATATGTGACATACTTAGTGATAAGGCTGCACGTGTAGGAGGATTTGGCTATGAGCAGACATTTCAGACAGAGTTCCCTTCCATATTCAAGACAGGTACTTCCAATCAGTATCAGAATATTGTGGCAGTTGGCTCTACTGTAGAATATACCTGTGCTGTGTGGATGGGAAACTTCAATGGGAATACAGTCATCGGTAAGACTGGTAGTTCTATGCCGGCAACCATTGTAGCAAAAGTCCTTGAGTATCTTAATGGTGGAAAGTCTATTGAATTTGACAAACCGCTGGAATATACCAAACGCGAAGTTTGTTTTTTGAGTGGAGACCTTCCGTGTGAAGATTGTCCAAAGACTGTGATGGAATATGTCCGTGATGATGAGGTAAAAAAAACATGTACGTGGCACAAAAAAGAAGATGGACGCATAAAGACTGTTCTTCCTGCTGAATATCAGCGATGGATTCATGATAATCCGATAAATGCGGAAATAGATTATACGACTCATCCTCTTACCATTGAAACTCCTTCTGACAGGAGTGTCTTTTATGAAGATCCACGGGAAAATATGTATATGCGTATTCCCGTAAGTGTAACGGGTGGTCAAGATAAAGAAACAAGCCTTGTTGTAAGGTATGATGAAGAAATTTTTGAGGTACAGAGGCCATTTATATTCTATTTGCCCGTAAAAAAAGGTGAACATACATTGCAAGTTCAGTGCGGAAAAGAAAAAGATACCGTTACTTTTACAGTCAAATAGAATTCTGTACTGAAATTTGCTTATTATTTAAAAAATATTGAGTTATAAAGCGAAATTCTATTCTAATTTTTTCTCTTATATGTTACTCTAATCTCTCATTTCTTGGATTTTGTCAAATATCTGGAGATGAGCAGACTAAAGCCTTATCTGAATAATACAGAGCAAGGCCAAATTACGGAGTTCAACCACATAAACAGGAGATTTTCATTTTGAAACACTTCAAATCAATCCTACTAGCTGTAGTAACAGCATCTTTAGTCCTTTCTTTATCGGGATGTTCTAAGAAGAATGACCGAATTCTTTACCTTTATAACTGGACATATTACACACCAGATGCATTAATCAAAGCCTTTGAAGAAGAGTTTGACTGCAAGGTTCGTCTTGACTGCTTCTCTACATGCGAAGAAATGTATTCCAAGATTCGAGCTGGAGCCAAGGGATATGATATTGTAATCCCATCTAATGACTTTGTTTCCATTATGCTCAAGCAAGGAATGCTTAGGGAACTTGACCAAAGCAAGCTTACAAACCTTAAGTACATTAATCCTGCAATTACAGCAATGATTGATTATGACTCCGAAATGAAATATTCGGTACCATATGCCTTAAGTGCTACAGGAATCATGGTAAACAAGACTAAAGTTCCTGCAGGATCATATTCGAGAGATTATGATATTTTTGCAGATCCTCAGTTTGCAGGACATGCTACAATGATGGATGAGATGCGCGAAGTTCTTGGATGTGCACTTCTGTTTGATGGTAATGAACTTAACAGTGTTGATGACGAGGACCTTGCAAAAGCTTATGACCGTGTTGCCAATGAATGGAAACCAAATCTGGTAAAGTTTGATGCCGAAGGATTTGGAAAATCATTTGCTACAGGTGACTTCTGGCTTTGTCAGGGATATCCTGAAATCGTTTTTGGTGAAGTAGATGAGAGCCGCTGGGATGAAGTTATTGACTTTTTTATTCCTGCAGAAGGGGGACCTGCAACAATAGACAGTATGGTAATTCTAAAGGATGCACCTCACTATGATCTTGCCAATGAGTTCATCAACTTTATTCACAGACCAGAAAACTATGCAGTATTTATTGATACATTCCGCTATCCATGTGTAGTAAATACTGCAGCACAGGAATACATCACTACAAAACCATTTTATAATCCAGAACAGGCCTATAGCTGCTCTCTTAAGCAGGATTTAGGTGAGAATCTTGATAAATACAATGATATCTGGCAGAAAATCAGATTTGGTGAGTAACCATCTTTTGCATGAAAGATAAATAAAAAAAGAAGAATCCAGAGGCTAGTAATGGGCTTCTGGATTTTTTTTTAATATATTTTAAGTAATATGGTTAGTTTATAGTAACTATGTTAGTTGACACGAACTTCAAGAAAGTATATACTAACTGAAGTTAGAGTTATATTACTATACTTAGTAGGAGGTAATTATGTCTTTGTCAGAAGCACAGGTGGAAAAGGAATACGTTATTCAGGATATTATGATGGACGATGGAGATGTTTCTTCTTTTCTCTTTACATTAGGCTGTTATTCTGGTGAAAAAATATCCCTTATTTCCAAGAAGAGAAGTAATTATACAATCAGTGTCAAGGATGCCCGTTACAATATAGACAGGGAACTTGCCGAAATGATTGAAGTTGTATAACCTGACATTCGTTTGTTGTATTGAATAATATTGGAGGATAAAAATGAGAATTGCGTTGACGGGAAATCCTAATTCCGGCAAGACAACAATGTTTAATGCTCTTACCGGGCGCAGTGAACATGTAGGAAACTGGGCAGGTGTTACGGTTGACAAAAAAGAATATACAATAAAGAGTACGTATAGTGATGGCGCAAAAGATCTGGTTGCGGTAGATCTTCCTGGTGCATATTCAATGTCACCATTTACTTCTGAAGAGAGTGTAACCAGTGCATATGTCAAGAATGAGCATCCAGATGCAATCATTAATATCGTAGATGCAACCAATCTAAGTCGTAGTCTATTCTTTACAACACAGTTGATGGAACTTGGGATTCCTGTTGTTGTGGCCCTTAACAAGAGTGATGTTAACGAAAAAAAAGAGACTAAGATAGATGAAAATCTTTTGGCAGAGAAGTTAGGTTGTCCTGTAATCAAGACAGTGTCTCTTTCTTCTAATGGACTTAAAGAAGTTGTAAGAGCTGCTGTTAAGGCTATTGGTACAAAACAGATTCAGCCTCTCAATCTTGGGGAATATGATCTTACAGATAAGGCTGCTGTAATAGAGGCAGACAAAAAGAGATATGATTTTGTAAAGGACATAGTTGCTGCTGTAGAAGTACGAAAAATCCGTGCAAAAGATAAGTCAATCGATGATGCTATAGATAACTTTATCACGCATCCTGTGGCAGGTATCTTAATTTTTGCTTGTGTCATGTGGCTTGTGTTCTTTATCTCTCAATCAACCTTGGGTAGTTGGCTCAGTGAATTACTTGCCAGGTGGATTGAAATTTTCCAGGATTGGGTAGGTGGAAAACTTGAAGATGCTAATCCTGTATTGTATGCAATTCTTGTAGATGGAATTATCGGTGGAGTTGGAGCTGTTGTTGGGTTCTTGCCTCTTGTTATGGTTATGTACTTCCTGATTGCTTTGTTGGAGGACTGCGGTTATATGGCTCGTGCTACAGTTGTCCTTGATCCAATCTTCAAGCGTGTAGGACTTTCTGGTAAATCAGTTATTCCAATGGTAATTGGTACTGGTTGTGGAGTTCCTGCTGTCATGGCATGTCGTACAATCAAGAATGAAAGAGAACGTCGTGCTACAGCAATGCTATGTACATTTATGCCATGTGGTGCAAAACTTCCTGTTATTGCGTTGTTTGCAGGTGCATTCTTCCCTGAAGCAACATGGGTTGGTCCTGTTATGTATTTTGTAGGTATAGGACTTATTCTTCTTGGTGCACTTCTAATCAAGTCTGTCAATGGAATGAAGTATCGTAAGAGTTTCTTTATTATGGAACTTCCTGAATACAAAATTCCTTCTTTCAAGTTTGCATGCAAATCAATGCTTGAACGCGGTAAGGCTTATATCGTAAAAGCTGGAACAATTATTCTCTTGTGTAACACAATCGTACAGATTATGGCAGCATTTACACCTTCGTTCGAGGTGGCTGCAGATAATGGTTCAGATTCTATACTTGCTCTTATTGCCAATCCATTTGCTCTTGTGCTTGTACCAATCATTGGCGTAGCAAGCTGGCAGTTTGCTGCTGCTGCAATTACAGGTTTCATTGCTAAGGAAAATGTTGTGGGTACTCTTGCAACTGTATTTGCCATTACCAATTTTATTGATACCGAAGAACTTGCGATGGCAGAGGGGGCTGGGTCTGAAGTTGCAGCTATCATGGGTATTACAAAGGTTGCTGCCCTTGCTTATCTTATGTTCAATCTTTATACACCACCTTGTTTTGCTGCGCTTGGTGCCATGAGATCCGAAATGAAGAGCAGGGCTTGGTTCTGGTCTGGTGTAGGTTTTATGCTTGCAACAGGTTACACAGTCGGCTATCTTGTTTACCAGATAGGAACACTTGTTACTACAGGTAGTGTAGGGGCTGGATTTGGCGGAGGACTTGTTTTTGTTCTTGCTATGGCTATGTTGGTGGTATTCCTCTGTGTAAGGGCAAATCTCAATATCAAGAAAGAATATTCAACAAAATAAGACGATGGAAGGAGGTCTGTATGATTAATGCTGTTATATTAGCTATAATAATGTTTGTTGTATTTGTTGCTATACGTACAATTATCAAATCAAAGGCTAAAGGGCAGAAATGTATAGGCTGTCCTTCCTGTGATTGTTGTTCTAAACATTGTACAACTGACAATCAGAAAGAAAGTTCTGTAAAATCTTAGGTTTTAATTTATCTTAGAGTTAATTGACATAAATCAATAGTTTTTATATTATAAGTGGCCGTTAGGGTGGATTTACAATTCTTAGCAGGAGGTAATTGTGCCTTTATCCGAAGCCCAAGTAGAAACTGAGTATATTGTCCGTGAAATTAATACAGATGATGAAGAGCTGAATTCTTTTTTATTCACGTTAGGTTGCTATAGCGGGGAAAGAATTTCTCTTATCTCTAAACGAAGAAGTAACTTTACAATCAGCATCAAAGATGCTCGTTATAACATAGACAGGCATCTTGCCAGTGTAATACAAGTAGATGTAGCATAATAATAATACAAAGGCTGACGGTTGTACCCGTCAGCTTTTTTCGTCTATGAATTTCTGCTTCTATGCAATAAGTCCTCTTTTTTTCCAAATACCACTGTAATAGTAAATCATTGCAGGAATAGTTGTGAAGTAAGGTGCCAGAAAGAATCCAAGGAAGAATCCTTGAAGTCCAAGACCTGCGACGATACCTATCAGATAGCTAAGCGAAATGCGGGCAACAAATCCATCTAGGATCGAGAAGAACAATGACATCTTGGAATTCCCAATACCCTGAATAAACCCATTGTAAGGACTCATACATGCTAGAGCTGGGACTCCTACAGCCATACACTTCATATAGAGGGGAGCCATGGCAAGTACTTCTTTTTCGCTGGAAAATAAGCTGAAACAAGCTTGAGGGAAGAGTAGGAATATGGTCATGAGTATTCCCCAGAAGACAACTCCACATGCAAGCCCAAGATGAATACCCTTGTTTACACGGTCCATCTTACCGGCTGCAATGTTTTGGCCTACCATACTGCTGACAAAAGCTCCTACCGCTCCGGACATTACAAAACCAAGACTCTGCAGTCTGGATCCAACTCCGAAAGTTGCGGATGCAATTACACCAAAGGAATTTACCAACGCACAGACAAACATCATACTGATATCGATGCTGCTGTTTTGTAGGGCAAATGGAATGCCTAACTTAATAAGTTTTGTTGCTGTGTGTTTTTCCGGTATGAAGCTTGAAGGTTTGAAGTCAAAGTGGAAGGCTTCTTTTCGTCTCATGAGGAATATGAGTGCGATTACAAAACTTACAGCTTGTCCCATTATTGTAGCCCAAGCAGCTCCTGCTGCTCCAAGTTTAAGTATGCCAACAAAGAATAGGTCACCTGTAAGATTTACAATGGTAGAAATAAATATAAAGAGAAGAGGTCTCTTGGAGTCACCCATACCGCGGAGTACTGCAGAAACCATATTATATCCATAAGTAAATATAATTCCACCGCTGCATACCATCATGTATGCTTTTGCCATTGCAAAACTTTCTTCCGGGGTATTCATAAGGTTGAGTACCAGTTCTGAACATAAAAAACCTACCAGTGTCATTAGTAAACCTAATATACCGACTATGGTAAATATTGTACCGATGGATTTATTAAGCTTGTTGAATTCTTTTCTACCAATTAACTGACTGATATAAACCTGGCCTGCAACGGAGAATCCTATGCAGAGAGTTGCCATAAGTGTAAATACCTGGCTTCCGATAGTGATAGCAGATAATCCTGCACTTCCAACAAAATGGCCAACAATAATCATGTCGATAAGACCATAGCATAGCTGTAATGCATTGGCAAACATGACTGGTAAAGTAAATTTAACCATTTTTTTGAATACAGACCCTTGGGTCATATCATTGATAATTGCTTTTTGTGAATTACTCATTCTTCTCATTTCCTTGTAATATTCGAGGCTCCATTATATAATAAAAGCTCCATCAATTGCAATTTTTAGGGATTCCATCATATGTTGATACAGACAGCTTATGGAGCCTATAATATGACATGGAGAGTTTATTATGCGTAAGAAACATGTCGTAGTTTTAGCAGCTGCTTTTGTATCAGTTTCTGCTGCTATATTTGCCGTATACTGTTTTTACAGAGACCAGTCTATCGAGCCTGAATGTGATCCTGCTTATTATTGGTCAGAAAAAACTGTTGATATAGGTAACTGGATATATGAAGAACTACCTACAGGACATAAGTACTTCCTGTATCTTCCCCCTGATTTCCGTAGCGCCAGCAGACTGGCGACAGAAAAGATTCCCCTTATCGTTACTTTTCATGGTTCCTGCGAAAAATACAGTGCATTGAAGTATGCAAAACCATTTACCGAAAAAGATTTTCAGAACAGGGTTGCACCGTCAGGATGTGCTGTTCTCGCTGTGATGGCCCGGACAGACTATTTTACTGATGTGCATAGTATGAGTCTACTGATACAGAATATACTTATAAAATACAGTTGCCTTGATAAGTCAAATATAATAGGTTATGGATTCTCTCAAGGTGCAGAATATGTGGTGCGACTTGCCTGTGCTGAGCCAAAGCTCTTCAAGGGTGTTATGTCTGGAAGCGGATATTATCAGATAAGTCTCAGAGAGCTTTTGTCTGTACTGCACATCAATTTTTATTCTGCAATATCAAGGAATGACAAAGGTATCTATGAACAGGGATACAAGACAGGAAGATTATGCGGCATGTTCTGCAAGGGATCCAGATATGTGGAATATGATAACCGCTATCACTTCTGGATAGAATTAAAGGACAGGACTGGTAAAGGTGAAGAAACAGCCTGTGATTGGATTATAAATGTTATACAGAGGTAACTACTGAAATCAAAGGTACAGATATACTCATCGGGGATAGTAATTGTTATGGCTTTACATTATACTTAGCAGTTATGGGTATCTAAAAAAAGGAGATAAGAAAATGTCTAATTTCATAAATGAACTTACAGTAATGCAGTTTTATATTGAACGAATCGACTCCGACAGCATTACATTTCTTAAGGGAAGGGAATCATACAAAACACGTCTCCGCTCATTGGTATCAAGTCTGATGACAGCTGAAACGATGAACGAGAAGATAAATGTTGCAATCAAGCTGTGGAAGAGTCTTTTTGAGGCCTCCATGTCATATATTTCTCCTGACAAGCGGGGATATGACAATATCTTCAAGTTCTTTGATTCCTATGTCGAGTTTGAGGAGCTGATTTTTGCATCGGACTCTTTCTATCGTGACCATACATTGCACTGTATCTGGGTATATTTCCTTGGTGAATATATCGCTAATAAACCCCAGTTTTCCAAAATATTTATTGACAAGAACTATGTTCCGATCATGATTGAAACTTTCCACGAAGTATTTCCAACCGATCTGAATTACAAGATGTTTGCCAAGAAGTACGCCAGCTACCTGGAAAAGGAAGAAGCAATCCGCTGTGTATCTGCTCTTACCCATGATCTTGGATATCCACTCAAGAAAGTTGAAAAAATCAACAAGAGCATAAAGAAAATACTTCCATATTTTGCTGTAAACAACTTTGATGACTTCAAGTTTGAGTTTACAAATACTCAGCAGGGATTTACAGATACGTTCATTGATTTCATAAGCCGCACTCTTAATATCAATATCACCAATAAAAAAGAGTGTGACCTCACGGAAGAAAACATCAACAAGGCAAATGCACTGGTGCAATTGATATTCAAGCTGGACAGTTCAAAGAACGTAGTAGGCATTGACAAGGAGCAGATTAAGAACATATCAAAAGAGGATCTTACTTTCCTGCATGATTTCTGGCAGATAGTAGATTCATTCTCCGTAGATATGAGCAGTAAGATTTCATTCCTTAACGATTTTGAAAACTACCAGCACGGAATTATGAGTGCATTCCTTCTTATGAAGAATCTTCCTGTATTCCAGAATATACAGTATAATACCAAGAAAGATCGTCTCAAATTTGCTGATACAGCTTCAGTATCTGCAGACACAATCCTTGCGCTGAATACAATCCTTGTAAGTATAAGTTCCCATACTTGTGACAACTATCAGATAAAGAATATCGATGAAATAAGTTATCTTACTATCATAGACGAGTTGGAAGAGTTCTCCCGTATCTCACGTGCAAGCCAGAACCGTGAATATGTAAAGGAGTTCTGTGAGTCATCAATAGACTTTACAGAAGACGGATGGCTTGATATCAAGTTCATATTCAACAATTCTCATCTTGAGAATCTTGATCCTGAGAGGGCATTCAAGGGAAGGTGCAAGAGATTCATTTCCTTGTTTGATATCAAGAATCTGAGTCAGAACCTTAAAGTCAGAATCACGATAAAAGGTGAGCTTCCTAACAATAGCAATGAATATATTCTGGAAATTGCAAACAGATATGCAGATATCCGTATAAACGGCCAGTCCCAGAATATTCCTGAGTATCTCAAGTCAACACAGTTCTACACAAAAGAAGAATATGCATCTCTCTAGTATATAATTGCTATTATTAATATGAGTATAAAGCTGACATCGCATTCAGTATGAGACATATTGTTGCTTTGTCAGCCTTTAACTAATAAATCTGATATATTTGGGATTACCATGACGTTTTAGGTTTTCCGTGTTATAATCCTCCCTAAGGAGGGTAGAATAATTTGGCAGCAAAGAAAATATTTGGTATAGCAAGTATTATGTTTGCCTCTGCATGTTTGTTTGCAGAAACAAGAAAAGTCACGGTAAGAATCACAGGAATCAAATCCAAAGCTCCGATATATGTTGCAGCCTTTGGGTCATCCGAGGAAATGAAAGATGGTGCAGTCCCTAATAATGGAGCTGTAATTGAACATCCCGAAGGTAAAACTTCAGAAACTGTATTTGATCTAGAAGAAGATGAATATATGTTTTTTGTATTTCAAGATACTAACAATGATCAAAAGTTAAGTACAAATTTTATCGGATATCCAAAGGAACCTTTTGGCATAAGCAATTATAGTGGGGGTATTCCCAGTGACTTCTCCAAGTTCAAGGTTGACGTAAGAGCTGATATGACTGTAGAAATACATCTGCAATAAAAAAAAGGCTGCCTGTTGGGTAGCCTTTTTTTGTCATAGGTTTAGACTAAAGCGTGCTTCTGCCATCTGCGGCTCTTCCACCGCAATAGCATTACTATACCGCGGGTGGTCTCGTCTGTTCCGATTCCGATCCAAAATCCTACAACTCCAAGTCCAAGCTTGAGCCCCAGTATATAACTTCCCAAAACCATGATTACCCAGTTGGAGAATATGGCATATGTAACAGGGAACTTTATGTCACCGGCTCCCTTGAGAGCTCCTACATAGACAAGGTTAAGGGATCTTCCAAACTCAATGTAAATGGAAAATAGCAGAAGAGTTGATACAAGGGAATGAACTTCTGTAATATCCGTGAAAATAGAGACGATAGGGGACTTTACAAGATTTACGATAAAGATAGCAAGCAGCGAGCATCCTGTAGCAACAAGCTGGTATATAAATACTTTTTTGTATGCAATTTCACTCTGTCTTGCTCCCACGTAGTATCCTGCTTTTATTTGTGTTGCAGCACCAATAGATACAGCAGTTCCAAATACAAATCTGACAATAGTATTAGTGTAAACCTGTGCATCCATTGCATAAGTTCCCAATGTAGATATCATTGCCATGATAACAATCTGGCTTATATTGTAAGAAAGACTTTCTCCTGCTGTAGGAACACCGACTTTCAATATCATCCTGAACTTGCTGGCTGGAACCTTGAAAAAATCTTCAAAAGAAAACTCTACATCACTTTTTCTTGCAATCATTATGCTGAACATGATACAGGAGACAATCATTGAAATTCCTGAAGACCATGCAACACCTTTTACACCAAGTATAGGAAGCCCAAACCAACCGTAAAGGGAAAGTGCATTACCTGCAACATTTACCAGATTGGCTGTGATAGAAACAATCATTGCAGAGTTGGTATGACCGTAACTTCTGAGTATTGCACCTTGCAGTGCACTGAATGCATTGAAGATACAGCAGATACCACCAAATATTACAAAGTATTCCCATGCAAAGTTTCGCACAGAGGCTTCCAGTGTATAGCAGCCCAGAAGTGGTTTTGTGCCGAAAATAACAAGCACTGTAAGAATGACAGCAACAGAAAATACCATGATTACACTTGCCTGTGCAATTTGACGGAGGTCACTTCGTGGTTTTTGGGCACCTATGTATTGAGCTAGCACTATGGAGCACCCGGTACCAATGACAGAGAATATCAGATTCAGGAAGAAAACATATTGGGAGACAAGTCCGACTGCAGCAACTGCCTCATTGCTGTAGGAACTGAGCATGAAGGTATCAACAGAAGAAACCAATATCCTGAAAAACTGTTCTACAGCTATCGGAAATGTGAGTTGAAGCATTGGCAGAGCGCCACGATTCTTTGAGTTTGACGTATATACTCCTTATGGTTTCTAGAACAAATGTATCTAAAAATCATTATTTTACAGTGATTATGACCTAAATATTTTCAGATTTCCACTATTTTATTGCTAATAAATGCAAAAATATTGCTACCAACTGCTAACTTTCTGTTATAATGTTTCCCATGGCAAAAGTTATAACAGGGATCCTGGCTCATGTAGATGCCGGAAAGACAACTTTATCAGAAGCATTGCTTTATACAGCAGGTACTATACGTAAGCTTGGTCGCGTTGACACAAAAGACTGTTTTCTTGACAACAATAATATAGAACGGGAGAGGGGTATAACTATCTTTGCAAAACAGGCAGAGCTCAGCGACCGTATAACACTTATAGATACACCTGGGCATATAGATTTTATCTCTGAGATTCAGCGTACTCTCTGTGTTATGGATGTTGCTATACTTATGGTAAATGCCAGTGACGGAATACAGTCCAATACAAAGGCTCTGTGGACTCTGCTTCGTAACAATAATATTCCTGCGGTTATCTTTGTCAACAAGATGGATATGGATGGAGCCGATAAGGAAAAGATCTTGTGTAGCCTGAAGACAACTTTCAGTGAAAGTATAATTGACTTTGACAGAGATTTTGCAGATCCTGCACTCGTAGAAGAAATTGCTTCCTTTGATGACACTCTTATGGAAAAATATCTTGATGGCGGAAACATTACATCAGATGAAATCAGGACCGCAGTCTCAGAGAGCAGGATTTATCCATGTATATTTGGTTCTGCATTAAGGATGCAAGGTGTAGATAGATTACTATATATATTGAATGAATGTATCTCGATAAAGAATTATCCTCAGGAGTTTGCCTGCGTGGCATATAAGATATCCAAGGACAAGAGCGGAAACAGGCTGACGCATCTGAAAATCCTTGGAGGAGAACTTAAGGTCAAGGACTTTATCCATGAAGAAAAAGTAAACGAGATACGAATATATTCTGGCGAAAAATATCAGAGCGTAAAGAGTGTACAGGCCGGCGAAGTCTGTACTGTAACAGGGCTCAAGGAGTCTTACGCTGGTAGAGTATACGGAAATACAAGCATAGAACAGACTGCAAGGACAGATCCGGCTCTTATATATTCTGTGTCGTATCCATCTAATGTCAATGATTCAAAGATGCTGCATATTCTCAAGGAAGTGGAAGAGGAATTACCTGAAATAAATGTAAGTTATGACGAAGGATCTGGACAGTTTCACCTCAAACTCATGGGGCAGATACAGACTGAAGTGTTAAAGCAGCTTATTGCAGATAGATATAATGTATCTGTAGATTTTGGCGAAGGAAGGATTGCTTATAAGGAAACCATAAGAGAAGAAGTCATCGGAGTCGGTCATTATGAGCCTTTGAGGCATTATGCCGAAGTACATCTGAAGCTGTCACCACTGCCACGTGGTAGCGGACTTGAGTTTGTATCAGATCTAAGTGTTGATGTGTTGGATACAAATTGGCAGAGATTAATTTTGACACACTTGCAAGAAAAACAACATATAGGTGTTCTTACAGGGAGTCCTATTACAGATATGAGAATAGAAGTCATTGCAGGTAGAGCTCATCTCAAACACACAGAAGGTGGTGACTTCCGCCAATCAACATATAGAGCTATACGCCATGGACTTATGCAATCAGAATCAGTTCTTTTGGAACCATTCTATGACTATGAGATAACTGTACCAGAAAACTGTACCGGAAGAGTCATGGCTGATATGCAGAAAATGAGTGGCAGTTGTAATATTGCAGACAGCAAAGGTGGATTTACGACATTGACAGGACGGGTAAGTGTCAAGGAATCTCAGAATTACATGACGGAAGTCAGAGCTTATTCCAAGGGGCAAGGGACTTTAAGCTTTAGCCTTGCCGGTTATGATTTATGTCATAACACGGAAGAAGTAATACAGCAGATTGGATATGATGCGGAATCTGATATTGAAAATACAGCTGACAGTGTATTTTGTAGCCATGGAGCTGGATTCAATGTAAATTGGAAGGATGTTACTTCCTATATGCATATAAAAGACTAACTGTAAAAATAACTATAATAATAGGATGTATGATAAAAGATCCTAATATTGTTCTAAACTAATTTCTCTAAAACAATGGAGCTCGTAAAATGTCTTGTCCAAATGTAAAAGATTGTATGTGTCCAAAGACGACCTGTAAAAATCATGGAAAGTGTTGTGATTGTGTTATCAAACACAGAACAACTGATAGCCTCCCATTTTGTCTTTTCCCGGATAACGGTGGAGACAAAAGCAACAGAAATCATTATGAAATCCTGAAGAAGAGATTTGAGGGAGGAAAATGATGGAAAACATTGCAATGCAGATTATAGAAGAATGTAAGAAGTTTTCTGGAATAAATCCCATTGAAATCTTTAATGAAGTTGCAAAAAAAGATTTTGTTCGGATACATGGACCAGAACATCATGTATTAGATGGGGCATGCCTTTTGGTCGCTTATAAAAATGCAGGTGGGAAAATTGACCTTGAGGAAAGCCTGAACTGGATGGTAAATCAAGGTTTAAAAATGCCCGGTGCCCAGTGTGCACACTGGGGCGTGTGCGGTGCATCAACATCAATAGGTGCAGCTTTATCTTTAATTGACAAAACTGGGCCTCTGGCGACAGATGGTTCGTGGGGACGAAAGATGCTTGTCATTTCAAAAGCAATTAAGAAGATAGGGGAAATAAATGGTCCGCGATGTTGTAAGCGTGATGCTTATATCTCTTTCGAAGCTGCTATTGAGTTTATCAATGAATATTGCGACGTAAAACTGGATTCTGGTGAAATTAAATGTATCTTTTCTGGAAGAAATGCCCAGTGTATTGGGAATAGATGTCCATATAACAAATAAGCGAGGATTATGTATGACAAAAGTTGAAAAAGCTCTTTCCTATTTTTCTGATAAGTTTCATTGCTCCCAGTCTGTTCTGGCTGCATATGTAGACGAATTGAATCTTACAGAAGAACAAGCTCTGAAAATTGCGTATTGCTTTAATAGTGGAATGAGAAAGGGTGATGTCTGTGGAGCATGTGCAGGTGCATTGATGGTTCTAGGGATGAAGTATGGTCAATCTAGAAAGGATGATCTAGAAAGTAGGGCAGTGGCAAATCAAAAGACTACAGAGTTCTTGGATAAGTTCAAATCTATAAATGGTTCATATACGTGTAATGATCTTCTTGGATGTGATATTACTACTAGGGAGGGAATCTGCTTTGCAACAGAAAATAACTGTTTTACAGAGATTTGTCCTAAACTTGTGGCTTCCGCAGTTCAAATCCTCGAAGAAATGATAGATAACTAGTTTTTTATTACAAGTTTTCACGACAGGCGTTATATTGATATCATGTCTTCTAACAGTAATCGCAACAATTCTTTTTGCGCAATTCTATTAATATTTCATGTACAACGGTATAGCTCTCTGATTCCTAGCTAGGATTTAAACCAGTTTCTAGCTAGGATTTAAACCAGTTTCTAGCTAGGATTTAAACCAAATCCTAGCTAGGATTTAAACCGATTCCTAGCTAGGATTTAAACCAATTCCTAGCTAGGATTTAAACCGATTCCTAGCTAGGATTTAAACCAATTCCTAACTAGGATTTAAACCAATTCCTAACTAGGATTTAAACCGTTTTCTAAGTATGAATCAGACGGAAGCTTCAGCTGGTTTCTGAATTCCTTTGGTGACAGTCCGAATTCTTTCTTGAATGCTCTAAAAAAACTTGAATAATCGTTAAAGCCACACTGCAGGTAACTTTCGGAAATTTCGGTTCCACTGCTGATTATGGATTTTCCTAAGGCCAGTCGTTTTTTCAGGATATACTGATGTAGCGATATACCTAGGTTATCCTTAAATACATGAGCTATATGAAATTTATTCAAGCCGAGATTCTCGGCGATCGAGTCTAGTGTTAATTCCTGAGTTATGTTTTCTTCTATATACGTTTGGACATTTTCATACAGATTCTGCTCTTCTTTTTCTTTTTTAGGGTTTTCTAATTCGTAGACAACACGATTCAATGAAAAAAATAAATCATTTACGCAGATGGATACTTTTGCTTCTTTACCAAATCTGTCGCATTGAAGCTCTTCCAGAAGATGCAAGAACTTTGTTTGTATTGAGTTAAAGCCAAACATATCCAGATGGTAAATATACTTACGTCTGATAACTGCATGTTGTGGAAGATATCCGTAATCACGAGAAATATCCATGAGACTGTTACAGAAGTCCTGTGTTATCCAGAAAATAAGACGCTGATAAGGCATGTCGTTGTCTCTTATGGTAAGCTTATGCATGACATGCGGTGGAATGACAACAAGATCTCCTGGACTAAGCTTTTGCTCCTCATTGCCGATGGTGAGAATAACATCCCCTCCGATAAATAGATAAAACTCATAATAATCATGAGAATGGGCATTAACATCATGCATTTTAAGGTTGGAGTAATAGAATACTTCGAAGTCTTTGGACAGCATATATTGTCTTGTACTGTACTTTGTCTGGAGATACTGTTTTGAATTATGCATTTTTTTATTATAAACCGCAAGATTTGCAATGTCTAGAACAATCAGCGCAATTGTGTTATGGAAAATATGATATATAATAACTTGTACAAGAGCTTAAGGAGGCTTTTATATGGAAATGACACTGAGATGGTACGGTTCCAAGTTTGATACTGTGACACTAAAGCAGATACGACAGATACCTGGTGTTACTGGAGTTATTACAACTCTTTATGATACGGTACCAGGAGAAGTGTGGAGTCGTGAAAGAATCCGTGCTCTCAAGGAAGAAGTGGCAGCTTCCGGTTTACATATTTCCGGAATTGAAAGTGTAAATATTCATGATGCGATAAAGACCGGAGCTCCTGAACGCGAACAATATATTGAAAACTATATCGAAACTTTACGAAATCTTGGTAAAGAAGATATTCACCTTGTGTGCTATAACTTTATGCCTGTATTTGACTGGACTCGCACAGAGCTTGCCAGAATGCGTCCTGACGGATCCACAGTCTTGGCATATACTCAGGAAGCCGTAGATAGTATTGATCCTGAAAAAATGTTTGAAACTATTGCTGGTGATACAAATGGGACAATAATGCCGGGATGGGAACCTGAAAGAATGGCAAGGGTAAAAGAGCTTTTCAAGATGTATGAGAATATTGATGATGAAAAACTCTTTGAAAATCTTAAATATTTTCTCGAGAAGATAATGCCTGTTTGTGATGAATACAATATTAACATGGCTATTCATCCTGACGACCCTGCATGGAGTGTCTTTGGCCTTCCAAGGATTATAATCAATAAACAGAATATACTCCGTATGATGAAGATGGTAGATAATCCACATAATGGTGTTACATTCTGCTCCGGTTCTTATGGAACAAATCTTTCTAATGATTTGCCAGATATGATTCGTTCTCTTAAGGGACGTATTCATTTTGCTCACGTCAGAAACCTTAAATTCAATTCACCTACCAACTTTGAAGAAGCTGCTCATCTTTCCAGTGATGGAACCTTTGATATGTATGAGATTATGAAGGCTCTGTATGATATTGGTTTTGACGGTCCAATACGTCCAGATCACGGAAGAATGATTTGGAATGAGGTTGCAATGCCAGGCTATGGTTTGTATGATCGTGCACTTGGCGCTACTTATCTTAATGGACTTTGGGAAGCCATAGATAAGGCATATACACGTGGTATCGAAAAGCGATAATATATATAAATTTTTTGTGGAGAAACATTATGAAGCTTAATGAAGCAGGTTTAGAGAATAAGGCAGTCTGGGAAGAAAAAGGATATTCGCTTCCTAAGTATAATCGTGCAGATATGGTTAGACGCACAAAAGAGAATCCTTTCTGGGTTCACTTTGGTGCTGGTAATATCTTCAGAGCTTTTCAGGCAAATGTTGCTCAGAATCTGTTGAACGAAGGAATCCTTGATAGAGGTATTACTGTTGTAGAAGGTTTTGATTACGAAATTATCGAAAAGAAATATCGTCCTAATGATAACTATTCTATTTTGGTAACTTTAAAGAGTGATGGTACAATCGAAAAGACTGTTGTTGGTTCCATCGCAGAATCTTGTATTCTTGATTCAAATAATGATACTGAATACAACAGATTGAAGGAAATATTCTCATGCGATTCTCTTCAGTTTGCTACTTTTACAATTACAGAAAAAGGTTACAGCCTTGTTGACGGTAGTGGTAATATTTTACCTGCCATTGAAGCCGACTTTACCAGTGGACCTCAGAAACCTCAGAGCTATATTGGAAAAGTGGCATCTCTTTTGTATACCCGTTATCTTGCAGGAAAGAAACCTATTGCAATGGTTTCTACAGATAACTGCTCTCATAATGGCGATAAACTTTTGGCTGCGATGAAGGGTTTTGCTGATAAATGGGTAGAAAATAATCTTGCAGAAAAAGGCTTCATCGATTACGTAACAGATGGATCCAAGGTTTCATTCCCATGGTCAATGATTGATAAGATTACACCTCGTCCAGATGCTTCTGTAGAACAGATTCTCAAGAACGATGGCCTTGAGGAACTAGAACCTGTCATTACTTCAAAAAATACTTATGTTGCTCCATTTGTAAATGCTGAAGAGACAGAGTATCTTGTTATTGAGGATAACTTCCCTAATGGAAGACCTGAACTTGATAAAGGTGGGGTAATCTTTACAACTCGTGATACAGTAGATAAGGTTGAGCGCATGAAAGTTTGCACTTGTCTTAACCCTCTGCATACAGCTCTTGCTGTAACAGGCTGCCTCTTGGGCTATACAAAAATTAGCGATGAAATGAAGGATGAAGATCTTGTTAAGATGATTCAGCAGATTGGATACAAAGAAGGGCTCCCTGTTGTTATTAATCCTGGGGTTCTCAATCCAAAAGAATTTATTGATACAGTTGTAAATGTTCGTCTTCCAAATCCTTTTATGCCTGATACACCACAGCGCATTGCTACAGATACTTCTCAGAAGCTGGCTATTCGTTTTGGTGAGACAATCAAGAATTATCAGAAGGACGGTAAGAATTTAGCTGATTTAAAGCTTATCCCTCTGGTATTTGCCATGTGGTGTCGATATCTGATGGCAATTAATGATAATGGTGAAAAGTTTGAATTAAGTTCTGATCCATTATTGGAATCAGTTTGTCCACATCTTGAAAATATTGTATTTGGATCTGCATGTGGATGTACAAAAGCTTCTTCCGCAGAAGAAATCAAGGTTGCATTGCAGCCTGTTTTGTCTGATGAAAAGATTTTTGGAACAAACTTATTCGATGTTAAATTGAGCGGAAACAATACAATTGGTGATGTTGTTCTTGGATATTTTGAGAAACTCATTCAGAAGCCTGGAGCTGTAAGAGAAACTCTCCATGCCGCTGTATGTACCGAAGCTGAATAATATAAGGAGGAAAGTTATGAATGAAGTATTAGAACAGTTTTCAAAGATTGGTATTATACCAGTAGTTGTTTTGGATGATGCAAAAGATGCTGAGCCTTTGGGCAAAGCTCTTATGGAAGGTGGCCTGCCTTGTGCTGAAGTTACATTCAGAACAGCTGCTGCAGAAGAATCAATCCGTATCCTGTCTCAGAAGTATCCAGATATGCTTGTAGGAGCTGGAACTGTATTGACAACAGAGCAAGTTGATCGTGCTATTGCAGCTGGGGCTAAATTTATCGTAAGCCCTGGAATCAATCCTGTGGTTGTTGATTACTGTGTCAAAAAAGGTATTCCTATCACTCCTGGTACATGTAATCCTACAAACGTAGAGACAGCTTTAAGTTTTGGTCTTGATGTTGTAAAGTTTTTCCCAGCAGAACAGGCTGGTGGTCTAAAATATATCAAGGCAATTGCTGCTCCATATACTGGTGTTAAGTTCATGCCAACTGGTGGTATCAATGCAGGGAATGTAAAAGAATACTTGAAGTATGACAGAATCATTGCCTGCGGTGGAAGCTGGATGGTAAAAGGTGACTTAATCAAAGCTGGTGACTTTGATAAGATTAGGGAACTCACTAAAGAAGCTGCACAAATTGTGAAGGACATTCGCGGCTAATTTAATATATATCGTAAAAAGGGGGATAAATATGGATTTGAATTTGAAACCACAGGCAGAATGTAAATATGATGCTGTTTCATTGGGTGAAGTTATGCTGCGTCTTGATCCAGGTGAGGGACGTATCCGTACTGCAAGAAGTTTCAGAGCATGGGAAGGTGGCGGAGAATATAATGTTGTCCGTGGTCTAAGAAGATGCTTTAAGATGAATACTGCTGTTATTACAGCTTTTGCTGATAATGAAGTCGGCATGCTTATGGAGGATTTTATTCTCCAGGGTGGTGTTGATACATCTCTCATTAAGTGGATGAAGACTGATGGTATCGGTCGTATCTGTAGAAATGGACTTAATTTTACAGAACGTGGATTTGGTATCAGAGGTGCTGTAGGATGTTCTGACCGTGCAAATACTGCAATCTCAAAGGCTACTCCTGAAGATTTTGACTTTGAATACATATTTGGTAAGCTTGGAGTAAGATGGCTTCATACAGGTGGTATTTATGCAGCTCTTTCTGAACAATCATGTGAGACTGTTCTTGCAGCAATAAAGACCGCAAAGAAGTATGGAACAATTGTATCATATGACCTTAACTATAGACCTTCTATGTGGAGTGCTATCGGAGGTCAGGCAAAGGCTCAGGAAGTAAATAAAGAGATTGCCAAGTATGTTGATGTTATGATTGGTAATGAAGAAGACTTTACAGCATGCCTTGGTTTTGAAATTGAAGGTAACGATAAGAATCTCAAGGAACTTAATATTGATGGTTACAAGAAGATGATTAATGAAGCTGTCAAAGTTTATCCTAATTTCAAGGCCGTTGCAACAACATTGCGCACAGTAAAGACTGCAACAGTTAACGATTGGTCTGCTCTCTGTTGGGCTGATGGTGAAATCTACAAGGCAAAAGATTACAATGGGCTTGAAATCCTTGACCGAGTTGGTGGAGGAGATTCTTTTGCATCTGGACTTATTTATGGTCTTATGACTACAGGTGATGCAGAACTTGCTGTAAACTATGGCGCTGCTCATGGTGCACTTGCTATGACAACTCCTGGTGACACAACAATGGCTTCCAAAAAAGAAGTAGAAGCATTGATGGGTGGAGCTGGAGCAAGAGTACAGCGTTAATCAGGCTGTCTGAATATGCCGGATGTAGCTTTGCGTAGTTACATCTGGCTTTTTTTTTACTTATAGGAGAAATTAAATGAAAAAATTTATGGATAAAGATTTTTTATTGTCTACTGACACTGCACGGCATCTGTACCATGACTATGCAAAGAAGCTTCCTGTTATAGATTATCACTGTCATCTTAGTCCAAAAGAAATATACGAAGATATAAAGTTTAATAATATTACACAAGTATGGCTTGGCGGTGATCACTACAAGTGGAGACAGATGAGATCCAATGGAGTTGAAGAAAAATATATTACAGGAAATGCTTCAGATAGGGATAAGTTCCAAAAGTGGGCTGAAACTCTTGAGATGGCTATAGGAAATCCTTTGTATCATTGGAGTCATCTTGAAGTCAAGAAATACTTTGGCTATGAGGGATATCTGAACGGAGATACTGCTGAGGAAGTGTGGAACCTCTGTAACAAGAAGTTACAGGAAGAGAATATGTCTGCTCGTGGACTCATATTACAGTCTAATGTAGAGGCTATCTGTACAACAGACGATCCTATAGATACTCTGGAATATCACAAGAAGATAAGAGAAGATAATTTTGCTGTAAAGGTATTGCCTGCATGGAGACCAGACAAGGCAATGAACATAGATAAGGCTGATTATGCAGAATATATTTCCAAGCTTGCAAAAGTAAGCGGTGTTGAAATCACTTCTTTTGACAGTCTAGTTGATGCATTAAAGGTCAGAATGGATTTCTTCCAACAAAATGGTTGTATTATTAGTGATCACGGCCTTGAGTATGTCATGTATGAGGAATGGGATTATGATACAGTAAATGCAATCTTCAAGAAGCGTATGGCTGGAGAATCTTTAACAAAGACAGAACAACGCCAATATAAGACAGCATTTATGGTTGCAATGGGCAAAGAATATGCAAAAAAGAACTGGGTTATGCAGTTACATTACGGTGTACAGAGGGATCTTAACAAGAAGATATTTAACGCATTAGGTGCTGATGCTGGTATTGATGCTATTAACAATTATTCATCTGCCATCGAGATGGGAATGTATCTTAATGCCCTTGCAATTACAGATGAACTGCCAAAGACAATCTTGTATTCTCTGAATCCTGCAGATAATGCTTCTATTGGTACTGTCATGGGATGTTTCCAAGATAGCAGTGCTGTTGGAAAGATTCAGCAGGGAAGTGCCTGGTGGTTTAATGATAACAAAACAGGCATGATTGAGCAGATGATATCTCTTGCAAATCTTGGATTGCTTGGTAATTTTATTGGAATGCTTACTGATTCAAGAAGTTTTATCAGTTACACTCGACATGAATATTTTAGACGTATAATGTGTAATCTTATTGGTGAATGGGTTGAAAACGGAGAATATCCAAATGACGACAAAGCACTCAAAAAAATAGTAGAAGGTATCTCATACTATAATACAAAGAATTATTTTGGATTCTAATCAAAATAAGAGTTGTCCTTTGTGTAGTCAGAACTGTACTCTACAGTAACTTTTGTACTTTGGTTAAACAAGTGATTGCTTGATATATGAAACCTCATGTACTTTTAACTGATAGTAACTGAGCTTTTGCTTTAAAGCTCAGTTACTTTATACCCTAAACCTCACGAGGTCTAGAATGATAGTTCATGAGGTTTAGACTCATAGTTCACAAGGTATATACCTCAAAGTTCACGAGGTATATACCTATAACCACGTGAACTTTGTACCTGTAAGTAGCTGAGGTTTGATCCCATAACCTCATGAACTATTGCCGTACACAATTGTGATAAGGCATTTGTCTTTGTGAGACTAAAAGATTATTTCTTTGTCTTAAGATATGCTGCTACAGCTTCATATGCAGGAATTGATGTTGGGTCTGTATGCTTGTTGCTGGAGTTTGGACCAGATGCAAAACGTACGATAACCATCTGTGCTGCAGGGTCGATATAGATAGCTTGTCCATAAACACCACGAGCCATAAATGCTCCATCAGCGTTGTTTGTATGCCACCACATATCTCTATAGCTCCAACCCCTTGCAAGAAGCAAAGGATATTCAGGGTCGTTGGCAAATGCTGCCTGATCCTGCTTTATATCTCTTTTACTGGTAATATCTTCAATAGCGGCTACAGGGACAACTTGCTTGCCATTGAACTTACCTTTGTTACGAACTAATTCTCCAAAGGCTGCCATATCTCTAAGATTAAGGCTTAAGCCTCCACCTGCATATGCCATGCCGGAAAGGTCAAGCTGGTAATAGGCATCATGATGAGCTCCCATTGGAACCCAAATCAGATTTGAAAGATGCTGGTCAACTGGAACTCCTGTAGCTCTTGCAATAATCCAGCCCATAAGCTCTGTATTGATTGTTCCATATGCAAAAGTTTCGCCATGTTCTACACCATTGAGCTTTGTGATAGTTGGCATAAACTCATAATAATTCTGAGGACCCTGGTAAGAAGCTGGACGGAATACGTTTCCGGCAGCAGAGAATGTCCAGATTTCAGCATTTGGGTCTGAATAGTCTTCGCTGTACTTGATAGCTGTTGTCATGTTGAGAACCTGACGTACAGTAGCATCGCCAAATCCTGAACCGTCTAGTTCTGGAATGATGGTCTTTACTAAAGTATTTTCATCGATTACTACGTTCTTTCCATTTTTATCTGGAAGTCCTGTCGTAACGAGCATTGCTCCAAGTGTTCCTGTAAAGGATTTTGAACATGACATTGCTGCATGGATACCGTCTTTTTCAAGACCGCCTTTGCCTTCATCAATGGAATACTTTTCGTAAACAATCTTGCCTTTATGAAGAATGATACATCCATCATAATAGTTTTCTTCAAGAGACTGTTTCCATGTTATAGTTCTGACAGGTTTATTTGTATCTTCCCATGTCTCAAATGTCAGAGCGTCGATTTTGTCCATATCAAGGGCTTCCTTGAATGTGTACTGCTTTGTTTTTGCTGCCCAAACTGGTTTTGTTGGATAGAACTCACGCATGTGGTTTACACTGTAGCGTAAACCAGGAAAAGCAAAGAATGATCCTGTTGATGCAGAAAGAATCTTATCACGTGATGGTGGTGTACCCTGGAACCAGCCAAGTTTACCCGGATCAGATTCTGTGATGTCAAGTTTATTTGCCTGTGCAAATACCAGACCAGCACAAGATACCGCAATAGCGGCTGCAATTATTTTCTTAGCCATTTAAGCCTCCTATGATAACTAAATTTTATAGCAAAAATTGATTTTGACCACAAAATGGGATGGATAAATTTTTTATTTCGGAAGTAAAGAAACTTGTGTTTACAACAATAAATGCATATGTTATAATCCCGGGCTGGACGACACAAAAATGATACTATCTACAGAAATGAAAAGAAGAGTCGCATTAGTGATAAATATTCTTATTGCACTTTTGGAGTTGGCAGCCGTAGTCATCACTATAGTAGAATATAAGACCGCGTGGATGTTTATTTATTATACACAGCAATCTAATATTGTTCTTGGTATTTCCAGTGGAATCTATGTTTATAAGGTTCTCCAAAGTCGTAAGGAACAGGAAATTCTTTTTTGTAAGCCACATCAGATATCTTATCCGGTATATATGGCCAAATATATTGCAACATGCCTCACTACGGTAACATTTGTTGTTGTGCTTTCTGTCCTTATTCCAATGGCAGGAGGTTATGGCAAAGCTGGAGTTGCAGCGCGGTATCTTTTTAGAGGTTCCAATCTCTGGATGCATTTTGTATGTCCGGTTCTTGGTCTCTGTTCTTTTGTTTTTTTTGAGCATGAGTATAAGCTTAAACTTCGTACAGGATTGATCGCCGCTGCTCCTACATTATTGTATGCGATAGTAACAACTATTCTCAACTTTGCCAGAGTAATTTCAGGTCCATATCCTTTTCTCAAGGTGTATGAGCAGCCATGGTATATGACTGTTATATGGTTTATAACTATACCTCTGGCTGCATATTTAATTGCTTTGCTAATTCGTTTATTAAATAAGCTGGCTGCTCCCAAATAATTCAAGCAGACTCAAGGAACATTCTGTAAATCCTTTGATCCTCATTTAATTCCGGGTGGAACGACATGGCAATCTGGTTCTGGTATCGTACGGCAACGATGTCATCGTTCACCCTTGCCAGTATTTCTACCTTGTCTGATGCCTTTTCTATAAAAGGGGCACGGATAAATGTCATAGGAACATTTTCCATATCATCAAAAGTTGCTTCCGTATAAAAACTTCCAAGTTGTCTTCCGTATGCATTTCTTCGGACTGTTACTGGTAATGTGCCAAAGTATCTTCTATTGTCATTTGATATAGCTTCGGAGAGCAGGATCATGCCTGCACAGGTAGCCAATACGGGCATTCCACCTTGTATCCAGGACTGAATTGTATCAAACATATCAAGTTCCTTCAGAAGTTTACCCTGTACGGTACTCTCTCCTCCTGGAAGAATTAAGGCATCTATTTTGTTATCAAGATCTTTTTTTTGTCTTAATTCTATGTAACCTACGCCAAGCTTTTTCAGCATCTGTTCGTGTTCGACAAATGCTCCCTGAAGTGCAAGTATACCGACAGTCATTAGATACCTCTTTCTGCCATCAAGAGCTGTATCTCGTTTTCGTTGATTCCAACCATTGCTTCGCCAAGGTCTTCAGATAACTTTGCAATGAGGTTTGCATCCTGATAATTAGTTACAGCCTGAACAATAGCTGAAGCTCTTTTTTCGGGATTTCCAGATTTGAATATTCCGGATCCTACAAAGACGCCTTCTGCTCCCAACTGCATCATAAGGGCTGCATCTGCTGGAGTTGCTACTCCTCCTGCTGCAAAGTTTACTACTGGAAGTTTTCCGTTGTCGTGTACAAACTTTACAAGGTCAATGGAAACTTGAAGTTCTTTTGCCTTGTTGAAAAGCTCATCTTCTCCCATAGCTCTGATGATGGCCATCTCGCTTGTCATCTTGCGCATATGACGTACTGCCTGTATTATGTCTCCTGTTCCTGGTTCTCCTTTCGTACGAATCATGGATGCACCTTCACTTATTCTTCTTAGAGCTTCACCAAGGTCTTTTGCTCCGCATACAAATGGTACCTTAAACTTGTTCTTGTTGATATGATAGATATCATCAGCTGGAGACAATACTTCACTTTCGTCTATATAATCAATTTCAATTGCTTCAAGAATCTGTGCTTCCACAAAATGTCCTATGCGGCATTTTGCCATAACAGGAATTGATACTGCGTCCTGAATCCCTCGGATCATTTTTGGATCACTCATTCTGGAAACTCCTCCGGCTGCTCTTATATCAGCAGGGATTCTTTCAAGTGCCATTACTGCACAGGCTCCGGCTTGTTCTGCGATTTTTGCCTGTTCGGGAGTTGTAACATCCATGATTACACCTCCCTTAAGCATTTTGGCAAGGTCTTTATTTAGTTCATAACGGTTATTCTGCATTTTTTTCTGCTCCTTTTGTTTTTTGGTGGACAAGTTATGCAGAAGATACTACAATCAATCTGAATATAAAAAAATATTCAAACTAAATATATTTAATAAGGTCAGATTACAATAATGCTTACATATACATTTCAGGATACAAGGTCAGATTCTCTCTATCAGCAACTCTATAAATATATCAGGAATGATATAATAAGTGGCAGGCTCAAGGCTGACGAGAAACTTCCATCTAAGAGAACTTTTGCCAAGAATTTAGGAGTCAGTGTCATTACCATAGAAAATGCCTATGACCAGCTTATGGGTGAAGGATATATTTATTCGCTTAGCAAAAAAGGTTTTTTTGTTTCGGACATAGGAAATGCTTCGGTAAAAAATGAATTGTCAGTTCCTGATGGAGATATATCTGTTACTGAGGAAGAAACAAAGGAATATATAGCTGATTTTTCCAGCAATAGACAGCCCCAGGCTCAGTTTCCGTTTTCTGTATGGTCTCGCCTGATGAGGGAATGTATTTCTGACTATCAGGAATCTTTACTGGATAAGACACCGGGCGAAGGTTCCGTAGAACTTCGCAAAGCAATAGCAGACCATCTTAAGGATTTTCGCGGGATGGATGTAGACTATTCTCAAATAGTAATTGGGGCCGGAACCGAAAACTTGTACATACAAATAGTACAGCTACTGGGTATGGATTTGATTTATGGAGTAGAAGACCCAGGGTTCTTGACTTTATCCCAAATTTATAAAGTCAGCGGTGCTGAAGTTAAATATATAAGCCTTGATGATAATGGAATTAGTATTGAAGAACTTGAGAGAACAGATGTGAATATTGCTCATATTTCTCCATCTCATCAATTTCCTACAGGAAGGATTACTCCTATAAGCAGACGCTATGAACTATTGGGGTGGGCAAGCAAAAAAGAATCCAGATATATTATCGAAGATGACTATGACAGTGAGTTTCGTATGACAGGAAAACCTGTGGCAACGATGAAAAGTATTGATGTCAATGACAAAGTTATATATATGAATACGTTTTCTAAGTCCATATCCAACTCTCTGAGAGTAAGCTATATGATTCTTCCAAAGCATCTCATGCAATTGTACAAACATAAGCTTTCGTTTTATTCCTGCCCAGTTACGTCGATTATACAGTTAACTCTTGCAAGATTTATAGGTGAAGGGTATTTTGAAAAACACATAAACCGTACCCGTACTTATTACAGAAAACTCCGTGATTACCTGGTTGAATCTCTATTGCATAGTCGTATTGCAGAATATATCAATATAAAGGAAGCAGATTCTGGTTTGCATTTACTTCTTCATATCAATATATCTTGTAGTGACAAGGAATTGTGTATGATGATGGAAAGAAGAAATATTAAGGTATGTGCTGTTTCAGAGTATTCTTATACTAGAGAAGAAAAATATAATCATGATTTTTTGATGAATTATTCATCACTGTCATTAGAGCAGATTGATAAAGCTGTAAATATCCTAAATGAAGTTGTATGTTATCTTGCAAAGACTGACAACGATGTGCTCTGATATAAAATATCCACATATTAGCTGTTTTTTATAGTTGCTTAGATAAAACCGAAAAAAAGTTATTTACTGTTTTTCGGTGAACCGAAATTACTTATCATAAACCGAAATCACAGACTCTACAAAAAACTTACCACTCAGCCTTATACTTTGTACAAGTATATGACAAAGTTTCAGGAGAATGCAAAAGTGATCAAGAGTGTAAAATTAGGGCGGATGACTGCTATTGCAGCAAGTGCGTTATTTTTGTTTGGCTGCACAAACACCATGTTGGAAGATGTTATTTCAGATGGTTCTAACAATGATAAAGGTATGCGACTTGTATGGAGTGATGAGTTTGATGGAACTTCCATTGACCGGACAAAATGGGATTTCCAGATTGGTACAGGAAGCCAGTATGGATTATCCGGTTGGGGTAATGAAGAGCGTCAGTATTACACAGAAGATAATGCAACTTTAGAAGACGGGTGTCTTGTAATCGAAGCTAGACGTGAAAACAAGGAAGGAATGAAATATACTTCATCAAGACTTCGTACTGCTACTGATAACGGAAACCTTTATACAGTAAAATATGGTCGTGTTGAGGCTAGAATGAAGCTTCCTGAAGGCAACGCAATGTGGCCTGCATTCTGGATGCTGCCTGCAACTGATAAATATGGTGCATGGCCTAACAGTGGAGAAATTGATATCATGGAAGCCCGTGGAAGACTTCCAAATGAATTCTGTGGTACCCTTCACTATGGTACTGCCTGGGATAACCATAAATATTCTGGTAAGACATATGTATTCCCTAATGGTGAAAAGTTCAGCGATGACTTCCACACTTATGCAGTTGAGTGGGAACCTGGATGCATTAAGTGGCTTATCGACGGTAACGTATATAACACTATAACTTCATGGTACAATGATACTTCTTATCCTGCTCCTTTTGATGAACCGTTCTATATTCTTCTTAATTTTGCTGTTGGTGGAAACTTTGATAGTGAAGCAAGGGACCCTGATGCAGACTTTACAAGTGCCAAAATGCTTGTAGATTATGTACGTGTATATCAGAAAGAAAGATATAACGAAAATGTTACAGCTCCTGACTTTGACAGCATAAAAGATACAGATTCCTTTGAAAAATATAGTCCTGATGCAGCTGGTAACTATGTTGTAAACAGTGATCTTTCTGTTATTACAGAAGCTTCAGCTGATCCTGCTAAGAGAGACTGGTTCTATATGAATCAGGAAGGTGGTGCTTCTACTTCAAGCATTGAAGATGGTCTTAGAAGATTTAATATTACAAGTGGTGGAAATCAACCTTGGGCTGTACAGTTCCTCCAGCATGTTCCTGTAATCAAAGGTTACACATACTGTGTTGAATTTGATGCTAAAGCTGATACAGAACGCACTATTGCTACAAAGACTGGCGGAGATGGTGATAATGGTTGGATAGTATATTCTGATGAACTCAAGAATATCGTCAACGAAGATCTACAGCATTATGTATATTATTTTACAATGCTGGAAGATACTGATCCAACTGGACGTATTGAATTTAATATGGGACTTGATACAGCAGATGTATGGCTTGGAAATGTCACAATGAAAATTGTAGACAAGAAAGGTAAAAACTTTACAGGAAAAAGCAATGCTATAATTCCTGAGCAGGCTGTAGGTGTAAATATTGCAAATGATTCTTCTTTGGATACTGTAGCAGGTTTTGTAAAATTCTGGGATGGTGTAAAACTTGAAGGTTCTCCATGGACATTGGGCTGTTATAACGAATGGGTTGAAGTAAATACTTCAAAAGATTCAATTAATGGTAAAGAGTTCAGGAAATTTACATCTAATTACTTTGGATGGGAGAAACATGGCACTCAGCTTGCTCAGACACTTGCTATCATAAATGGAAATAAGTATCGTATCGAGTTTGATGCCAAAGCTAGTAGTCCAAAAGAAATTGTTGTAAGTGTTGGTGAGTATGGAGGATCTTATACTTCATATTCTGGACTTCAGAAACCAGTTCTTACATCAACAGTAAATCATTATTCATATGACTTTACAATGAATAATGATACAGACTTGAAGGCTCGCCTTGAGTTTAATCTTGGAGATGATACAAAAGCTGCTGCTGAATGGAAAGGTGATATTTGGCTCGGTAATGTAACTGTTACTCGCATCAACTAATACATGAGGCAACTCTGACATAATAGGACCCGGCTGTATGAGCCGGGTTTTATTGTTTTTTGGCAGTAGGTGTAGTACAATGTCTGTAACAAACGCATACAAAGAGGTATTTTATATGAATCCCAGCAAAAAAAGTTTTTACAGGAATCAGGCAGAATCTGTCATTGCCAAACTAAAGCTTCGCGGAATGGAAGGATATTATTTTGATGATATTGAAAGTGCCAAATCCAAGATTTTGGAGCTCATCGGTGATTCTCCCAAGAATGTAGGATATGGCGGTTCAATGACAATAGATGAATCAGGTGTTAAGGATGATATTGTCAAAGCAGGACACAATCTTATCATAAGAGAAGAGCTTGAAAAGGAAGACTGTAATGCTCAGTTAATTAATGCTGATACTTTCCTGATGAGCAGTAATGCTATTACCCTCAACGGTGAGCTCGTAAACATTGACAAAAGAGGAAACAGAGTCTGCTTTCTGATATATGGTCCTAAGCAGGTCATTGTTGTTGCAGGGATGAATAAAGTTTCTGCAACAGTTGAGGATGCTGTGCGTCGTGTACGTAACTGTGCATCTCCTGCTAATGCAGTCAGACTTAATATGAATACACCTTGCAGTAAGACAGGAAGATGTGCAGACTGTGTAAATGACAGCCTGTGCTCAAATGTTGTAGTTACACGCACAAGCGCATTTCCTGGCCGTATTAAAGTTATTCTGGTAGGAGATGAATTAGGATACTAGGGGAGTTTAATAGACATAAAAAAAGCACATTAAGTCATGAAACTTCATAGCTTAATGTGCTTTTTGCTTATCCAATTAACAGTACATGTTTTGCCTTTTGTTTTTCAATCAGATAATGTATGCGGTTAATTTTTGTAACAAAAAGTTTATTCAGTATCTGGATATTGCTTTTGCCAATGTGCATTATACGTGTAATGATATAGAATGATGGATGAAAGAACATCAATGTTGTAATAAGACTTGATTTATTGATCTTATCTATTGTAGCAACGATTTCTTTGTCCTCAGCTTCAAAAGCTTCTTCAAGACTGACTTCATAGCAAAAACAGCTGATGTATTCCAAAGATTCGCGAATAACCTTGCGCATCTCTTCTTCAATTTCTGTAAGCATACGAATCATCTGCCTGTAACCTTTAGAACTTCTAACTACGTAGTTCAAACCGTGACGTATTAATATAATTGCAATTAGTATTTTTACGATATTCATTATAATTGTTGTGTTCATTCTTATAGTATTGTACCCTATTTATTCTGCTTTGTCAAAAAAAATAATTTTTTTTTGACAAATGCATTGACACGAAATGGGATATTTTGTATATTACAGTCACTTACTTGCTCCCTTAGCTCAGTCGGTAGAGCAACGGACTGTTAATCCGTGTGTCGCTGGTTC
>JAZLGX010000010.1:0-94270 GCA_045616545.1 Treponema sp. | reverse complement strand
TTTTTCTATAGTATGATTTGGCTATGAATGAACAAAGTCAATTTAAACCGTACATTCCGGCCAGTTCTGTAACTAAAGAATTTACAGTTACATCTATCATATCCGGAATTATCCTTGCTGTCGTATTTGGAGCAGCAAATGCCTATCTTGGCCTTCGTGTAGGAATGACAATTTCTGCATCTATCCCTGCCGCAGTTATTTCAATGGGTATTATCAGGGTTCTTCTCAAAAGAAACTCTATCTTGGAAAATAATATGGTTCAGACCATCGGTAGTGCCGGTGAATCAGTTGCCGGTGGAGCTATCTTTACTCTTCCTGCCCTTTATCTTTGGGCAAAAGAAGGTATTACTGGTGCGCCTAATATTATTATGATTACTCTGATTTGTCTTTTTGGAGGCCTTCTCGGAGTTCTATTCATGATTCCTCTCCGCGATGCCCTTATAGTCAAGGAACATGATTCTCTCCCTTATCCAGAGGGAACTGCATGTGCAGAAGTTCTTCTTGCAGGAGAAAGAGGTGGAGCTTCGGCAAAGAAAGTATTTGCTGGTATGGGAATTGCTGCCCTCGCAAAATTTATAGTAGATGGTATCAAAGTAATCCCAAGCTATTTTGCTTTCCCTATCAAAAAACTCAAGACTGAACTTTCATTTGAGCCATATCCTGCACTTATCGGCGTAGGTTACATCTGTGGTATCAAAACTTCAGGAAATATTCTTGCAGGTAGTATACTTGCCTGGTTTGTTATTATTCCTGCAATTATTCTATTTGGAGGCAACAACATAATCGCTCCTGGAGCTGCATCTATTGCAGAGCTTTACGCTGAAGAAGGTGCAGGTGGTATTTGGGACCAGTATATCCGCTATGTTGGTGCCGGAGCTGTTGCCGCAGCTGGAATCATAAGCCTTATTCGTACTTTACCTACAATTGTGTCTGCCTTTACAAGTACAATGAAGGGACTTTCTAAAAAGGACAACGGAAGTAAAGATAGAACCCAGATAAACATGAATCCTAAAGTCATCGCTTTGATGATTGTTATTATCATCATTGCTCTTGCAGCTATTCCTATGTTCAACATGGGTATTATCGGTGCACTTCTTGTTGTTGTATTCGGATTTTTCTTCAGCACAGTTTCTGCTCGTATTACAGGTGTTGTAGGTTCAAGTAACAGTCCTGTATCCGGTATGACTATCGCAACACTTCTTTTTGTTACAATCATATTCAAGTTAACTGGCAAAGTTGGTCCTGAAGGAATGGTTGCAGCTCTCAGCGTTGGAGCCATCATCTGTTCTATTACAAGTATTTCAGGTGACACTGCACAAGACCTTCAGTCTGGATACATACTTGGAGCAACTCCTAAAAAACAGCAGATTGGTGAAATCATCGGTGTAACAGTATCTGCCCTCGCTATTGGTGGTATTCTTATACTCCTCGACTCTGCATGGGGATTTGGTTCAAAGGAACTTCCTGCACCTCAGGCTACTCTAATGAAGATGATCGTTGAAGGTGTAATGACAGGTAGTCTTCCATGGGATCTTATCTTTATTGGTGCTGCTATATCTGTTGTCGTTGAGCTTATGGGAATCAACTCCCTTGCAGTTGCAATCGGTGTATACCTTCCACTCGAGCTCAGCACAACAATGATGTTTGGTGGTATACTAAGAAAAATTATTGACAAGCGTAATGCAAAGAAAACTTCTGAAAATAATGAATCAGAGACAGATGAAGCACTTCTTTACTGTTCAGGTCTCATTGCAGGGGAAGGACTTGTTGGTATACTTCTTGCAATCTTTGCTGTAACAGGATTGGATTCAGTGATAGATCTCTCTGCAAAATTTAATCTCGGCAGTTGGGGCGGAATAGCACTCATTGTTGCAATGACATATTCCATCTGGGTTATCCATTCCAGCAAGAAAAACAATAAAAACTAAAGTTTAATACAGGTTTGACTATATGAAGAAAAGCGAAAATTATCTGGATAAAGTACCAGTTCTGTCAAAGAAAATATCTTTAAAAAAAGATTCCGACGGCAGAATCATGATTGTGGTAGAACACAAGAATATTTACGATATTATATTCCAGAAGCTTCTCAAGAAACCAAGATTTTCGCATCTTCATCTAGAAGAATACGGAAGTTTCATTCTGCCACTTATTGACGGGAAAACTTCCGTATTCTACATAGGGGAACAAGTAAAAGAACATTTTGGTGATAAAGCTGAGCCTTTATATGATAGGCTATGTCAATACATGACTATGTTAAAAAGTCGCCAGCTCATCGATTTTAAAAAGTAGTATATATACAGACCACAATATAGGAATAGTTCATCAGCCAAAAGAATTTTTATAGGGACATGTACCCAACAAGAATATTATAAGATTCCATTATGAGCCTGGTTTTATCGGTAGCAATCTTATATAAGACGGGATTATCAATATAGTGGTCTGGATGAAAATACTTCAGCTTTTCCTTATATGCTCTCTTGATTTCATCTTGCGGTGAGTCACTTTTTATTCCAAGGATCTTGAAGGCCTGCTCCACTTCTGGTGGTATACTTTTTGGAAAATATATACTTGGATCGATACTAGGTTTTTGTGAAATCTTTGGTCGCTTGTAAGTTCTTCCTCCAAAAGCAGAGGCACCACCTTTTTCAGATATAATTTCATCATCTAACATCGAGTCAGACATGGATTTCTTACTAACAACAAAAGAGTCTACCATTTCTTGTTGGGGAGTATCTTTTTTCTCTATATGCTCCACTTCACCAGTTTCCAGAGTCTCATTCAAAAGCCTCCCCAACTTATCATACATTGTCTCCGTTTGATTCTCCTTCTTCATCTGATAATCCCCATGCAGCAAGTTTACGCTGCAAAGTCTTACGACTCAATCCAAGAACATCAGCTGTTTTACTCTTATTATTGCGGTTAGCTGCAAGATTTTGCTGAATAATAATTTTTTCTGCTTCTTCATATGTTATTCCCAATGGAATAACAAGCGTATCTGCAGCAGTTGATTCTTTTATGCTTGGAGGTAAATCTTCCATACATATTTCATCTCCACTACACATAACAACTGCACTTTCCATACAGTTACGCAATTCTCGAATATTTCCTGGCCAATCATACTTGAACATCGCAGCTTTTGCTCTGTTATCAACCCCTTTTATGTTCTTTCCGTTTTCTCTATTGAATTCATCCAGAAAATTTGCCATAAGTAAAGGTATATCATCCTTACGTTCTCGTAGCGGTGGAACATGAATGTGTATTACATTAAGTCTGTAGTACAAATCTTCCCTAAAACGCTTTTCTTTGACTTCCTCTTCCAAGTTACGATTTGTAGCAGCAATAACCCTTACATCAACATCGATAGTTTGCTCACCACCCACGCGTTCAAATTTTCTCTCTTGCAATACGCGCAGTATCTTTATCTGCACATTGGGATTTATTTCTCCTATTTCATCAAGAAAAATACTACCACTATGAGCTAATTCAAATCTTCCCTTCTGCATTTTATCAGCTCCAGTAAAAGATCCCTTTTCATGCCCAAAAAGTTCACTTTCTAGAAGAGTTTCACTTAAAGCCGCACAATGTACTTTTATAAAACTATTGTTTTTACGACCGGACAGTCTATGTATTGCATCTGCAACAAGTTCTTTTCCAACCCCACTCTCACCTGTTATCAAAACAGAGGCTCTTGAATCTGCTACCTTACGGATTGTTTCCTGTACTTTTTGCATAGCAGCAGATTTTCCAATCATATTATTAAGAGCCTCATGACCTTCCAGTTCCTTTCTTAACTGTTCATGTTTAAGACTCATTTCCCGACTTTCAAGAGCCCTCTTTACAATCATTTCAAGTTGATCAAGATTAAGAGGTTTTGTCAAAAAGTCATAAGCTCCATGTCGCATTGCATCAACAGCGCTATCAATACTGCCATGACCTGTAAGTATTATTACAGGAATACCAGGTGTTTCTGCCGTCACTTTAGCAAGAACTTGTTCTCCCGATATTCCAGGCATTCGTAAATCTGTTATAACAAGATCAATATCACCTTTGGCTATCAGAGCAAGACCTTCTTCGCCTGTGGAGGCAGTCTTAACATTGTAGTCTGACATTTCAAAATTAGCAGCTAAACCTTCACGTATATTCTTCTCATCATCAATAATTAAAAGCGTAAATTTCATCTGTCACATTCTCCCTTCTGCTCAAGAAGCTTTGTTCCCTTCTGCGGTACTGGAAGTTTTATTGTAAACAGCGTTCCTTTGTTTACAATAGACTTGACATCTATATCTCCACGAAATTCTTTGATTATCTTATACACCATAGTAAGACCAAGGCCTGTCCCGTTTGCTTTAGTCGTATAATAGGGTTCAAAAATACGGGAAGCAACATTTTCTTCCATTCCACATCCATTGTCACTAATCAATAGGTAATAAAAATCTTTTTTTACAAAAGATTTTATATATAGCTTGCCTCTTTCTCTCTGTATATCAAGTTGATTGGTTTGTTCATCATCAACTGCTGACTCTCCGGACAAATCTTGAATTTTAACAGGATACTTTAGCAGAATAGCTTGCAAGCCATTCTGCATTATATTTGTAATGACTTCCCTAAAAAGTTTTTCATCTATCAAGACCCGATTATCTGTATTGCAAAGATTATATTCCAGAGAAACTCTCTTCGCTTCAAATTCTGGTTTAAAAAAATCAACAAATTTTGACACTAACTCATCTGGGTTAGATAAAGACATATTTGCCTGAACAGGTCGTACCGCAAACAAAAAATCCAACACAATTTTATTTAAATTGTCTATTTCTTCATTTACAACACTAAGATAATTTTCCATAAACTTAGGTTCTGGAAGCATATTATCATGATTTCTAGCCTTGGAAATTGCCCTTTGTAAAAGTTGTATATGAATACTTATAGCTCCAAGAGGATTCTTAATCTCGTGGGCAACAGACGCAGCAAGATTTGTAAGGCTTGCAAGACTTTCCATCCTATGCAAAAGGATTTCCTGCTGTCTCTTTTCTGTAATGTCATCAACAGAAATAATATAGCCACACATACATTTCTTCTTAACAAGAGGAGATATTGTAACTGTAATAAATCTCGATTTTTCCTCTGAAGCTATACTAAACTCATCTTGTGCATGAGACTCCTTATTTGTCTTACACTTACACAAGAAAGCTCTTATATCCTTTTCCTCAATCAAATCACTTATAAAAACCCCAATACTTTTGGGGTCTCTAAGACTATTTTTGACAGGGAGAAATCTATTTGCAGCCTTATTTGCCTTAATAACACACCATTCTTTATCAAGAATAATCAGTCCAGTAGAAAGACTTTCTATTACAGAATCAAGCATTTCATTCTTGTTGCTTAGTGTCTCTATAAGTTTTTCCACTTGTTCATTTGATAGTTTATCTATTTTTTGAGATGCTTTCTTTACAAAATCCTTCATAAACTATTCTCCGGACTTATCTTTACGGAAGAATCTTCATATAACTGTCTGAACACTCCTCCATTAAAGTGATTTATCTGCATGACTGTTCTTGACATTTCCTCTAGAGCAGCCAAAGGGGATTGATTATATATAGATACATTATTGTAAGTATCCCGAACTAATTTTGTAAGAAGAGCAACTGATTCGCTCCCTTGTCCAGAAGACAGGAGACATCTAGTTTCCATAATTATTTCTTTAAGAAAAATCTTCAAAAGAATCCTCGGATCAAACCCATCGCACCCTGCAACGATTTTGGCAACATCAGGAACCTTACCGTTACACACAGACTTGAAATACTGCGCAGCATAATCTTTTACCACAGCAGGTGAAACAGATAAATATTCCTGCAAAAACTCATCTATAGTTTCAGGCATCGAAGCTGACCTTGACTTATAATGATACACCCGAGATATAACCTCTCGTTGCTGCTCAGTACTACGCCTGGTAAAATTATAAGTACGCACACGAGATAATATAGTAGGCATTACAGAACCACGACTAGTTGTCGTCAAGATAAATCTTATATCTTCAGGCGGCTCTTCAAGGATCTTGAGCAAAGCATTTCTGGCACTTTCTGCCATGGATTCAGCATTTTCTATGATTATTACTTTTTTGCCTTCAGCACTAGTAAGTCTGGCCCACGAAGAAAATCTACGAATCTGAGAGACAGGAATTGCATCGTATAAGAAAGAGTTTTCTAGTTTTATACATGTTTTTTCAATTTCATTTACAATATCTGTCAATTCGTCATCTTCAGGAAGTTCTCTACCTACTTCAATTTTTTCAAGATTATCATTAATAGACTGCAATAAAGGAGCAAACTTGGTCAGCTTGTCATCATCCTCCCAAAGGACATCACTGAATCGCACAGTAAGCTTTCTTACAGCCCTAATAAAAAGATATCTGGATGAGCTTAAATGATTTGTATTATTCAGAACTTGTTCTAGGAAAGTATTTTTTGATGCACTAATCTCAAGAGTTCTGTTCCCAGGTCCCACAACAAGTACATTTGTACTCACTAAAGCTTTGTTTTTAAGACAACTAGGGCATGTACAAGTCCACTTTCCCTTATCAGTTCCCTGACAGGAAAGCACTCTAGCCAATTCAAGGGCACAGCTCAGTTTTCCGGATGCAGCCGGTCCATTAAAAAGAATAGAACTTGGAAGCCTGTTTTGTCTAATATCCTCTTTCAGAAGATTACAGACATCCTGATACAATACATTATCAAACACTTGTTTCTCCTATGCTCTTGATATCAAAGTTTTCTACTTTTTCTATAGGAGCTTGGAGAATATTCTGCAAAATACCAAAAATATAGCTTTCTGACAATATCTTTGAAGTATCAAACCAAGGTTGACAAGTAAGTATAATAAGAATAAAGGAAACTACTATTACACCTTCGACAAAACCAAATGCTAGCCCTAGAATGTGATCCAGTGACCCCATGATTTCGCCTTCAACAACACCTTTTAATATAGCCTCAATAATTTTGAGGATAAGAAAAGAAGCCACAAATATTGCTAGGAATGATACTACAATAGCCCCCATTTCGTTTGTAATACCACGATTTACGTAAGCATATAATTTTTTATAAAAAAATATGGCAAGCATCAGCGATACTATAGGTGTTCCAGTTTTGAACAGTTCGCTAACAAATCCACGGATAACACCCACCATAGAAAATGCAATTATTATAATCAAGAGAATAAGATCCAAAAAATTCATCTACTTACTTCCGTCTGCGATAAGAGAAGCTATATTAAATGCCGGTCGACTATCCTTGCAAATTTCACTTAGAGATTTACTCAGAGTTAACCTAGTATCCTCATCCAAAAGCTTAGTAAGAGTTTCCCTTAAATTTTCACCAGTAGCTTTGTCACCAACTAAGCTAAAAGCTGCATTTCGGGATTCAAAATATTCCGCATTGTCAACTTGATCACCCCTAGTTCCACTTCCGCACAAAGGTATAAGGAGCATCGGTTTACCACAAACAGCGCATTCCCAAAGAGAATTAGCACCGGAACGAGATAAAATTACATCAGCACACTTAATCACAGAAGGCATCTCGCTATAAATAAATGCAAAAGGTTTATAATTGTCGTCTCCAGAAGTCATAATTGAAGGATTCTCTTCAGCAAAAGCTTTTCCTGTTTGATGAACAACAACAAAACGCTCCTTCAGCCAATCTAGATTGGAAACTACTAACTCATTTACCTGTTTAGCTCCAAGACTGCCCCCAAGAACCAAAAGTATAGGTTTATCGTGATTTTTATTTATGCCCAAATAATCAAGACCTTTATTGCCATCTGCAGTATAAAAAGAAGGTCTGACAGGATTACCTGTTGTTATACATTTTGACTTTAAGCTGTCCGCAAAAAACTTCTTTGTTTCTTCATATGAGAGCAATATATTTTTAGCACCGTTAGAATTGAGTCTTGTAGCCAATCCCGGAGTAAAGTCACATTCATGTGTAAAATATGGAATATGAAGCAATTTAGCAGCTTTACAAGGCGGAACACTAACAAATCCTCCTTTGCTAAAAACAAAATCAGGCCTAATTTTTCGCAAAAGATATATAGACTTTACAAAACCTGCTGCTATTTTAAATATATCTATAAAGTTCTGCAAAGAAAAGTATCTCCTGAGTTTACCACACGGAATACCATAAAAGGCTGTTATAGAACCAGAATCATTTTTTTCTATAATACTTCGATCCATGCCAGTTGATGAACCGATCCAATAAATTTCTGTTTTCACTCCATTACTATCGCATAAAGACTTAAATTCGTCAGCAACAGCAATACCTGGATAAATATGGCCTCCAGTACCCCCACCAGTAAAAACGATACGTTTGCAATCCCCACCTTTTTTCATTATTAACCATCTTCCTTTTTAGGATATTTAGTCATCAGATCAATTATTTCTTTTTTATGAAACAAATCAGCATATCCTCGAGCTGTTTTTCCCATACTATCTTCTACATCGGGATCTGCACCATTCTCAAGAAGAAGCTCTACAATTCTGGCATTACCATTTCCTACAGCAAGAACCAAAATTGGCTGACCATCAGAACTAATAACATTTAGATCTGCACCTTTATCAATCAAAAACTTTGTAATATCAAAATTTTTACGCCATACTGCATCCATAACAGGAGAATAACCTCTATCAGCAGAGATAGCATTGATATCAGCGCCATTTTCCACCAACCATCTTACCTTAGATAAACAATCATTTCTAGTTGCAATACACAAAAGAGGGACCCCCTCTGAAGTCCGAGCATTAACAATCATGCCAGCATCATAAAAAATCTGACAAGTCTGAGTATCATCTTTAGCAAGGTATTTGGCAAAACAATCACTGGTAAATGGAATTCCTCGCGTAAAAAGTTGAACAAGAGCCTGATGCTGGTTATCTATCGACTCATATTCCTCGTAATGATTATCTAATACACTTATTAATTCATCAAGATTACTAAAAACCTTGAAAGATCCATGCTTATCACTGTCCAATTCTTCATACCGTTTTTCATACGGCTCCCCAGTGTATATAAACGTAGGAATATTTCTACCGTGGAGAACACCAAGAATGCAGATATAATCTGTATTTTTGGACATATATATACTATTTACGATAATACAATGAGTTGCTTGAGAAACGTGCCTCATATCATCAAACAGCTCTTGTTGAGACTTATTACCACTAACGAAAATTTCATAGGGAGAAGTTCTATGATTTAATTCCAAAAAATCTTCTACCAGCTTAATTTTTCTATCCTGCACATTAGGCGCAATTATTAACCAGTTCATCAACTTTATTATAATACGCAAAAACTAATTAACAAGAAGAAAAATAAAAAAGCCTTCAGACATAATCTGAAGGCTTTTAGTGCCAGCGGTCAGAATCGAACTGACGACATAAGGATTTTCAGTCCTCCGCTCTACCAGCTGAGCTACACCGGCATTTGATGATTAGAATATACACTTTTACTGAACTTTGGTCAATAGGTTAATAAATATTTTATAAAAAAATTTTTATTTTTTATAAAAGCATCAAACAGTCTCACAACATAAAAAAACCGGCCAAAAAACTTTTGACCGGTCAATACGAGTGTGTAATTATATCTAACCTATATATAGGCTATTAACGCTTTAATTGAAGAATAGTCTCCAACATACTGTCTGAAGTCTGAATTGTTTTCGCATTCGATTCAAATCCTCGCTGAGTAACAATCATATCAGTAAGTTGTTCTGTAAGATCAACGTTAGACATTTCAAGGGTTCCAGCAATCATCTTACCTTTACCACCTGTTCCACTCTCTCCTATACTTGCCATACCAGAGTTTGTAGATTCACGATACGTACTTTCACCTGCTTTCTCAAGTCCCTGCTGGTTTGTAAAACTTGCCATCGCAATCTGTCCAATAGTACGACTTGATCCATTACTGTACACCCCGGTAATAATTCCAGAAGAATCAATCTTAAAATTATCAAGATAACCTAAAGCATAACCATCCTGATAATTAGCTCTCGTTGTACTCTTGGAAGCACTCTGAGTAATTGTATTTTCCATAGAGCCAATAGTACCTAAGTCAAGACTAAAAGTCTGACGATAAGGATTTCCATCTGCATCAGGAGCAGAATCGGCTACAGTAAACGATGCCTGAAGAATAATATTTCCATCAGGATTTGTAACATTACCAGCAGAATCGACAACAGACTGCAAAGTACCATAATTATCAAAATTAAGTGTATATGTATTATCTACTCCATCAGTTGTATTAAAACCGACTCTAGTCTGCGTAAATTCAGCATTATCTGGATCCACATTCAATGTAGCTGTCCATTGGTTAGGATTACCAGGAACTTTTGTAAAATTCATCTGAAGAATATGTGTATTACCGTAACTATCATAGATATTTACATTTGTCTGCCAAGTTCCTTCCATAATCTGCTGATCTGTTGGATTATCAGGAATCTCCGGTGTATTCTTGTTAAGATTACAAGCATACCTTACCATTTCTGTAGCCTTTGGAGGATCCTTCTGTCCTACAGGAATAGTAATATCAGAAGGTGTAGCTGAAGTTTGAACAATCTGTGTGCCGTTAAAATCTTGTGCCATCCATCCCTGAACTTTAAGTCCATTAGCAGGATTAACAAGAGTACCTTCTGCATCAACACCAAAAACACCAGCTCTTGTATACAAAGTCTGATCTCCGTTCTTAAGAACAAAGAAACCATTTCCTTGTATTGCAAGATCTGTTGCAACACCTGTTGACTGAAGATTTCCTTGAGTAAATATTGTATCAATAGATGCAATACTCATACCAAGTCCAACTTCTTTAGGATTAACACCACCCTTTTCTTCTCCAGGACTTGCAGCACCAGCTGTCTGCTGACTAATCATATCCTGAAAATCTACACGACTTCTCTTAAAGCCATAAGTATTTACGTTAGAAACGTTGTTTCCTATTACATCCATACGCGTCTGGTGATTCTGTAAACCGCTAACACCAGCATAAAGTGATCTCATCATATAGCTACCCTCGTATTCGTTTTATAAATTAATCTCCATAAACAGACATGATACGATTCATATCAAAGTACATGCCGTTTACCATAACTTGTGGATTCGAACCAGCAGTAACAGAACTAACTGTACCTGTCAAAGTAGTTGATCCAACATCAATATCAACCGTCTTACCTAGAGTTTCAATCGCGCTATTTGAAGTCAACATAGCGTTCATTGATTCCATAGATTTATTCATATTAGTCATCTGTTCCAACGAACTAAACTGTGCCATCTGGGCAATAAACTGAGTGTTATCCATTGGATCAGTAGGATCTTGATTGGAAAGCTGAGTGATTAGCAACTTTAAAAAATCATCCTTTCCTAATGACTGTGATGGAGCACGTCCATTTGTCTCCAATGATTTGTTATAAGCATTCACCTGCATATTGAGCATAGCCTGCTCTTCAGCACTCATTGTCGGGTTAAATCCAACTCCACTACTTTCCATAAGTTCTCCTGTTGCCTTACAAACCTAAGCTACAACGTCAATAGCATGACCTGCTGAACCAGCATAGACGACTGTTGCCTGTTCGACAGAACCATCTCCATTATCGGAAATGTAATTACTGTAACTCTTACGGGTCATATACTCATCACCAGCATTCTGGTTTTGACTCTGATTTTGACTCAAGAACCCGTTACTTGAATTGTCGGCAAGATTTAGATTAAGTGTAGCATTTTCAAAGCCATTTTCAACAAAAGCCTGTCTTATTGTATCAAGATTCTGTCTAAAGGCCTCATAAGCTTCCTTAGAAACTACAGTAATCTGCCCTGTAATTATTTTATCGGACAATTCAAGACTTATCTTTACATTTCCAAGACTCTCAGGCTTCAAATTCATATTAATAGTCCCATTATTATTATCCCTAAGGACTATATTCCCTGCCTTTACAAATTCGGGAGCATTCTCCTGTATCTGTGCAGAAAGCATCTGCTGAAAAGCAGAACCATCAGCCGCAGCACTCTGATCGGAAACAGAAGTCAAATCCATCTGAGCCACATTATTGAGAGTCAAAGAAACATCTAGCACATTACCTTGCTCTGTATCAACCAAATTTTCAATATGTATATCTTTATTAAGCTCGACATCAACTTTTTCAGAAGAAAGTAGAGGCGAAGATACAGTCTCTGCTACCTCTGAAGTTTCAGTTCTAAAATCAGTAATCTTAAAAGGAGATTTTCTTTCAGTTTTATTTTCACTTATTACGTTCTCAGATAATACTCCATCACCCAAGGGAAGTTCTTCAGCTAAATTATCATAATTATCTACAACAAGACCATCTTCAACTGATAATTCAGCATCAAGATCTTGTTCAAACAAAAGATTTTCAGCTTCTTGCATTAGAGAATCAAATGAATGCATCAAAACATCCGTATCATATATCGAATTTGTAGCTGTATTTATACTTGCAAGCAGATCCTGACTTACAGAAAGACTATCATTACTAACGAAAGATTCAGGGATTCCGGCAGAGACAGCATCAGCCATAAGATAAGAAACTTGTTCAGAACTGATACTATCACCATCTATAAAATCTGAAGAAAAATAATCTTTTGTCACATTGATATCATAAGCATTATTAATTACATCGGTAGTCACTCCAAGACAAGATTCCAAAGCAGACATATCATCATTACCTACATTAAAATCTATTATCTGGGTATTTTCAGCAGGAACTAAATCTTCCTCAAAACGAGACTCAACTCGAATACTCTCAGAAGACATATCACCTTTTATCTTCTTTGCAAGTTTTTTATTGTTATTTTGATTTTTTTCAGATAAATCTGCTTTAGTAGCTTTCTTTGTAGACTTTACCTTATCTGACCTTGTATTATCCTGAGCTGCTTGCTCAATCATATCTCTAAAAGAAGAACCACCTATTCTACCGATAGACGAACTTCCCTGTTGAGCATCCTGTGTAATTTGATTTGGATTAATTGTCTGAATATTCAGAGCTTGCATAGGGATACCTCCAGATGTAACCATCAAAAAGATATCCCAGCTCTTATCTTTACATAATAGAAGCAGGCTTATTAGCCATCTTTCTCTGAATTTCTGCAGCTTTAGTTGCAGGCATCAAAGAAAGCCAATAAGCAACCATAGAAGAAGAACCCTTAGCCATTGCGTTTGCATCTGCTTTGCGAAGTACATCAATGATATCCTGATCATCCATCTCACAAAGAATAGCAACAGCATTATTAGGAGCCATACCTTCCAGATTCGAAACAATCTGATCAATGTTTACACTTCTATCATCGTATTTTTTTACCTGATTGTTAAATGTTTTTTCACGATCTTCCAAGGCAATTCTCTGTTCCGATAATTCCTGTGCAACCTGAGCGTTAAACTCTTCAGCAGCCTTCAAATCAGACTCCCTCTTATTAAGCTCTTCTACACGGGCATCCAGAGATTCAAGTCTCTTAGCAAACCTGTCATTATCTAAATCAGCCTCTTCCATATTATCAGGAGAGGATAATGCATACGAAGTCTGCGGTTCCAATCCAAGGAGACGATAAACAGGTCCAAAAAACCTCTTAGCCTGAATCACCCCAAGATAATCAAACCATATAAGCCCAAAAAGAACGAGTATCACTATCAACAACAACAGCAATATTGACTTTCCCACTGACTTACCTGCACTCATCCTATACTTTCTCCTGATTTTTATATCTGTAAACTTATCTAAATAAAAAACAATATACTATCGGCAATACATAAGTTACTTTTCTATAAGGCCACCAATAGCAGTACCTATAGTAATATCATTATCACAACTAACAATTTCGTAATAAAGGCCACGCTGCTTGATGAGCACATCATCAAGATAACCTTCTACACGCTGCTGAACCTTGTATGTCTTATAGAATGTTGTACCATCACAAAGAATACATACAGGTTTATTTGAAGGACTTCCCTTTCCACTCTGAATTACACATGCAGCAAGAATTGCAGCACTACAACGAGCAGAACGATCTACAAGAGCATCAACGAGCTGATAGAGACGATCATAATCCTCATCAGTTGCACTTTCCTTTGCCTTTGCACCAAGTACACTACCTGTATTGTAAGGACCATGAAGGAACGTATCAATCTCAATCAAAGTAAGTCCATCCAACTTTAAAAGATTATCGGCAAACTTCTGAGAAAATAAACCCTCAAGTGCAGCACAATGAATCATTTCAAAAGCCACAGGTCCAAGGTATGCTCCTGAACACTGCTTTTCCATGACTGATGTACCAGGCTTAACACTCTTTGCATCATAAGACAAATCAAAATCAGAACGACCTATTTTATCAAACTTACCACTTTCGCAAACAATAATCTGTTCCTCAAGATTCTTATATTCCTTTACAGCAGGTTGAATATAAGCCCCGTTCATACCTGTTCCGAGGATAAATCCAATATATGAAGAATAACTTCGTCCATCAGAAGGAGTAGCTGCCCCAGCAAGGAGAGCTGCAACAGTATCATTAAGCATAGAAATATGAAGCTTATTCTTCCACCCGTGAGCAGCAAGAGCCTTAGCAAGTTCTGCACCAATATGACACCCTACAACTTCAGGAGCCTTTATTTCTTTTGAGAACCCTAGAAGGACACCATCTCCATCACTTGTAATCGTCATTGGATAAGAGAAACAAAAGCCAATATTAGTTGCCTTATCCTTGAGATGTTCAAGATTATCTGCAAACGCATCAAAGAATTCCTGACGACTCAATTCTTTCTTAATACCAGGCATTGAAGTCTTTTCCATGAATTCAATATTTGGAACACCATGATCATCAAAACTAACGAGACAAGAGCGGAAATTAGTTCCACCTGCATCAATTACGATTACACTTTTTCCTGCAGCTTTTTTGCTTGGAGGGTTACAATACGTACGAATCATATCCTGTCCAGCAGGACGACCGGCAAGCCCCTCATTCATATCGTATAGCAAAGCATCAACAACAGAGTTGATATTCAGATGTAACGGAAAGTTATGTTTTTCCAAAAATGCAGCTACTGCAGTATTCATATTTTTATACTCCTTAAGGTAGGCCTCAGAAACCTCAGTCTTTAAAGCCAACTCGTCCGACATTTTCATTCATAATTTTGAAAATGTCTGTAATATACTCCATAAAGTATCATCCTATTATAACTTACTGCATTAAAAATTCAAGACAAATTAATACAGTTTAGGTACTGTTATTGACACTTTACGCCATAAGCCACTAAAATCATGCTACTATGTCATTGGAAGAATCCCTTAAAGACCAGTTAAATCCAGAACAATACAGGGCTGTCACAACAGTAAACGGTCCTATTCTCATAATCGCAGGAGCCGGAAGCGGAAAAACTCGCGTAATCACATATCGCATAGCAAACATGCTAGAAAAAGGAATTCCTCAAAGTCAGATTCTGGCCCTAACTTTTACCAACAAAGCAGCAAAAGAAATGGAAGACAGAATCAAGAGCCTCACAGGAAAAAAACTAAAGAATCTTACCATAAGTACATTCCATGCATTCGGAGTGCGAATTCTCAGACAAGATATCGATAAACTTGGTTATAGAGACAATTTCAGTATATATGACGAAACAGACCGTACAGCCCTCATAAAGGAAACAGGACGTGAATTACAATACACAACAGACAGCATGGATTTATACATGATCGGAGGGCTGTTCAGTGACATAAAAACAGGTCGAAAAGATTGGGAATCAGCCAATAAAATGTATGAACCACTATATAACGGTTACCAGGAAGGCCTTAAACTCTATAATGCAGTAGACTTCGATGATCTTATTACTTTACCTATCAAGCTGTTCAAAGAACATCCGGATGTCTTGGAGCGATATAAAGACCGCTACAGATACATTATGGTAGATGAATTCCAGGACACTAGCCACCAACAATATGAGATGATGAGACTCTTGTCAAACGAAAACGTTGCTGTCGTAGGCGATGATGACCAAAGTATATACAGTTGGCGAGGTGCCGACTATATGAATATTATCAATTTTGAAAAAGACTTTCCACAGATGCAGGAAATCCGTCTTGAACAAAACTATCGATCTACAGGGACTATTCTTGCCGCAGCAAATGGTGTTATAAAGCACAACACCAACCGTAAGGACAAAGAATTATGGAGCGGAAACGGAGACGGAAAGCCAATTGAAGTCTATTATCCAGAAAATGAAGCCAGCGAAGCAGATTTCATTGCAGAAAGCATACAAGGAATCTGCGCTGAAGAAGGTCGAAAATATGATGATTTTGGCGTACTTATGAGAGCTAATACCCAGAGCCGAGCACTGGAAGAGGCATTTCTCGAAGCAAATATTCCATACACTATGAGTGGTGGTACAAGTTTCTTTGAACGAAAAGAAATTAAGGACATCATAAGCTATCTCAGAGTTACGGCAAATCATGACGACGATATAAATCTCCTACGCATAATCAATACACCTCGAAGAGGCATCGGACGCGTTACGATAGAAGCAATAAACGAAGTAGCAAAAAACATGGAATTATCTCTCTGGGGCGCCATAGAAGCTATCCTCCAAGCTCCGATAGAAGAATCTCCTGTATCAGAAAGTACAAGGGCAGACCTTGCTGCATTTGTCTCAATAATTGAAAATAATAAATCAATGCTTGGAGGTAAGGGTCTTGCAAAAAAAGTCCGAACAATGGTTGATGACATCAATTACTTTGACTACTTGATTGCTGAATATCCAAAAAGCGAAAAGGCTGCCAGATTCAAATACATGAACATAGAAAGCCTTATAAAAAGTATGGAAATGTGGGAAAACAACCCCGACAACGAAGACCCTAATCTCTATGCCTACCTGAACAGGATTACACTACTAAGCAGAGATGACCTTGACGATGGAGAAGAGGACAAAGGAAAAGTCAATCTGATGACAATTCATGCATCAAAAGGATTGGAATTTCCCGTAGTATTCATCGCTGGAGCCGAAGAAGGAATAATTCCTCATATGAGAGCAGTAACAGAAGGTGGAGATGCAGCAGTAGAGGAAGAACGTAGACTTTTCTATGTTGCGGTAACAAGAGCAAGAGACAGGCTATTTATTTCTTCTTGTCAGCACAGACGAAGACAGCAAGCTACTGCGGAATGTAATCCAAGTCGCTTTTTAGATGAAATACCTGCAAATCTTGTAAAATACCATGAGCCAAGCGAAGTTGTAGGAGAAGACAATGCCCACGAACTATTGCAGAACATGCTCAAAAACTTTGCAAAACCTCGTGTACCAAAGCTATAAGAACTTTTTTATGTCAATATACAATAATTTCTGGATATTGACATAAAAAAGCAACTACTTATGTAAATCTAAATTTCGCCTGTCAAAATTTTCAGGAGGATCTTTCATGATACTCCAGTCAAAATCAAGAATACCATGAGGAGGAAATAAAGGAGTCGGATCCGGAGCCCTTTGACTGTTTGTAAGATTAACAAGTTCCTCCAGTGACAGACCGCTTTTATTCAACGTAAGATAAGGCTCACCAAAAGCACATATATTACTTGTCATAACAGAATAAGACACTACTTTCCCTGTCGCATTTTTGTCAGTTTTTCTAAGAGACACATTGTTATAACTAGTCTCGTAAGGCAGTCGATTTCCCTTCTCTACCTTACGAATATTCTTTCCACGACCGGAAACACAGGTATATGTGGTGTTAGCTACTCTTATGTGTTTAGGAACCTGATATGATTCATTCTCATCAGTAAATACAGCGTAAGTATTCTCATCATAATCCATATCCGTACACCAATATCTGATTGTGTATACACAATCTGAAGTTACATAATAAGAATTCATATCCTTTGCGTTATAAGGCTGACTTATCCAGAAACCACTTGAAGTCCCCATATTAAGCCAAACTCCGTTTACCTTGTTTTCATTGGCAAATACAGCTCCATCATAAATCATGTCAGCAGGAACAGATCCAACATCTTGTTTCTTGATCATAAAATTAAGATACAGCTTATCATCAATCACACACACAGGAATATGTGATATTTCCTTAATTCCGGAATACTTTACCTGTATATCCCATGCACCACTAGTCATAGCACTACCAACATCTTCTCCGGTATTTTCTTCCAAAAGGGGAACAAATTTTACCTGCATTTCCTGCGGAGAGGAAGAAGTTGCATCATTACGGTCTTTCTGGACAGAAGCTGTATATTCTCTACTTTCAGCAGCTCTGTCAGCATAGCATCCATAAAAAGGCTTTAACACCACCTGCGGAATAACAAACCCCGTAACCTTATCATGGAAACCACTATCAAACTTTACAAGACGACTAGAGCTTTCCCAGATTCCACAAAGCAGTTCAGGAACTTTTTCAACATCAAACATGGAATTTGTAGGCTGCAAGTTATATGCATCTTCAGAGTGCTGAATAGCCGGCATCGTATCCGAATCAAAACTAGCACTCTGCGCTAACGACATACCACAGACAGCACAGGCCATGAGAGAAAACATACATATCTTTCTGTAAAATCCTGATAAGACTTTCACTCTCACATTATCGGAACAAAAAGTTCTTTATTAAGAATTTTCCTTTGTAGACCAACGTTCTGCAATGTATTCAGCCTCACTATAGTGAATAATTTTTCGTTCATCAAAGGCCTTTACTATAAGTTCATCAACCTGCATCTCATCATAAATACGTTTTGCTTCAGCAACTTCAGCTTTAAGAACAGGATGTTTTGGACTAAAAAGTACACAACAATCCTCGTATGGGAGGATGGAAATATCATAACTACCTATTTTATGAGCTACATCTACAATATCTTCCTTATCTGTTCCTACAAGCGGTCGAAGAAGAGGATATTCTGCAAAACTTTCAGTACAAGTCATATTTTCAATGGTCTGACTTGCAACCTGTCCAAGACTTTCTCCAGTAATGATGCACTGAGCACCTATGCGTTCTGAGAGAAGATTGGCACATTTCATCATACAAAGTCTCAGCATAAGTGTAGCATAATTTTCAGGGGCCTTCTTCCTGATTTGCATCTGTACATCAGTAAAAGGAACTACATTAAGATGAGTCTCAAGACCATAGTTACCAAGTATACGAGCTAGGTCCTCAACTTTCTTTTGAGCTTCTTCCGAAGTATATGGATAAGAATGGAAGTACATACATTCTATTTTCATACCACGACCAAGCATCTTGAAACCAGCAACAGGACTATCCAATCCTCCACTCAAAAGAAGAAGTCCCTTACCGCTTACACCTACAGGAAGTCCTCTGCAAGTTTTCTTGCTGGTAGAGTAAACATAACATTCATCTCGAACTTCAACATAAATAACAACATCAGGACTATGAACATCTACTCCCAAGATATTATCATCATACAATCCCCCAGAAACCTTGTTACAAATTTCATAGGAATTAAGAGGGAATGACTTATCTTCACGGCGTGCATCAATCTTGAAAGTTTTAGCTCCGTTTTCTTTTGCCTCTACACCAAGCCGATAAACTTCCTTGCTGATATCTTCCACAGTCTTAGGAACAGCCTTAACCTTAGCCCACCCTGTAATACCAATAAGATGATCCAAAGCAAAAGCTACAGCTTCACAGGATTCCGGAGTACAGTACACATACAAACGACCTGTCTTCAAGTAAACCTGAGCCTCTACACTCTGCAATGCATTTTTTAGATTGTAGCAGAGCTGCTTTTCAAAACTCTTCATATTGGAGCCTTTAAGAGTAAGTTCCCCTACCTTTCCAAGATATGTCTCCGAATATCCATTCTTGCGTTCAAGTTTTGCCATAAAATCCTCTGAAAATAAAAAATTAAAACTTGTAAGTAAAACCTATTGTAAAATAATTGTTAAATTCATCATGCAAATTATCTATCCACTGCTGTTTCTTTACAACAGCATCATATGTGTACAAGTCTGAATAAATGTTACTATCAACACCTTTATTATGTACATACTCAAAAGCATAAGCAAAGTTCAATGAAAGTTTTCCATACTTGTTTGCAAACAATACATAATCAACCTTTGCTGAAGTCTGGTTTATAACCATAAGGTGCTGCTGCCGCAGAAAGTCAAATGATGTAGGATCATAAACATTCATACAGTCATAAGTAGTATATATTCCTCCATCAGATGATAGTCTCTCATCATATTCAAGTCTGACAACATTTGCAATCTCAGAATCACTCCATGATTCTGCAATATTCCCGTGGACTATCAGATTTTCAGCAAACCCGATATCTAATTTTTTTGTCGGAGAACAGTTAGCCTTAATATTAAAAGCCATACTGTTCGGTTGATAAGCAGTTCCTACATTAAAACCGAAGTTGCTGAAATCTTGATAATTATATATATTATCTTTTCCTCGTCTATGAGAATACATATATGGTGATACCATAGTCCATTCAAAGCTTATATTATCCACAGCAAAGTCTTCAAAGAAATAAGATGCTCCCAACTTTGCCGCAAAAGTCATACGTGTATCAAAATTGAATTTTACAAGTTCATTTACATTAAGGTCATCTACAAAAATATCTCCGGAAAGTACAAGTCCTTTTATGGGATTTACTTTTGCAGCCAATCCCATGATGAGATTTACTCCATCATCAGCATAACCTGAAAAAGCCTGACTCATCATATAGGATCCTGGAATCATATAGAACCAGTCAAATCTTCCTCCAAATACAGCAACTTCATAACCGGACAAGGTAAGCTGGGGTATAGGAGAAAAGTCTACAGCATGAAAAGAATAGAACTTGTTGTTTGAAAAATCCTCTCCAGTTACATCACTTGGAATAAGAGATGCGAACTGCTGGGAATAACTGAACTTGTCATTGAAATACACAATATTCAAAGATGGTTTATGAAAAGAAGAATCATTCAAAGCTAGACCATTCCCTATGGAGCTACCATAACCACTTCTGTTGATTCCAGCCTGGATATAGAGATTCGACTTACCAAAGTTTATGATGGTGTTGCCATTTATATTAGTATAAAAAGGACCGAGAACAGCTTTATCATAAGTATTATCTGTTGAAGAGTTTACAAACAAAGGCAGAAAGTCATTATCGAAGTTACGTTTTCCACTGCGGGCAATAAGACCTAGATCATAACCAAAAGAAAGTACATCATCAAAAAAAGAAACAGCACCCTCCACCCCGACATTATCTTCTGTCATGTGACCAAAGGAAACATCAGCTCCTTTTTCACTGGAAACTTTAAGTCTTTCGTCAGTTATATTGTACGGATGCCAGAAACGCCCCGTAACCTCTTCATAGAATTTTCCGGCAACTTCCTTGTCTTTCTGAGATCCTTCCTGCATAACAATCTCAAGTATGGACTTGATATTAACTACAGGATAAGGCCTCAGCGCAGGTACAGTATCAATTATTCCTCTACTCTGCCAGGATTCCACATATGTATAGAAAGAATCCTCAGGATCATAAGATGGATTTGCAAATGTAAGAAAAGAACCTACACACAAAATGGAAGCTACAAAAATAATTTTTTTCATTCAAATCACCCAACTATAAAGATTAAATACATATCTATCGTAAATGAAAGTAACAATATATAATCATAAAAACGGCTACAATTGCAATATAGTTTACAAACTACCTACAATACAACAAAAAAAGGGACATACCAACATGAAAAAGAAAATACTTACAATGACGCTTACAGCACTAATGCTTTTTCCACTGTTTGCTTCAGGAAACACACAAAAAAACCATCAGAAAATATGGGAAGTAAACTCTACCCCCTACAAGAACCTGACTTATCTCTTCTTGCAGGAAAAAAAGAGTATGCCTAACTCAACAGGTCCATGGTCCACAGACGAACTATTAAAGATGTACGAAACTCTAGATGGTGTCTATGATAATAAAACATTACAGGATTTATATTTCAAGACTTACAGTCTTCTTACAACCCCAAGTCGTTTCAAAACAGCAGACGACTTTTGCTTTGACGTAAATGGAATTTTCAGTCCTGAATTTTACATTCACTCAAATTCCACAGACTTCAAAGAAAATAAAGACTGGTTCTATGACTACCACCAGAGGAAAGATCTTCTGAATTTTGTAACCCAAGCTTATATTTCAGACTGCATTTATGGTTATGTAAATGCAGACCTATCATATGCATGTTATGAGGATAATCCTTTGTTATACAAAAACAACATAATTTCAAATATTCCCTTTATAACGGGGATTCCTTTTGCTCTTGTAAGTACTAATTTTCCAAGAAGGTCTGTCATTTCTTTCGGAGGAGAACATTGGAGTCTGTCAGGTGGAAAAGACGTTTTACGATGGGGTTGCGGAGAAACAGGTAACCTGTTACTAGGAGGAAACCAAAAATATGACACAAGCATAAGATTCAGCGCTTACTACAATACTTTCAAGTATACTTTTGCATCAATTTTTTATCCCCATATAGGGGAAGTCAACCTGGCAAACAGAGAGCAAGATGCAGCAGCCTTCAAAGGACTTAATCTATATTTATCCCACCGTTTTGATTTCAAGTTCTTTAATGACAGACTTAACTTTACAATGACAGAATCTGTAATGTACCAGAACACAGACGGAGGCATAGATTTTCGTATTTTTAACCCTGCTGAACTTTACCACAGTCTCTTTATAAGAGGAAATGCCAATTCAATAATGAGTTTAGAGTCAGATTACACAGCTTTTACAGGATTTAACATTTACAGTCAGGTTGTAATTGATGAATTTTCTTTCATTGGTGAATCCAACGGAACAGATAATGAGAAATGGAGACCTTCAAAAATCGGATATCTTGCAGGTATCAGATATACAATGCCGTTATACAAAGGATTTCTCAAACTGAATCTTGAAGGTGTTTATACAGATCCATACTTGTATTTAAGGGAAGCATACAATACAGGTACAGGACAGTACGGTGTAAGTTTCTACGGCAATATAAGAGAATTCCAGAATCTGAACGGTATATCTTATATAAGACGTTGCATAGGATACAAATATGGAGGAGACTGTATTGTAGGAGACCTAAAAGCCAGCTATTATATACCAGAGATAAGTACAAACCAAGTGGAATTATTCTATATGGCCCATGGCGTTATGTACAATGATTTGGGCGTAGAAGACTTTATAACAGGTCAAAAAACTCATACACCATCTACTTTCGATCAAACCCGAGGAAATAACAAGGCTGGAGTACCAGAGCATATCCTTCGTCTATCATTATCATCAAGCTATAAAATCCTATCTTGGCTTGACATATACGGAGGTATAGATAACATCTTTATCTGGAACAAATCTCACATAACTGGCAGCATGGTATATGACATGCAGATATATACTGGCGCCACACTGACACTATAGTATAATTTGAATTAGATTAAGTAGTAATATACTCATGGAATAAATATTAAAAGTGGTAGGTTAACTAGCTTTTTTACGAATAAACAGGTTATTTTCCAGACAATTATACATGATTTCTGAAAAAGTCTAGGAGTTTCGAAAAAAAGTCTTAGAGTTTTTGAAAAAACTCAAGAACTTTTTTATAAAAGTCTAAGACTTTTTTGGAAAAGACTTAGACTTTTTCGTGAAAGAACTATTCAATATCCCTTATCTACTCTACTATTGAGTCTAACTCCCGCTGAAGCAGTTCTGGATCCTTGATTTTGCGATTCTTTATCAGGGTTGAGTAAAGGAACTCGTGCCTATGTACAAAAACTTCAGGCATAAAATCTCTGGATTTTTCCTTCGCATTTTGCCCTAACTTCTTCTGAAGATCCTTGTTCTGACATAGTTCAAGAATCTTCTCCGTAAGAATCTCGTCTGTTTCAGCCTGATATCCAGTAACACCTTCTATTACACTGAAACTATAACTGTCATCCTTTCGGCAAATAACAGGAGTTGAGCCTAAAAAAGCTTCTATTACTGTCATAGGGCAACACTCAGTTATGGAGGCTGTAACAAACATATCAGCAGCATTATAATACTTGCCTACATTTTTCCAATCCACAAAACCCGTAAAGATAAACCTGTCATCAAATCCCACCAAGGCAGAAGTTTTCTTAAGCTGATCAAATATCGGACCATCTCCTACAAAAACAACCTTAGATTTAGAGTCTTCTCTCAGAACAGGCACAAGTGAATTGAAAAGTTCTAGGGAACGTTTTTCTATAGCAATACGTCCAACATAAAGAATCATTGTTTCATCATCTTTGATTCCAAGATTATGCCTTAGATTATGGGCTTCCGTATTTAATTCTTCCGCAGTATCAGTTGACATAATCTTTTTAGGATCCAAAGCATTATGAATTACCACATTAGGAATCTTTTCAGCTATATTCTTTTTTTTGTTGAAGTTGCTTACTTTTTGAGAAACTCCTATCATACAGTCAAAATGCTTGTATATATTGCGTATGTATGTAAATCCCACAGACATCGGTATGAGCTTATCTATAAGAGATACATAGTTACGGATATAATCTTCCCACATTGTATGAGTTGTAAATACACAAGGAATATTCAACCGTCGAGCTGCATAACCTCCCATGATACCCACAGTAAGTTCTGTGTGACAATGAATGATTTCTACTTTGTGTTTCTTGAGGAATTTTTTTAGTTTAGGCCACCAGACTATACCTAGATACTGGTCCTTGACATTTCCAAGTCCCATGGAAATACTGTTTGTTGCTCTATATATATTCTCATCAGTTTCGTCATAATTAGCCGGTTTTGTAGTTACAATTACTACATGATGCCCGTCTTTCTCAAGGCTTTCCCTAAGCTGTTGTACAACTGTCACAACACCATTCTTTGTCGGAAAATAACAATCCGTAAACAAAGCTATATTCATAAACAAATCCTATTCTTTTTTATACTCAAATGTTGATATATTTTTACTGTTAAGATCCCTAATAAAAGCCACGTACCTTCCACCAGGAAGATATGTATCAGCTGTATCAAGATACAGTTTTGCCTTATCTTTCTTTCCTTGAGTGTAGTAGAACTGGGACATATAGATATTTGCATAATATTTTTCTGAATCCCTTTTTGCCAGTTCTATTGAATCAAGAAAAAGCTTTTCGGAAAGCTTCTTGCTTCCACCATAAAATCCAGGGGCAAAGAACAACCATTGGGCATAATGGGAAGCTCCCATAAAAAAATCTTTCTCCTGTTCCCATGCAGTTTTGTACATATCTTTCTGTTCAAGTCCATATTTAAGAGCTGTTGACACCGGATGAAACGACATATAGCACCCTATAACATTAGCTGCAGTAACTAATGTCCAACCATTGAGACTCTCATTTTTATGTTCTTCAAAGAAAGCTTTATTAACCGAAATTTGATCCAAAAGTTCTTTTTCCGTTGCCAAAGCCCACCCTGGAACTTTATCATACTGCATATAATTATATCTTTCTGTATAATAAAAGTTGATGAGTATCAGATTTTCCTCTTCCGTAAGGTTCTCTTTTATCGGTAGATAGTTATCTACCATAAAATCTTCTATTAATCCTACAGCTTCTTCATCAGTTTCTGTAAGGGAAAGATTCATCCTGAAATCCATAAACTTATCAAGATAATCAGAAGTTTCCTTTGATATAGTATTATAAGCATATAACATTTCTGTACTGATAAAGATACAAAACACACTTACAAACAGAATTTTCAGACTATTGAATTTCATAGTAACAAGAATATCAAAAAAGCATATAAGATACAATAAAGGTTATATTTAAAAATGTCGGTATTCTTGTTTATAAAGATTTTATGAGTTATAATTGGCAGCTATGACATCTTCTCAGAAACAAGATATTTATAATCTACTCAGAACAGCTTCAATATGGGCTTCAGAATACAACGACAATTCATTTGACATGAATATCAAATTTGAAGATGATATTATAGCAACTACCGCCCCAGAACCGATTACAGATCTTTCTACGCCAATAACAGCTATAGCTGATGAATCAAGCAAAGTATCTAAAATTGAGTCAGTTTCAGTTGAAACTTCTAAAACCTTTACAGATAAACTAGGTGCATTATACAATAAAGTTCACACATGTCACTTGTGTCCATTAGGCAGGACCCGTATTCATGCAGTTCCAGGAGAAGGTATAGAGCACCCTATAGTTCTTGTAATAGGGGAAGGACCTGGAGAAGATGAAGACAAAAGCGGCAGGCCTTTTGTAGGCAAGGCTGGACAACTTCTTGATAAAATGCTTGCAGCTATCAGCCTTGACCGCAACGCCAACTGTTATATAGCAAACATAGTAAAATGTCGCCCGCCTAGCAACAGGACTCCTTTTCCACAGGAAGCCGAAGCTTGCAAGGGCTATCTTGAAGCTCAGATAAATATCCTCAAACCTAAAATGATTCTTGCTATGGGTCGTACAGCTGTACAGAATCTCATGGAAACTTCGGAAGGCATAAACAATCTTCGAGGTAAATTCCTTGACTATAAAGGAATTCCTCTTATGGCAACATATCACCCAAGTGCCCTTCTTAGAAACGAAAGTCTAAAGAGGCCCGCATGGAATGACCTCAAGGCATTCCGGGAAAAGCTTACCTCCATACAGCCTGATTACGCCGAATCTTTCAATAGCATTCATCCCCAATCATAATCTGAAGAGTATAAAGTATGTTTCTAGATATAGTTCTCAATATTCCGCTAAATCAGACTTTTACTTACAGAAACCTGACAGATAATAACGAAGACATCTCTACCCTGTTTGGTCGCCGTGTAGAAGTAAGATTTGGCAACCGTAAACTTACAGGTTATATTACAGATGCACATGAAGACTTCAGAAAAGAATGCGGCACTACCCAAGACAAGATCCGTTCCATAACGAGATTTATTGATGAAACTCCTACATTAACTCAAGAATTATATGATATAGCCCTATGGCTTTCCAGATACTATCTATGCCCAATTGGGGAATGTGTATTCAGTATGGTTCCTTCTGGCAGAAGAGAAACAGATACACCCGGATTTAGTTTTATGGAAGATGCTTCTAGTTTTATAAAAAGAGATCTCAGCGATGAACAACGTACTGCTGTCAAGGGTATACTAAGTGAAAATCAGGATTCTATTTTACACTATCTTTATGGAATGACAGGCAGCGGAAAGACTGAAGTTTTTCTTACCGCTGCTGAAGAACTACTGAATCAGGGCAAAGGCGTAATTTATTTGGTTCCAGAGATTGGATTAACGCCTCAAGTGGTCGAAGCTGTTACAAGAAGATTCGGTAATACAGTGGCAGTTCTCCATTCAGGACTTACTGGAAGTCAAAAACTTAAGGAATGGAAAAGGATTCTTAATAAAGACGCTAGAGTTGTTATCGGAGCCAGGAGTGCTGTTTTTGCACCGGTTCCTAATCTGGGTCTTATTATCATAGATGAGGAACATGACTCCAGCTATAAATCTGGATCGTCTCCCCGTTACCATGCTAGACAAGTAGCTATACACCGGTGCAATACATTAAAGATTCCTCTTGTAATGGGATCTGCAACTCCATCCGTTGAGGCTTGGAAACTTATGGATGATGGTAGGATAATCCGTCACGTACTGACTCGTAGACTAGCAGGCGGCGCTATGCCTGAGATAAAATGCGTTAACCTAAGCTGCATAAAAGATGCTGACGCTAGTATCTCCCCTCAGTTAGCTAAAGAAATAAGAAGCACTTTGGAAGAGAAGCGTCAGACAATTTTATTTCTTAACCGACGGGGATTTACACATTTTTTCAGATGCAACAGCTGCGGCTACGAAATCAAATGTAAAAACTGTTCGGTTTCCATGACTTATCACAAGACAGAGAAGCGGCTTCGATGCCATTATTGTGGCTATACCATTATAACTCCTCAACAATGTCCTAAATGTTCTAGTCTTGACGTAGGATATTCAGGTTTTGGTACGGAATATATAGAAGGAGAGGTCAAGTCAAAGTTTCCTAACGCCAGAGTTATCCGTATAGATACCGATTCTGTAACACATAAGGGCGAGCTTCAGGAAAAGATTGATGCTTTCAGACGTGGAGATTATGACATACTTCTTGGAACTCAAATGGTTGCAAAAGGACTTAACTTTCCCAAGTTAAAGACAGTCGGTGTCGTTATGGCAGATATAGCCCTACATATGCCGGACTTTAGGGCTGCAGAAAAGACATTTTCACTTATAACTCAAGTTGCAGGAAGAGCCGGAAGATTTTTCCCTGATGGGAAAGTTATAGTCCAAAGTTACAGTCCAGACAGAGCTCCTATTGATTTTGCAATAAAAAACGACCCAGAAGGTTTTTACAAGCAAGAAATACAGACAAGACAAATATTGGGATTTCCTCCATTTACGCGACTTTTGCGCCTTGTATTCCGCTCTGCCATAGAGCAGAATGCAAGAGAGGCTGCATTACAAGCAACTTTAGTCTTAAAAAACTATCACATCCCATATACTGATGTAATGGGGCCAAGTGAATGTCCTATAGAAAAGATAGCTCAAAACTTCCGACAACAGGTAATTCTTCGCGGTCAAAACATAGGCTACATGCAAAAAGCAGTTCAGCTTATGAACGAACGAAATCCCATAACAATCAAAAATGTATATATGGAAATAGATGTTGATCCAATAAATCTGCTCTAAACATGGCGACGGATTCCATCAAATTTTACTTCCCACAAGAACAAGCCTGTAGGTGGGGCTGTCATTAAAGCTTTACTTCGATCATGACTCTCAAGAATTGACTTAAAATCATCACCTCGGAGTCCTTTCTGCTCTGCCTGTATGAGAGTTCCAGTAAGACTTCTAACCATCTTCCACAAAAAAGCATTTGCCTCTATTTCAAAAACAAGTCTATCAGGGTTCTGCTGTTCATAATACCAATGAGCATTATCGATATATCTTTTTGTACTAAGACTTTGGTCTCCTGCAGCAGCAAACGTAGCACAATCAATTTCACCTCGTAAATGTGCTGCCATATCATTAAGGGTATTTACATCTGGATGATTTGGGATATACCATACATACCTAGTTTCACTAGCAGGAACTCCCATTCCACACTGAATAAAATACTTGTACTTTCGACTTGTAGCATTAAATCTGGAATTAAAATCAGCACCAACCTTCTCTACTTTCATTATGCGGATATCTTTAGGCAACATTCCATTTAGAGCCCTCATATAATTCTCTTCAGGAATAGAATCCACTGGAGATTCAAAATTAGCAGCCTGCCCCATAGCATGGACACCACTGTCTGTCCGGCCAGATCCGTACAGATTAATAGGCCTACGGAACATCTTTTCAAGCGCAGTTTCAATTTCCCCCTGTACTGTCCGCACAGGTTTACCTTTATCGGCTTTGTCCTGTCTCTGCCATCCACAGAAATCAGTCCCGTCATAAGATAATGTCAATAAAATATTAGTCATCTTCAGAAAATATATCGTTATCCTTCAATTCTTTATTTATGGCATCATACACATCTCTTGCAACTTGTAAAAGAGGTCCTGGTTTACTTTTACTGGATTTTCCAAGACCAAACATACGGGCTATCGTATGTTTATTGTTATCAAGTTTTTTCAATCTGGCTCCCAAATCTTCTCTCTGACCATACTTATAATCTAACAATACAGACAGATACAAAACCCCGTCATAACCATAGTTCTTATCGATATCTGGGCCAAGATTATAGACAACTTCAACCTTTTCAGCTCCAGACTGCTCAAATTCCACTGTCTGTTCATAAAAAAACAGTGCCTTGCGATAAAAAACTTGAGCTATATAACTAAAATTATGTCCAGGACAAAGTTTATCCAAATCACTACATATCCATGCAAGTCTGAGACTTATCATCCCTTTTTTGAATGTAGGAGCATATGCTGTATCCACATCTTCATATGTCAGCAATGCTAGATAATGAAACGCTGCTGCATCATATAGGTTTCTCTCTTTTTTCAAATTATAGTGAGGAAATATAGTCTCAACCTGTTGCTTCCTTTTTTCGCTATTTTCATCTATACGACGGAATGTATCCGGATCCTTAATATCAACAAAATCTCTCCACAAAAGGGCACACTGGCATTGAGGACAACACCCCACATCATACATCACAGGGTATACAACACCATATTTCTTTGATGGCTCAAAATTTCGTCTCAATTCATCAGTCAGGTCTCCGGCAATCATACGACCACCACCTTTATGCATTACTTCCTGTTTAAAGTTTTTCTTGCAGACAGGACATCGTACAAGCTCTTTTGCCCAATAGGTTACTATAGGTTTCTTCTCTTCTTCCTTAGTTGCCATTTATACTCTCTATTATTACATATGCCATAGCATACTCTTTTTCGTGACTAAGGGACAGATGAATTCTGCATCCACTGCCACATCTCTTTTCCAAAAGCTCTCTAGCTTTTCCCGTTACATTCAATATGGGTTGACCTGAAGTTTCTTTCACAACATAGACATCCTTAAGGTCAAATCCGACAATTCCTGTCCCTAAAGCCTTACTGAAAGCTTCTTTTGCTGCAAACCTAACAGCATAATGCTCTCCCTGACGCTGATCACTCAAACAATCAGAGCACATCTCATCTTTGTTAAAGAATCGGTTAATAAAACCTTGTTTTTCAATTATTTTTTTTATTCTTGAAACATCTGTTATGTCACAACCTATTCCATATATCATAACTCATGAATATCCAATTCTTCTAGAACTTCGTCTATTATCTCTTCTACAAATTCTTCTTCTTTCTGCTTATTTATGGCAGTAACAGTTATCGTCTTAGCAGACTGGCTTATAACTTTTACAGAAGAAGGAGCTATTATGTAAACAGGAATTGTATACGTACCACCCTGTGTTATGGAAGAACAGTCTGCAGATGCTATTATATTTCTAGCTGTAATCCGATCCATTGCAATCTGAGGTCCTTCCAACTCAAGATTTACCTTAGCCCGTGAACTGATGATATCCACACTATCATTCAGATTTGAATATACAACATCTATCGAATTCATGGTTTTCTGCAGTTGTATCGGAGTAATACTAACTGTTACATCCAAAGGATTCTTCTCTTCTATCGTAATCTTCTTGTTATTTGATATGATATCTACAGTTTGCACAGTACTTTCTGTATAACCATCTATTTCTACCCTATCAGTCTGTACATAATCAAGACTTTGTACCATACTTCTAGAACCAGATACACGAACCGTAGACGGCTTTACAGTTATACCACTGACTTCATAGCCATAAGCAGGTTTTCCAGCAATACTTGCAGAAACATTCACATAACGAAATATATTTTCTTCCAAAGTAACATTTACTTTCTCTGGGCTTGTACTCAACTCCAGGGGTTCAAGCAAGGCTAATCTTTCACTAGGTTGAATCAAAACGGGAACTTGATATTTCCCTTCTTTTGTTTGATTAGATATGTCTATATAAGCTACAAAATCACTTTCTGTAATATTATTTAAACTCTCAGCCTTTCCCCTTACTGTAACTTTTACATATCTTTTGACATTAAAATCAGCTGTAGTAGTCATTTTTCCGTCTTCTACAACAGTAAGCGGTATTGAAAAAACCCTTCTTTCCAAAACAGAAAACTGATGGAAGAAATATATAATTACAGCTAGAACAAAACATACAATTTTTGACAGCCATTTATCCAGTAATTTATCTTTAAGCTTCTTTGTGTTCATCTATTGTATCCTCAATTTGCTTCTCATCAGCTGTTATATGAAGTTGAGACTCTAAAATTCGGGTAAGCTGTTCATTTGTCAAGTCATAATGAAGTTTTGAATCATATGCAAGACTTATTGCTCCTGTTTCCTCACTGACAACAAGAACAATTGCATCACTATTTTCACACATTCCAAGTGCAGCCCTATGCCGTGTTCCAAAAGTCTTTTTAATGTCATATTGTTCACTCAGAGGAAGAAAACATCCTGCAGCAAGAACCTTACCATTTTGAATAAAGACAGCACCATCATGCAAAGCTGTATCATGGGCAAATATAGTTATAAGCAAACTAGAGGATAAATCTGCATTTAACCTTGTACCTGTATCCATTATATTATCAAGCTTCGTATTGCGCAAAAAGACTACAAGCATTCCACGTCTTTGCTGAGATAAAGATTCTGCTGCAATAAGAACGGAATCAACATACGTATGTCTGCTCCTAGCCCCAAATGCAAGCCACTCAGTTTGTCCAAGCTTCAAAAAAATCTTACGTATTTCTGGATGGAAAACAATTACAAAACCTATTATAAGTCCAGGAGCAACAATATTGAAAATCCATAACATTGTATCCAGATTCAATATTCTAACAATGGCATATGCAAAGGCAACTATGACAGCTGCCTTTAATATCTGCATAGCATTTGTCTTGGTAATAAAGTCAAAAGTCTTATATAGAATGAAAGTCAATATACCTATATCTAGCACAGGCCTTATAAAATCATAAATCTTTAGAAACATGTCCCCGGAATTCAAAATAAAGCCCCTTATATTAAAGATATTCTACTAAAGATTTTAATACAGCCAATGTATCCCAACAAGGAGCAACATCATGTACTCTGACAATACTTGCGCCTCTCATAACAGATATCATATCAGCCGCCAATGTTCCGTATAGTCTATCCTCGACATTTCTTCCAGTCATTTCTCCAATACATGTCTTTCGAGACAATGCCATAAGAACAGGATACTTTCCATCACAGAGCTCTCCGACCCTAGCAATCAAAACTCGGTTTGAATCAAGATCCTTACCAAAACCAATTCCAGGATCGATAATAATATTATCCTGTTTAATTCCGGAGCTAATAGCATAATCTATTCTTGACTCAAAATATTTATTCACTTCTTCAAACACGTTGCTATACGAAGTCTTCTGCTGCATAACCTTAGGGATACCTCTCTTATGCATAAGAATTACAGGACAGTCCATTTGAGCAGCATATGAAGCAATATCAATATCATCTTCAAGAGCACTTACATCATTCAAAATATCAGCCCCTTCCTCAAAACAAGCTTTAAATACAGCTGCCTTTCGGGTATCAATGGAAATAGGTATATCTGAATATTTACGTATTCCTCTGATAATAGGAATAAGTCGACGGATTTCCTCCTGACTATCAACGTAATCACTTCCAGGTCTTGTTGATTCCCCTCCAAGATCAAGAATATCAGCCCCTTGGTCAACTAAATCCAAGGCATACCTTACCCCTGCTTCCGTAACATTATCTTCAGAAACAACCATTTCTTTATAAATTCTGGATTTTGCATAAAAACTGTCAGGAGTACAGTTTACTATCCCCATTATAAAAGCGGGATTTTCTGTTTTTATCGTACGATTATGTAATTTAAGTATTTTCATCAGGTCTATTCTAACAGAGCTTTTACTCCTCTTGCAATATCATCAGAGCTTAATTCAACAGACTTTAAGATAGACTGTCGAGTTCCATTTGCAACAAAACTATCAGGGAAAGCTTTTATGTCAGTCTTTACATTCAAAGAACTCATCAAGATTATTCTCTGTAAATATTCACTTACCCCCCCAATTTTTACACCATCTTCAACAAACATAATTCCACTATACTTGGAGCATATTGACAGAAAATATTTTTCATCCAATGGCTTTATAAATCTAAGAACATATATGTCTGTCTCTATTTCGGACAAAAGCAGTGAACGTGCAGCAGTAAGAACCTCACTGAACATTCCACCGGTACATACGATGAGTACTTTTTTTTGTTTACTACCGGTAAGTGACACTGACAACGCAGGAGCATATTCCTCACTTCTTATGTACAAACCTCGTCCAAGCTGAACCTTTCTACCAAAAGAATCAAGTTCTGATGGACATGTAGCTTTAGGCCATCGAATAGCTACAGGACCAGAAGCATCTCTTACAGCCCAATCCAAACACAACATCATATCCTTAGCACTTGTTACACTCAATATAACTACACCAGGAATAGGTCTGAGCATAGCTATATCAAATATTCCCTGATGAGTCTCGCCATCATTAGGAACAGCTCCAGCTCTATCAAATACCATGATTATATGTCTGTTCTGCAAAGCTATATCTTCCACAATCTGATCAAAAGATCTTTGAATGAAGGTTGAATATATAGCAACGACAGGAATCATACCTCCTGCAGCAAGACCTCCGGCAAACGTTACAGCATGTTCTTCTGCAATACCTACATCAAAAAACCTATCTTTATAGTGCCGGCTGAAAGAATCCAATCCCGTACCTTTTGACATTGCAGCAGTAATACCAGCTATTCTACGGTTTTCAGCCCCCAATTGAACCATCTTATGACTGAAGGCTTCTGTAAAACTCAAAGTATCAAAATGCTCTACGACTCCATCAGAGATATTGAATGGTCCAACCCCATGGAAAGCAGACGGATCTATTTCTGAGGGAGAATACCCCTTACCTTTTTTTGTAACCACATGAATAATAATCGGTCGAGGAATTTTTTTCGCCTTTCGGAATACATTTTCGAGTTGCGCCATATTATGACCATTTAAAGGTCCTGCATACTCAAAACCTAAATCAACAAAAAGGTTATTTGTCAGAAAAAGTCCCTTAAGACCTCGTTTCATCCGATAAATCACTTTGGAAAAATGCCGGCTGAAATATGGAATATCATCTATAAGTCTATCAAACTTACGTCTAAATTTCTGATACTGTGCTGTAACCGTAAGACTCGAAAGATATCTGGATATAGACCCAGTATTACGGCTTATTGACATCTGATTATCATTTACTATTACAATCAGATTTTTTGAAAGCTGGCCAGCATGATTCAATGCTTCATAAGCCATTCCACCAGTCAGGGCTCCATCTCCAATAACAGCTATTACCTTATCAGTCCTGCCTTCCAGATTCCATGCAGCCAATAAACCAAGAGCAGAAGATATGGAAGAAGAAGCATGTCCCGCATCAAAATAATCATGCTCACTCTCCGATATTCTTGTAAACCCAGATATTCCCCCTTCTTTTCGTATTGACGGAAAACTATCATATCTGCCAGTCAATAATTTATGAGGGTAACACTGGTGACTCACATCCCATACAATAGCATCATTTGGACTATCAAAGACACGATGCAAAGCAATTGTCAGTTCAACAACACCCAGGTTACTAGCTAAATGTCCTCCGTTACTTCCGACAACTTCAATAATTTTACTACGCATTTCTTTCGCAAGAACTGGCAACTTATCCTGAGGGATTGCTTTTAAGTCCTGTGGAGAATGAATATTCTGAAGTAACAACTTAAGCTCCTAAAAAATAAAAACTTCAATGCAAAAAAAAGCCGGGAATAAAATATCCCGGCACTTAAAAAAAAAGATCGCAGTAAGGAATAACCAACCACGATCTCTGTAGACACTCATAAATAAAGGCGTTACCGCAATTACTTACTCTTATGTCTATTCCTTCTAAGCTTCTTCTTACGCTTATGTGTCGCTATCTTTGCGCGCTTTCTTTTCTTTCCACAAGGCACGATAGAACTCCTTAATAAAATAAGTGTTTTTAATTATCTAATTTTTTGCCCTTGAAGTCAAGTAGTTAAATAAAAATTTAATATCTTATATACATTTACAGACTTAAAAGCAGTGTATTCAAAAAAGATAAACCTTTATCATTCAATGAATAAATACTCCGTCCATTCTTCTCCACAACCTTGGCATATCCTTTCTCTTCAAACAGCGCCCACTTAGACTTTTCATCTCTAAGCCGTCGATCAAGACTTCCGTACCATGGGTTTACTCCATTATACCTAGCCCTATACAGATCAGAATCAATACCATCTATTGTCCTAAATCCCATCATAAGATATTCAAATTCTAAAGTCTGAAGATCAAGTTCTTCAGTGTCGCGCGGGATTCCTGCTATATTAACAGAGCCTAGCCTAGATTCATATAAATTCCAAAACTTTATATACCCCTCAATATCCTGTCTATTTGTCCATCTGACAGATTGACCGTCAAAATCATAAAACGTTCCTGAAGCACCAGGTCCAATACCTATATAATTCCCCTGCGACCAATAAATCATGTTATGGATACTTCGACAATTTTCTTTGGAGAAATTTGATACCTCATATTGAATAAAACCTTCAGTTTCAAGGATTTTCTTTCCTTCGAGCCATTGCATATCCGACTGATCCTCATCAACATCAAGAACACCACGATCAATCTTATTAGCTAGAAGAGTTCCATCCTCAACCATAAGAGTATACAAAGAAACATGATCACAACCAAAATCTGAAATATATCTGACAGTATCAACAAAGTCTTCCATACTCTGCCCAGGAAGTCCCGCTATAGCATCAAGATTAAGGTGTCCTTTCCAGCTTTTTGAAAGCAAATTCAGAGCTATATCTTGATCCTTTATAGAAGTTATTCTTCCTACATTATCAAGTACGGATTGATTGCGAGACTGTATACCAAGAGACAATCGCGTAACACCATAGTCTGAGCAAACGTCTATCTTAGACAAAGTGACAGACTCAGGATTCATTTCTACTGTTACTTCAAGTGGATTTTTACCTGAATTAAGTACAATAAGCCCTTCAATAAGATTTTTCAACTGGTGATGAGAAAGGAGGCTTGGCGTTCCACCTCCAATATATATTGTCCGATAATAATCTATTGAATATAATCTCTTATAAAAAGCTGCTTCTATCAAGACAGCATTTATAAAATCATCTCCTACTGACCTATTTATTGCAATACTGAAAAAATCACAGTATTCGCACTTATGCCGGCAATATGGAACATGAACATACAAACCTGATTCTTTCAAATTAATAAAACCTAATCCGTGTCAGAGGAAAATATTGCATCAAAACCTTTCCCTTGATAGAAGATCTCTTTATATTCCCCCAAATTCGGGAATCCGTACTCTCAATTCTGTTATCAGATAGAACAAAGTATTCATCTGCCGCAAGAACTGTTTCAGGAAAATCGCCTTTCAATCCTACATCATTCCATTCAGCAGGAACAGAATAAATATGTATATTATAAGGTTTTGAAGTTAATTCAAATTCTGTAAGATAATAATTCTGCCCAGCAGGCTTTACATAAAGAACATAATCTTTCATATATACAGTATCCCCGGGAAGAGCAAGAACTCTTCTAAGACAAGGTTTACCTGTTATGTTAGTTGTATAACCAAATGGCTGATATCTTTGTGCAGAAAAAGTATTCACAACAGCATTTGCGACAGATTCAAAAAAAGTAAATTCTTTATTGTCCTGTCTGTAAATATACATCACATCACCTCTCTTAGGAGATCGCACCAGCGGACAGACAAATACAGCACCATTTTTCTTTATATCAGATTCCATGCTATCAGAACCAACATAAACTGGAAATAAAACAAAATTAATAAAAAGAGTTAAAAGAGATACCACAGAAACAATCACCAAAAGAACCAAAGAGAACTTTCTCTTTCTCTGCCGTCTCATTTCAAATGAATAATCATATACGTTCTGTTTCATTATTAACTACTCCGTTTATATCTGAATCGCGATATTTTAGCACATTCACACACACCTTGCAAGCTGAGTAATTATACTGTATAGTAATAGATATGTCTGAAGGTCGTAAAATAATCGCACAAAATAAAAAAGCTCACTTTAACTACTCAATAGACGGGACTTTAGAATGTGGCATCGTCCTGGAAGGTACAGAAGTAAAATCTGTAAAAGCAGGAAATATTTCATTTGCAGACAGCTTTGCTTTCATAGAAAATGGAGAAGTTTGGGTTCAAAACTTCCATATATCAGAATATTCCTATTCATCTATCTTTAATCATAATCCTGATCGCAAGAAAAAACTTTTACTTCACAGGGATGAAATAAAAAGGCTTACACGAAAAGTTGAAGAAAAGGGGTTTACCTTGGTACCGTTGGATTTTTACTTAAAGAACGGCCGTGTAAAGGTTACCCTTGGTATTTGTAAGGGTAAGAAACAATACGATAAGCGCGCTGATATAAAAGAGCGAGATATAAATAGGGAAATATCAAGAGAATTCCGAAAGGGGTTGCAAGACTAAAGGCAGGTTTTCTATTGTTGAATTACAGTAAGACAAGATTTACAAAGAAAATCATACTCATTTTTATAAATGTAGCTATAGCCATAACTGTAAATGCTGCAACAATAATTGATTTCTATGCAACTCAATCCATATCTGATGACTCAGATATGATAAAAATGACTACAAATCTGTTCTATACTCAGATGCAATCACTCAGCGGATACATTATCGTAGACAAGAGAGATACAGAATATTCAGAAACAGTAGCTATCTCTAGTCATATATCTTTCTACGCAGAAATACATGAAGATGAAGAAAACAACTGGATTTGTACACTTACTGCCATAAAGCAGAACAGCAATATTGCTGTAAGTGAAACAAAAAGTTATGCCTCATACTTCAAAATCCTTACAGATGCGAAAAACTCTTTGGAAAATTTACTTAACAACATAGAAACAGGGAAACAAGTTTCAATACAAAACAGACCAGAAACGTCACAAGGCTCATCTCAAAGTTTAGATTCAATTGCAGGAACTTGGGGAGGAGAAGATTTTGTTGAAAAAGTTATACTCATGCGTAGTGGCAGAGGGTTCATTATTTTCAACAACGGAGCCAGCATGAACGTACTCATCTCCATAACAGATAAAAATATAGAGATAACACAGACAGGCAAATCAAACCCATCATTCTACCCTAATCTTCCCCGTGATATAGCACAAAAACTAGCATCTACAGCAGATCCTCTAAAATGGAAACTAACGTTGTCAAACAATACAACATTATCAGGTACCCGTACTGTATTTGAAATAGACACAGACTCTGATAACGGGATAAAATCCATAACTTCTGCAGTAACTTGGACTAAACGATAACTGCCCCTTGTCTAAGAACCTTTACAACTCCATTCTCGATTTTAACAATAGTAGATGGGACACAGCCATTTTTATTCCCGTCTTCTATGAAGATATCCACTTCATTGCTAAATTCTTTTCTAATATCATCCATATTCTCAAGAACAGGTTTACCACTCCTATTTACACTTGTACTGTACAAAGGAGAGCCTACCTTGTTGATAACATTTCTAAGCCATAAATCCCCTGGACAACGGAACGCAACTGTTCCATTAACACCCAAGAGAGGCGAATCTTTCTTTACATTAACAATTACAGTAAGAGCACCAGGCCATTTTGACAAAATTTCTGGGGGAATAAAGTCATCCGTATATTTTTTTAAATCATCAGGAGAAGCTATAAGTTCTATCAAAGGTTTTTCTTCAGACCTTCCTTTTATAGATCTTATACACGCATCAGTATTAAACTGTTTTTTACATTCTTCATACGATTCAGCAGTATCTACCAACCCGCTGAATCCATATACTGTATCTGTAGGCAGTATAGCTATACCGCCTTTTTTTATACACTCAACTACTAAATCTATACTATCTTCTGTTTTAGGAATACATCTCATATGCTCTAATACCACTTTCCGGCAGCTTAAAACCTTTCTTCGGCTGCTTAACAGTTATAGCACCACGACTAAAATCAAGCAATAGCAATATGACATATATAAAAGAAAAAGCAATCAATCCAGCTGACTTACAAACCCATTCAGGAATATATTTGGATTCTACATGAAGAACAACAGAACCATGCTCATAAATTCTAATCTCTCTATTTGGGAGTCCACTAACCTTTACAAGTTTTTCAGTTTCACTTACATATCCAAGTTTTCTGGCATAAGCAGCAATCACATCAGGATCTTCCTGCAAAGCTTTTTTTTCTATATTTAACTCTTCATTTATCCTTTCAATCTGACTTGTATTTAAACTGATTATTTGCCTCTGCTCTTGCATTTGCCTAGTAGCCCAAAGACCATCTCTTCCACCAACTAAAGACACTGCAGCGTAACAAAAAGTACCCAAACATGCTGCTATAATAAATTTGCATCGAATCATACATATAGAATCGGCAGTAATTCTCTTCCCTTAAGTTTTTTTTATTTGTTTGATTTTCCTTGTCTTTTACACAAAAAAAAATAACTCACGAGTTTTTTTTAACCCACCGATATATACTTAAAGTGTGGCAATGTCTAGTGTCAGGTGCCAAAAACAGTGCACTTTTTGGGCAAAACAAGTAATCCCAAATCTAAAATTACTGACATTGTGGCAATATCTATTTATCATTATAGGGGATCACATATGGGTAATTCATCTGATAATAACGACGAACTTGACCAGTATGGAGTATGGGTAAAGACACCTCCTGAAAATCAAGACTCAGACATCAAAAACAACAGCGAGGAAGATACGCTCCCCGATTTTAATCTTTTAGACACTACGACAGAGAATGAAAATCTTAGTGAATTGACCGATGTTCCTCTGGATTTACCATCTACACTGGAAGATATTGAAACAATAGATGAAGCACAACTATCTTTAGAGACAGAAGAAGTTTCTCTGGATGATTTTTTGAATTCACCGTCTACATTCCAGCAAACTGATGATAAAGACACATCATCAGTTACGGAAAATGTAAGCGTTGATGACTTTATACCAGATGGGGATGTTCCTCTTGATTCTTTCCTCGACTTAGATTCTTTTGATGATAACACTCAACAGAATCAGACAGACTTGGAAGAAGAACCTTTGGACATTAACCTGACTTTTGATGAAGTCGATTCTATTGAAGAAGTTCAGCAGTCAAATGAACTTCCGGAATCAAAGACAGAAAGTGAACCTATAGGAGAAGAAATATCATTAGAGGATATAAATGAACCATCTGAGACAGATACAAAAGCAGAAACAGGAACTGTCGTTGATTTGGACAATTTCGATGATATCTTTGACAATCTAAACGATGGGTCTAGTACAGACTCCACTCTCAGTGACACCGCAACAGAATCTGAATCACATGAAACAGAAGAAGTTGACCTATCAGAATTTGACTTTGATACTTCCATAGAAGAGCCTACTCCGGTTGAGAAAACAACACCCGAACCAGAATCAACTGATTTTACCATGACTGTAAAATCTGATGATTCCCATGGAAATGCAGTGGTCATTCCTGAAGAAATTGAGAAGGAAGTTTCGGACCTTGCAGAGAATGCACATATCTCAGAGAATATGTTTATCCAGCTGGCACAGGATCTTCAGAGCCTTAGAGACGAGATTGCTTCCCTAAGAAAAGAAGTAAAGGAAATCAGGGAAAACCCACCTGCAAACAGAATTACAACAGATGATCAGCCAACTGCAAAAGATGAAAATCAGGGATTCTTCGCAGATAGTGACGGAGACGATACAATTGCACTAAGTTCAGATCAACTTGGAGATATCCTGAATGATTCTCTCGACACAGATACTACTGTTACAGATGACGAGAATATCACAGATATAGATACTACAGTTACAGAGGAATTAGATACATTTGATACAGCCGAAACACAACCAATTGCAGAAGATATTCCTCTAGACGAAATTGAGCTTTCAGAACCAGTTGCAGAAGTAAGTGAACTTCCTGAACTCGAAGAGCTTCCAGAAACAGAAGATGTTGTTTCTGAAGAGATTTCCCTCCCAGTATCCGAACCAGAAGAGCCAGCCTCTGAAGAAACTGTTGATTCTGATACAGAAGATGAATCCACTTCTTTAAGTGACAACGAACTTGGTAACATCCTCAATTCTGCTAACTTCATTACGGAAGACGCTGCAGAGATTACTGAAGACAACGCATTCGACATCAATTCAGAGCCATCCATAGAGGATTCTCCTGCTATTGAGGACCTTCCTTATGATGAAGTTACTCCAGAAGAAACAGTTACCGAGGAAATACCTTCTGTAGAATCTGTTTCCGACGAATCTGATATTGACGAGCCAACAGACTTTGTTCTTGAAGAACCTGTCGCTGATGAAGAAATTGCAGACATTTCCAGCGAGGATCCAACAGATTTCGCCTTGGAAGAGCCAACTACACAAGAAGTAACACTTGACGAAACTGAGCTTTCAGAACCAGCTGCAGAAGTAAGTGAACTTCCTGAACTCGAAGAGCTTCCAGAAACAGAAGATGTTGTTTCTGAAGAGATTTCCCTCCCAGTATCCGAACTAGAAGAGCCAGCCTCTGAAGAAGCCGTTGATTCTGATACAGAAGATGAATCCACTTCTTTAAGTGACAACGAACTTGGTAACATCCTCAATTCTGCTAACTTCATTACAGAAGACGCTGCAGAGATTACTGAAGATAATGCATTCGACATTTCCGAAGAATCATCCTCCAGTGAACCTGTACTTTCAGAAAATATTCTTGAAGAGGATATAACAAACGAGTCTTCTACTTCTGAGCTCGATTCTTCTGAAACAACTCAACTTCCAGAAGAGATTTCAATTCCAACAGATGATGATGAAGTTCCAACAGTAGATACAGTTACAGAATCTCAGAATAGAGAAATTGACGAAATATCATCCAGTACGGAAGAATCCGATGATACAGAATCTATTCCTACGGTTGAAGAATTGGAAAAAAATGCTGATGACATCATAGATTCAATCGATGAAGATGAGACACTGGAGACAGGTATAAGCGAAGAACCAGTTGATTCAGTATTCAATTCCTGGGGAGAAATAGCAGACGAACCAGAAGAAATTGCAACACCGGAATCAGCAGAAGAACCATCTACGGAGCCTTCAGATATCGAAATACCTTCAGTATCTACAGATACGTCTACTGAGGAAATAACAGACGAGCAATTCTCTCTATTGTCAGAACCTATCGTAGATATTCCTGAGCCAGAACCTGTAATAGATGACAGCGATATCGTAACTCCAGAAGAACTAGAAAGCGCACCTGCATCTAGCAGTGACTCAATTCCTGCAGACATGAAACAGGAAATAAAATCAGTACTCTCTTATATGGATCAACTTTTGGAAAGTCTTCCAGAAGAAAAAATTGCAGAATTTGCAAAATCAAAGCAATTTGAGACATACAAGAAACTCTTTACTGAGCTAGGCTTATCAGATTAAAAAATAACCGACAGGAACAAAAGCCACTTTGCTCAAAGCAGGTGGCTTTTGTTTTTTAGTGGAAAAAATAAATGCCAATAATATTTACTGAAACCAAGAACAAGCAGCAGACATGCAGTTATAATAACATTTACCTTCATTCTTCATATAATCCAGACAAGGAAGCTGAACGTTTTGTCAGTACAAGAGAACTCTCCTTTGCTCCATCTTGCATTATTATCACAGAACCAGCTTTATCTTACTGTGCCAAATATTTGAGGCAAAGATTTCCTGATACAAAACTCTTTGCAATACGATATTGCGCTGATTTTAGTAATTATGACCATCTTTGGGATAAAGTGTTTTATTTAAGTAAGATTGAGCAAAATCCAGATTTATTATTCAATTTTCTTGGAGAAGAAGGATTATTAAAGACGGCTTTTTTATCCTGGACTCCTGGAGAGAAACCTTTTGCAGATGAATATAACAGAGCATGGACAATCATAAAGGATTCTGTCCAGAAAGCCCAAAGCGTACTGAACACAAGAAGTTATTTTGCCAAAAGATGGCTAAAAAACTCAATCCGACTAAGTTTGTTCTGCAACCAGACAGCTACATTACAAAAAGGAAGTGGTAATATTATTGTATGTGCTAGTGGACCTAGCTTACAATCATCCTTACCCATGATTAAAGAAAACAGAAGTTCATTCTTTTTAATCTGTGTTTCATCAGCGCTAAGCGTCCTTATAAAAAATAACATCACTCCTGACCTGGTAATATCTACAGATGGAGGTTACTGGGCAAAACTGCATTTATCCCATTATATATCTCAGAACAAGAATATACCTGTTGCTTTAAGTCCAGAAAGTGCATGTTATGCTGATATAATCAGTACTCATCCCGTTGTACCACTGTTTTACGATGATGGAGTCAGCTGTAGCTTTGCTTCACTGTTCCACACTACTGTAAAGGCGCAAAGAAACGGAACAGTAAGCGGGACAGCAGCTCAATTAGCATTGGAACTCACCGATGGTAATGTTTACTTCTGTGGTCTTGACCTTGCACAATCCAATTCCTTTGCCCACACACAGCCAAACGAGCTGGAAACCAAAGAATCTGCAACAGACAATAGACTACGTACAAAAGAAACACGCATTACACCTCAGACATTTGTAACCCCTGCCCTCGAAATCTACAAATCCTGGTTCAGATCCAACTCTTTTGGCAAAAGGCTGTATCGCCTAAGTAATAACTATTCCTATGACTCATCACTTAACGAAGTTCAGGATATCAACTGGGATACTTATATCCAGTTGAACAAAAACGCACAATCTGATAAAAAATCCTGCAAACTTCCTGAAGTTATTCTCACAAATAATAGTAACAATAATAGTAGCAAAGGACAGAAAATATGGGAAATAATCAGCAACAACATCTCAACTGATGACTGGATAAAGGAATTGTTCCCGCTGGAAAATCTCCTGTACAGTCGCTCCATAACTTCAGAACAAAAAGAACAACTACATGATCAGATAGAATCCAAGATAAAAAAACTAGAGGAAGATTTACAAATTGATATACAAAGAATATATAACATCTAAAACAGGCAGCCAAATACCTTTATTTACAGACGGAAAACCAATGCATTCCAAATATAATCCTGAAAAAGAAGCGGAAACTTTTGCAAACGGCATCACCTCATCTTTCCTGGTTATTTTTGGAGTTGGAGGTGGATTCCACATAAAGCAAGTGCAAAAGCTTCTTCCTGCCACTAAGATCATAGCTGTAGAAGCAGACGCCGAAAGCCTTGATTTTTCTCTGTCACTTAACAATAACAAAGCTTTTTTTGAGCAGGAAAACATAAGCTACTGTACAGTAGATAATCTGGAAAAAACACTCAAGACAAAATATCTTCCTGCCTTATTCGGAGACATGACTATTCTGACTCAAAGAGTATGGCAGATAAATAATACACAACTTTTGGAATCTTGCCATAAAAAGATACAAACAGCCCTAGAAGAAATAAAAAAAGATTTCAGCGTACAGTCTCACTTCGGTAAGATATGGCATCATAATATCCTCAATAATCTAAAATATCATTACGACAAATCAATATTTGACTACAAGACAGACACATCAAAGCAAGCTGCTATCATTGCAGCAGGTCCAAGTCTTGACCATTCAATCAGAACTATTGATAGAAGCTCGTCAGCAATCATTGCAACAGATACAGCCATTGGACCTTTACTTGACCATAATATTGAACCTGATATCATAGTTTCAGTAGACAGCCAGATAATAAGCATAACACATTACATGACTATAGGCACAAAGTGCAAGAACACATTGTTCATATTTGACTTGAGTGCTCCTGCAAACCTTATATCACATTTGTTATCTCAAGGTCACAAAATAGCATTCATAAACACCGGTCACCCACTTTCATCACTACTGACAGATAACTCACTTCCGTACATAACTTCTGGCGCAGGAACTGTAACCATAGCAGCAATTGCTACTGCAAAGTTTCTTGGATTTACCTCCATAAAGCTTTACGGAGCTGATTTTTGCTATAACAGCGGGAAAGCATATACTAAAGGGACCTATCTAGAACGGAACTTCTACAGGGAATCAAACAAGATTTTGCCTGGAGAAACCTTATTTGACAAGTTAATGTTCAGGACACCTTTATTTGTTCCTGAAAAAGAAAAATTACTTGAATCAGAATTAGTTGATCCAGTTACTTCTGACGTAATGAATGATTACAGACTATCACTGTTAAACTGGATCTCTACCATCAATGGAACAATAAGAAACACCACAATAACACTACCCTATGCATTACCATCGGATACAAAGCCGATATCAACATCTCGTATACAATCCAACATTCAGCGCTACATAAATTCTCTCTGCAAGGAAATGGACAGCAAGGAGCTTTTTGATAATAATTCAATAATTGCCTCTTTACCTTATATTGCGTGGTGCCGAAAATATAACAGTGATGGTTCTACTCAGATCCAACAGTTAATAAACACTGTATATCTCGAAACCAAAAGGTATAATAATGATTACGAAAAATAAAAAAAACATTTTATCTATCTCCGTCGGAGTTATCTATATAATATGCATTGCATACTTCATCATCTCATTGGCAGCATCATATAACATAGGAAAGTTAAGATCTCAAGAGATTTTTACGGACCTGACAAAATCGATAAATACAAGCTTATACAGGGACAAGGTAGGAACTGTAGAATTCCGGGACTCATTTTACAACATGATAGACAAGCAGGGATTATTTCAGTCAGTCCAGCTTAAGCACGAAAACACACTCCTTGCAACATATCCTATACATAAAGTAACAGGCAGTACTTCTTCACTTATAAAAACCTACAGTACTGTAATAATGACAAGTGACAATAACAGGCTGACACTTACAGCAGGAATATATCTTCTTACTCCTTATATTATATATACAAGGGCCAAATATACTTTTGCAGTACTCTTCATAACAACCTTAGCTTATATAATCCTTCTTTTAGTATTTACTAAATTGGATGCAGGATCCGTTACAAAGACAGCTGACGGTTCTGTAAAACCATCGGCAGCAAATACAGAAAGTGACTCAGGAACAGAGGAAACACTGCAGAACCAGGATGTACTGCCAGCTGAAGATACTGTACAAGAACCAGCAGATGAACCTGCAGAAAAGACCGAACAGGCAGGAATTGTTCCTGCTGATATTACAGAAGAAAATACTGTAGAATCAGCAGATCTTTCAAAACCGGAAGAAGTTACTGTTGAACAGACCGAAGTATCTACTCAGGAAGAAGTTCAAAGTGAGACTGAACATGAAGATTCTGCACCAACTCCACAATCTATACTGACTCCTGAAGAAGTAGAAGCATTATTAGGACCAATGGAAACAGAAGAACAAGACCCTTTTGCTTCCATAACAGAGGAGCCTTTTGCCACAGTGGAAGCAGAACCTGTCCTGACGGAAAAAAAAACTGAATTTGAAATAACCGCAGCCAATTCTACAGACGATTACGACTATAAAATACCAGAGGAACTTAAAGAGTATCTGGAACTTGAACTGAAGCAGGCAAATTCCTCATCCCAGGATTTGTCTGTAATTGCTGTCAGCATAGAAAACTTACAGAATACTGATCCGATATCCAGCATGATAAAAAGACTGTTCTCCACCATAATCACAAGTTCGGACCATGTATTTGAATACAACAATGATTCATATATACTTGTCGCATCAGACTGCGATATAGATAAGTCCTTATTCCTATGTCAGAATCTTTATGTAAGGACAAAACAGTTATTAAAGGATAATAATCGGGATAATAAGATTACAATTGGCTTATCAAGCAAAACAATAAGAATAGTTTCAGCGGAAAGAATCTTCAACGAAGCAATGTCAGCCCTTGATAAAGCAAAAAACGACATAAAAGACTACATCGTATCTTTTAAGGTGGATCCTGATAAATATAAAGAATTCATAAACAAGGACTAATTACTTATCCAGAGCATCTGCAATCTTAGTCAAGATTGCAGGCAGTTCTTCATCATCGGGAAACCTTTCAGCCATAACATAATACAATTCCTCAGCAAGTTCATACTTTCCACTTGTCATGAGGACACTCATGTAATTTTTGAGGATGCCCCTGTCCAAAGGATTGTCTTCCGAAAGTTCCTTATACAGAATGAGTGCATTATCCAGATCCCCACTCATTGCATAGATATATGCAATACTTATCTTGAGGTTGGTATTATCCTTATCTTTTTCATACAGATCTTTATAAACTACAAGTGCATTCCCCCACTCCTTGTTAAGGGCATAAGTTCTTCCAATCTGATAATAGGCGGCATTTTTTAGCTTAGGATTAGCCATGGCCTTATTGTAATACTCCAATGCCTTGGAGTAATTCTTCTGGGACTGATAAACATTGGCAATATTAAAATATTCTACAGTGATATTCTGATATTTTATAGATCTTTCGGTAGTGTCACTGAGCCTCTGATCTGAAACACAGGAACAAAATACAAGAGGTATACACAATGACAAAACCAAAAGAACTCTTTTCATATTTTACCTTTTTGTAAAGCTACACCTTACTTGCCAAGAACAGTCTGTTCAATAGTTCTAAGCTGATGCCTGTAAAGATTTGCAATATTGCTACCATAATCTGCAACAAGCTGCATGATATTACGAGGAGATTCATGACTATCACAACCATTAAGTCTGTCACCGGCATCTCCAAGACCTGGCATGATATAAGCTTTTTCATTAAGGACAGGATCCATCCAAAGAGTATAACATGTACAGTTTTCAAGGGCGCGTGTAACTCTGAGACTTCCCTTAAGAGCAGAAATAACATTAAAGAACTTTATACTCTTTGGCTTAACACCAAGACTCTGCAGATATTTTACAACAGTAACGATAGAACCACCAGTAGCATTCATTGGATCAGCAAAGACCCAGTCTTTGCCGTCAAGTTCTTCTACATTAAAGAATGAATTCTTAAGATTAAGAACATACTGCATGTCATTCTCTTTACGGCTATCATCACGGCTAATCTTAAAAAGTTCAAAAGGTGTTACATAACCATTAGATGAATATTCCTCAATTTCCTTGGACATAATCATACTAGGGAGCAAAGCACCACGAAGCATTACCATCATGACACTATCCTTGATATCCTCGTTGATATTAGGAATCTTATGCACAGCATAGTTCTGTACAGGATAAGTTACAGGAGTCTTTACAAAGATATGCCCCTTCTTATCCTGATGTTCTTCTATGTAGGCAAGACGGAACAACATCTCATATGCTCTCTGAGAGTAATAAATAAACTCTTCGTGACTGGTATTTACACTTCTAAGCTTGGAAATGACACGACTGGCTTCCGGATGAGCTCCTTCCTCTGTTTCAAAGGAATAAACCTTGATATTAGGATGCTTAGCACAGATTTCCTGCATCTTATGTCCCATCTCATCAAAGTTTCTGACAATAGCATCTTCGTTTACAGGATCAAAAGAACTGAGAGCTCCCTTATACATTTCCTGAAGATCTTCAAGATCCTTTTGATCCTCAGCTGTAAGATAACCGTCCAAATCCTCTGCCTTTAGAATAATCTTATCTTTGCTTTCGCTCATAATGTTTCCTCTATTTTATCAAGTCTAAAATACTACTCTCTTCTATTGCTATTCTGCTTATATTAAGCGTAAGCGAATCTACAGCTTTGACCTGTATACCTGTAAGTTTTGCAACGGGAACAAGAGCCCATTCAAGATTCTTGACGACTCTCTCATCCGCAAAACCAAAATTGATATCCAGATTATACTTTCCGCGATTACGATCCCCACCATCATCAGCTATCAATCGTCCATAAGCATACTGATAGTTAATCGGAATCATAAGTCCCAGTGCATCATTCAGCCAGGACTGCTTCTTCGTCACATAAAAAAGTATATCATCAGACTGCTGTTCCAACCACCATAAATAACCTTTATCCCATTCTTTTCCTATATTTTTCTCGTAATTCTGGACAAGAGGATAAGTTTTACTGGCAGCACAAAGTATATCTTTTTTTATATAGCAGACTTCAAAAAAACTGTTATCAGATAAATAATACGGATACTTTGTACCAGAAGATGATACATAACTCTGCCTGACCCAACCAGAGAAAGCTATCTTAGGAATATTGCCCCTCACTGCGACCTCAAGTCTAAGAGGGTCTCCTGCACTTCCGTACCCGAGATAAATATTGTCCAATCTTTTTACAACCTGGGCAACCTGTGATTCATCAGCTGGACTCATACATTCTATTGCATCAGTAACAAGTTTCTGATGATTTTTTACAGGAACCCTTACATATACAAGGCTGTTGTCGGACAAAACCCGGGAAGGCCCAGCATATCCGCTATCTCCTCCCCGAGACATAGAACTACAGGAAACAGCAAGGACTGTAACTACTACAGCACAAAATACAAAAACACACCGTCCAGCGCAATCTTTAACCCTACCGTAATAATTACGTCTCATACTGTTTCCCTGATATTTATGCCTTAGCTACACTAACAGACCACTTAACATCGTCTGCTTCGATTACAGCAGCATTATCAATAGAATCTGCCCATACAGCTGTCAATGCAAGAGTCTCCCCTGCAATAAAGTCTTTGAACATCTCAAATGCGCCTTTAAGTTCAGCATCACCACTTACAACAAGATTGATACGGTCTGTAACAGCAAATCCGCTCTCTTTACGAGTATTCTGGATACCACGTACCAAATCACGGGCATAACCTTCTTTTCTGAGTTCATCAGTAATCTTTGTCTCAAGACCAACTGTAAGAGTTCCATCGTTAATAACCTTGAGATCTTCCTTCTCAAAGCGTTCTACAATGATATTCTCAGTGTTAAGCTCAACATCTGTTCCGTCAACATTGATTGTAACATTGCTGTTGTCAAGAATAGCTGCTATCTGGTCATTGCTGAGCTTGGCAATCTCTGCAGCTGCAGCCTTCATCTTAGGACCAAGCTGTTTACCGAGAACCTTGAAGTTAGCCTTTGCCTTGTATTCTACAAGTTCATCTTCCCTTTCATGGAAGATTACATCCTTAACGTTAAGTTCTTCTGCAATGGTATCCTTCATATCAGCAAGAACTTTCTTTTCGTCAGCATCGCGTGTAACAAGAGCAACACTTGCCAATGGCTGACGGTTCTTGAGATTGAACTGGTTACGAAGTCCACGACCCATACTTACAGCTTTCTGTACGCTGTCCATCTGGAACTCAAGAGCCTCGTCACGAAGACTTGCATCATATACAGGGTAATCCATAAGGTGTACAGATTCCTTGTCCTCCTGAGTCCTAAGGTTCTGCCACATTTCTTCTGTAAGGAATGGGATAAATGGAGCTGCTACAAGAGTAAATGTCTTGAGAGCGCTATACAAAGCTCCATATGCCTCAATCTTGTCAGCATCACTTCCGCTCTTCCAGAAGCGGCGGCGGTTACGACGGATATACCAGTTATTGAGCTGGTCAATGAAAGTAAGCATAGGATCAATGGCAGCACTTAAATCATAATCATCAAGAGCTTCTGTAGTATCCTTAACCATCTTCTGAGTTACAGACAAAAGCCAGCGATCCAGCGGATTAGCAGGTTTCTTGTTATCAAATTCATGGCCTGTACAGGTTACTCCGTCAATATTAGCATACTGAACAAAGAAGCTGTATGAGTTCCACAATGGGAGGATAATGCTCTTGATTACATCACGTACACCATCATCTGAGTAACGGATTTCACTAGCCTGTACTACAGCAGAATGCATGAGGAACAGACGGATAGCATCAGCACCAAACTTATTGATAGCTTCTACAGGGTCTGTATAGTTTCTGAGGCTCTTGCTCATCTTGCGGCCATCCTCTGCAAGAACAATACCGTTTACGATACAGTTTTCAAATGCAGGCTTATCAAACAAATGACTTGCAAGAATTGTAAGTGTATAGAACCATCCGCGAGTCTGGTCAAGACCTTCGGAGATAAAATTAGCAGGGAAATGGCTCTCAAAGTATTCCTTGTTCTCAAATGGATAGTGCTGCTGAGCATAAGGCATGCTTCCTGATTCAAACCAACAGTCAAATACTTCAGGAATACGGTGCATTGTGCCACCACACTTCTTACATGGAATAGTAATCTTATCAACATACTGCTTGTGAAGGTCTTCAGGATATACTCCGCTAAGCTCCTTGAGTTCCTCACGGCTACCTACACAAATCTTTTCGCCACAATCACACTTCCAGATAGGAATTGGATTACCCCAGAAGCGGTTACGGCTTACTGCCCAGTCACGGCTACCAGCAAGCCACTTACCAAAGCGACCTTCCTTGATATGAGAAGGCTGCCACTTAATCTGGCTGTTAGCTTTCAGAAGAGCCTCGTGATGATCCTGTACCTTTACAAACCAAGAACCGATACCACGGTAAATAAGAGGGCTTCCACATCTCCAGCAGTGTGGATATGAGTGAAGGACCTGATCCTTCTTAACAAGCTTGCCTTCGCTCTTGAGACGGATGATGATATCCTTGTCACAGTCCTTTACAAAACGACCTTCGTATTCAGGAACTTCCTTTGTAAACTTACATTCAGCGTCGATAGGCTGTACGTTTGGTACACCACTGCCACGGAAAATCTTGTTATCGTCTTCACCAAAGCTTGGAGCTATATGAACAATACCTGTACCATCCTCTGTACTTACATAGTCAGCATTGAACATACGGAAAGCACCCTTGGCACATTTCTGGCCAGAGATACTTTCGCAAGTAGCAGCGTCTTTAAGGTTAGCAAAGTAAGGGAACAGTGGCTCGTATTCAGCTCCGATAAAATCCTTACCTTTGTGGCGATAGATAATCTCGTATTCTGATTCTTCCTTGTAGTACGCACTGAGACGAGCTTCTGCAAAGATATAGTAATCTCCAGATGCCTTGTCAAGAATCTTGACATAATCAATCTCAGGACCCATACAAAGACCAAGGTTAGAAGGCAATGTCCATGGAGTAGTTGTCCATGCCATAAAGTAAGTCTTACCATCAGCCATATCAGGATCATTTACACCTTCAGGAGCTTTAGTAACCTTGAACCTTACAGTGACAGTTGTATCATTTACATCCTTGTAGCCCTGAGCAAGCTCGTGAGTACTAAGTACTGTAGCACAGCGAGGACAATAAGGCAGGATATACTGACCTTCATAGATAAGACCTTTGTCCCAGAGACTCTTGGCAACCCACCAGATAGATTCCATATAGTCAGGACTCATTGTCTTGTAGTCATTGTCAAAGTCAACCCAACGTCCCATACGAGTGATAGTCTTACGCCACTCGCCTGTATATTTAAGAACGCTGTCCTTACACTTGTCATTGAACTTATCGATACCAAATTCTTCAATTTCATGCTTGGAGTTGATACCCAGCTCCTTTTCGATAAGGTTTTCTACAGGCAGACCATGGCAGTCCCAACCAAAACGGCGAACTACCTTCTTGCCCTTCATTGTCTGGTAACGAGGAATAATGTCTTTAATTGTAGATGGAATAAAGTGTCCAAAGTGAGGGAGACCTGTTGCAAATGGAGGTCCGTCATAAAAAGTAAAATCCTCAGCACCTTCACGCTGGGATACTGATTTCTTGAATGTGTCGTTCTTTGCCCAAAAAGCAAGGACTTCTTCTTCCTGTTTAGGGAAGTCAGCCTTAGGATCTACACTCTTATACATAAACTAAACTATCCTCTTGTAAACAATAAATATAATCGCAAAAGTTTAGCATAAATGCATAAATTAATCTATATATTAAGAAGTTCATGTACTTTTGATCAGAACCTCACGAAGTTTTGCTTGTTACCTCACGAGATTTATACCCCAAACCTCGTGAACTTTGCAATGATACCTCACAAGGTTCATACCAATACCTCATGAAGTTTATACCTCAAACCTCATGAACTTATACCCCTATACCTTGTGAACTCTGCACCATAAACCTCGTGAGGTTTTACCCATGTACCTCATGAACTTTTATACGGCCCTCAAAAAAGAATGAACCTGAGAACCCCATCCAAAAAGTCTAAGACTTTCTGAAAAAAGTCCTTAACAAATTTTAAAAAGTCTTTGACAAATAAAAAAAAGTCTAAGACTTTTTTTGAAAAGTCCTAGACTTTCTTGAGCCACAAGTACTCTTTACTACAGCTGGAAGCGGAGACTTACAGAAGCTGAAGGCAGGTTTCTTGCAATGTCATAACTTACAGCAGTGTTAAGCCTGATGACAAAGAGATTTATACCAATTCCTCCATACAGCTGAGGGATAAAGTGTGTAAAGAACGGCTTTTTTACAGTATTTCCGTAGCTAAGTGGAATTGGAGCCTCACCACTGGCTTCAAGAATCTTATTGAGAGGTTCAAGGACATCAAGCCCATAAGACCAGTCTACCCTTACATATTCTGTTGACAGCTTGGCACCTATGTATGGAGTAATGAAGAGTATCTTCTTGCTTACCTGAGCAGAGAGATATACCATGTGAGTCTTGTATGCAAAGTCTACGGAAATACCGGAAACATTTGCACCGATGGCTCCTCCAAGGTAAGTATAACCTCCACCTACAGAGATATTAGGTCTGAACACTCCTTCCTTGAGGATATTGTACCTGAAGTCTAAGGCAACTGTAAGGAAATCTACATTAAGACCATAGTCATCAAACATGGAATCTACTGTCTCTTTAGCCCCAAAAATACCTGCAACACCGCCAAGCATACCCTTGTTGAGCACATTGATACCAACACCAAAGTCAAAAGGCAAGATGATACCACCAAGGCGGATATCAAAGGCCAAAGTTGGCAAGGCAAGATAGTCTGTAGGAATAGCAGAAGATGTACCTGCGCCTCCGATAGCATCCAGCGCAGCCTTGACAGGTTTTACATCCATCATTGTAGCTGACACATTGAGAAGCCCAAGGGCAAAATGAGGAGGGAGTCCCCAAAGCTGTCCTATATAAGCATCAGGATATACATTAGTCATTGTAGCAAGATTAGGAACAACACCACAGAATACCTTAGCTATGTCATCCATAGTACCATTTACTACATCGATTGTACCCTGATAACTGTCTACTGTAGACCTCATGTTACCAATAGCAGCAGTTAACTGTCCAGAAGTCATGCCAAGCTTACCTGCAAGAGTACCGACGTCAACCCCCTGACCTGCATAGTAATCAAGGACAGCACCTAATCCGTCTTCTTTGGTTATACCAGCAGCCTGAAGCTCTGGATTGTTGTTGTATACATCATCGATAGTCGACATGCCGTAATTGACAAGTATTCCATCAATATCAATACCGTTCAAACTCTGGGCAAAAGTTATTCCGATACAAAGCAGCGGAACGACCAATAATAATAAAAACTTCTTCATAGTAATACCTCCTATTACAAAGAACTTTTCTACGGATTACAAAAACATTAAGAAATAGACGTACTTTTTTTTAACTACACTTTTAGCTTAGCTTTAGCCTAGCTTTAGCTTAACACACTATCAGCCAAGTAACAAGTCTAGCCTGTTTTACTTAAGATTATTTAATAAAAAAAATCTAAAAAAATATTTTCAAACTCATTGACACTTTTTTGCGTTTACTATATATTCTTAATCACGCCGCAAGCAAGGCCACTTAAACAAAAGCTAAACAGCAAAAGTTCAAGTGATAAAGCTTAAAGCATGTCTCCCTCGTCTAGTGGTTAGGACATCGGGTTTTCATCCCGACAACATGGGTTCAATTCCCGTGGGAGATGTAAACTGAAACTTGTAATGATTCTAGTCGCAGGATGAAATTGCACAACTCAGTTGATAGAACCTTGGGTTCAAGAATTAACCAAAGTCTTCTCGGAAGATTGGGGGAATAAAAAAGCCGGTGTAGCTCAGCTGGTAGAGCGGAGGACTGAAAATCCTTATGTCGTCAGTTCGATTCTGACCGCTGGCACTTAAAAAGAGTAACTTAGGTTACTCTTTTTTTATTTTAAATTTATTAATAATCTCTACTTTTTACTTCGAAACAGTCTAAGCAAAATTGACTAAAAATTATTTGTGATATAAAGTTGTCTTAAGGATTGAGGTAATATTATTAATAAAAAAACAATTTTGTGGAGAGCAATAGTTTTTGCTTCTTTCTTTTCTATTTATTCCATAGATACAAAGCAACTATATGCTCAAGAATTAACTGTTGTTTCAGTCGATGAAGATATATTAAGATCAGATTCTCCAATTACACAACTCCAATGGAGTCGTCATGATGACGACTTTTCCTACACCGAAAAATATTTTATCCATATAGCTGATGCAGAGAAATTCAAGGACAAATATAAGCTTACATTTAACACAAGCCAGTCATCTTCTTTCTGGACTACAAACAAGCAGACAGGAAACTTCTATCTTGCTGTAAATCAAAATGGCTCTATAGGCATATGGGACCAGCCTGTAATCCAAAAAAAGCAATCTTACGAACCTAATACCAGAGTGAATCTGGAGACATCATCCCCTATTGCCCTAAGTGCATGCTCAAGGGACGGACTTTATGTAGCTACAGCCCTCAAGAATGGTGAGACAAAGCTGTACTTTTACCTCCGATATACAAAGACAATGCTGGAACTTAACATAGAGACAGCCAGTTCCAGCCCGGTTTATTCCATAGTATTCTCTCCAGACAGCAGGCATGTAGCCTTTGCACATAATGACGGCACCATAACCATATTTGACACCCAGACTCTCAAGATAAGCAACAAATACCCCGGAAGCAGGAACACAAGAGTAGCCCCTGTCTTTTCTGGAGACGGTTCCAGCATCGCTTACCTTGGGGAAGATTCTTTTGTAGAAATCGTAGACATAAATACTGACAAGCTGACCAAGATCGACACCAAGCTTAAAGTCAAGACAATAGGACTTTTGCCTAACTCCAACTGTGTTACAATCCAGGAAACAAATGACTATATTCATATCTATTCTATAGAAGAAAAACGTTTTTTGGGTACTGTTCCGAGTTTTGGTGTAAAGCAGATGACAAGCTATGCCTTCAGCCATAGCGGAGAGTATATTCTCCAAGGGTTTGAAGACGGCACGATCCACAAGGTACACGTATACATTGCCACTCAGGAAGAGCTTACTGCCATGGGTATCGAAAGTTCCCCTATACCTGAAGGACAAGGAAAAGGTGTTTTCAGAAGTTTACAGGACGGCATTATGCCGTATATTGGCGGTTTCCTTACAAATGCTCCTTATGTGGGAGGTATCAAGGCAGGAGTCAACTACAGCGTAACAAGTCTTGTAACACCTCTTGCTACAGGAGTCAATATTGATGCCCTCATAGCATATCCTGGTAAAGAATTTACCCAAGTCTATCTCGACGAAAACAGGAATGCCATCAAGCCTCCAAGAATCGTAATGGCAACATTACAGATTCCTTTGGGAATATATTTTAACAATACAAACAAGAATTTTATCGTTGGCGGAACAATCAATGGAGGAATTGGCGTTTACGCTCTAGCATCAGTTAATAAAAACAGATACGTAAGAAGTGGAATTCATGCAGCTCCTGTTGTTTCCGGTGATATTTTCTTTTACTACAGGAATATTGGCGGCATTTTTGGAGTAAGCTGGGATCCTACGTTCAGCTTCAAGCCATACATTAACCTGGGATATCGTTTTCCGCTGTCCCACTCCATAGGTAAAGCTATATGAAACATACAATGTATCCTATAGTTCTGGCATGTTTATTCTTAGTACAGATATTAGCTCTCTCAGGCTGCAGCGTAAGCTACGGCGATCTCCTTGCTGAATACGATGAGAATTTTTCAGAAACAATTGCAGAATCGGCATTGCCAAGTGTGTTAGATGATAACTTTGATCAAGCATCTCTTATACCGATGTTATGGTATAAGGTAAATCTAGGTGAGATCCTTATGATAACTGCTCCAACCCATGGATTGACATACAAATGGGAGATATATGAAGCATCAGAAAATACACTTTCTGGGATTCAGATTCCACTTACGGATCGAGAGAGCACAACAAGACAGCTAAGCGTAACAATTACTTCTGCCCTATTTGACACTCAAAAAGATTATTTAATAAAACTAACTGTAACAACTTCAACCGGCTCAACATATATCGATACAGCAGATCTTATTATAAAAGGTAAAGTATAATGAGCATAAAAAAAGTTTTGGGAAAGACATTTATTTTTTTACTCTTAGGACTTTTCTGGGGATGTACGATGCAGTATGAACAGAAAATAGAAGCTGAATCTATCGTTAGAGTTTCTGTCAATGTTACTGGCAATATGCGCACAGTTTTACCCCAGGACTATGACAGTGAAGAGTATAATTACAAGCTTACAGGCGTCTCTAGTATTGGAGGAACATATTCCTGCGAGATTACAGACGTAAACAATATTGTTTTTGAAGCAACAAAAGGTATATGGGACTTTACCCTAGAAGGGTTTGATAAAACAGATACTTCCTACACTACCCCGATTTTACAGGCAAAGAGAAGCTGCAACCTTATCTATAAAGATGAAACGATTTCCTTTGTTCTGATGCCAGTACGGCAAGGAACAGGTAATATCGACATTACATTCAATTGGGACTGGGAATACATCAAGTCTTATAAAATAACAGTTTTATCATTAAAAACAAACAACAGCACAGAATACAAAGATAACTTAACTGAAGGAACCAAGACATTATCTTTTGCAAAGACTGATTTCCCTGCAGGAGACTACAGGATACAACTGGATTTATATCACGATGAGGATCAGACTAACCAAGTAGCAAACACTGTAAAATACGTTATAGTCACACCGACAAAGACTTCATCAATGACATTTACAGTCAATTCAGGTCTAAAGAAACTTGACGAAAGCGATACTCCAGAAGACTTGAGAGCAACTGTAGATGGAAATAACGTAACATTTACATGGAAAGATAATGCATGTTTTGAAGAAGGCTTTGTACTGAAATTGGTATGGACAAATGATACCGGTATAACTACAGAAGGTGAATATTCTGCCATCCAGAATGCTCATAATAAAACATTGGAACTAGACAAAGGCGAATACAGTGCAACACTATATGCAGTAAATATATTAGGGAGGACCGAAGGCTGTAACCAAGATAGCGATGGTAACAGTTGTATTTTTACAATAACACAATCGCTCTAAATAAAATTATGATAATACATCCTTGCCGCAGCAAGGAAATATTTATAGTAGAAACAATTTATAATCACATGTAAGGAGTTAAGGATTATGAAGAAACTAACAAAAGGAATCATCACCGCAGTGATGACAGCCGCACTTACACTAGGCACCTTCACTGCCTGTACAAATCTGTCCAACGGACTTGTAGAAAAAGAGGACGGATTAACAAATCTCTGTACCGTTGTACTTTTTTCAAAAAATGCAACAGCTCGTACCATCTTGCCAACAGACTTTGACCTGACAGATACCACAAACCACACCTATAAGTACACTCTTACAGGAACATCTAGCATCGGGACAAGTTATACATCGGGAGTAACTCCTATAGAACTCTCAGGATCAAATACTTTCACCGTGAATCTTCCAAGTGCCCTATGGAAACTTGATATCCAAATTTTTGATGACACAACACTAGTTCTCAAAGGATCAACAACAATTGATCTTACAAATGGGGCAAGCAACATAGCATTTACACTTTACCCTGCAGGAACAGCAAACAGCACAGTAGATTTTGGTACCACAAACACAGTCGAATTTGATACTGGATCCGATAGCGTGCTTGTATCAGAATATACTATCAGTCTTGTAGATTTTTACACTGGATTAGTTGTAGGAACTGAAACAGTACCTCTTGATCCACCAAGTCGTACAGGAGCAATAGACAAATCATTTGCAGATGTTGCTCCTGGTGACTACAATATTATAATTGAGTTCAGAACATCAAACGGAGTTGTAGCTAACTTCTCTGAAAACGTAATAGTAGTAGGTGGAACTGACAGCGTAAAAGAAGCTGCCACAATCACTAACTTCTTGGGTATTCCAACAAAACCTTCTAATTTTGTTGCCACACTTGTTGAAAACACAGATGAGGATATAAACAATAACAGATACCAAGCTAAGTTTGAATGGACAGACAATTCCAATAACGAAACAGAATGGCAGATCAAGTTTACAGATACTGATACTGGAGATGAATTTATTGTAACAAAAGAAGATACTGAAAACAGGATTGTAGATGGTAGTCTCAACGCAAACAGCAAGACAGTAACACTTTATCTACCTACAGGTCAGTCATTTACCGCAGAACTCTTAGCAGTGAATGTTGCCGTAGACACAAACCCAAGTGCTGAGTGGGTTCCTTGCACTCCTGATTCATCAGATTTTGGAACATCTATTGTACGCACAACAATCAACTATGATCTTGCAGGTGGTACACTTGTACTTGAATCTGGAAGCAAGACAGGAACGTACAAAGTACAGGTTACTCCTGACACAACAGACGGTGTAACTATTCAAACTCTCAATTCTACAGCTACAGCACCATATGCTTTCAAGACATCGACATCATCTCTTGCTACTGCATGGGTACTTTCCGATGGTAGAGTATCAACAGCACTTGCAGGAGCTGCTGACTTCTCTGATGACGGGGCAAAATACAAAGGTATCAAAGATATTACTCTCACAACAGCATACACAAAGACAGTTACACTCGATGTATACAATTTTAGAGATATCCCAGCAAATGCTGTAGAAGTTACATGCGGTGGAGCTGCAATCCCAGATGCAGGTATCAAGATTGACATGGCAACAGCAACAGCCGCAGACAAGACAATTGAAGTAACAGTGGACAAGGAAAAAATCAATAATTCTGGTAATAACAACTTTACAAAGTTCTATGTAGAATATGGACTTCTTTCTGGTGCTGCTAACTACTCAAACACATCTCCTGTTGTGATTACTGATACAACAGAAAACAACAAGATTACTATCAGCACAGATAGCATCTATACTGATGGTATTCTTAGTATCAAGGTTATTGCATACGACTCTAAATCAGGACACTATTATGATATAGTTGCAAAGACTTGTAATCTTGAGCGAAACTAAGCTTCTTACTAACACCTAAACAACAAAAGCCTGGATACGGATATTACGGTTTCGTATTCAGGCTTTTATTATTTTTTGGATTTATTAAGCATACCCTATAGCAAATCAAACAAAGGCTTCGTAGATTGTCTTACCCTCTCGTTGTATTTTCTTTACTAGAGAGCTTTTCTTGCAGTTAAAATTAAATGTCAGCATAAACCCTGTATCTTGGTGCAAGCAATCCAGATAATCACACAGCTGCTTTTCACCATCTTCATTGTATTTATCCCCGTGCCATATTTTAAGCTCCACAACATATTGCTGTCCAAGATAATCAATGATTACATCAGTTCTTCGTTCGTTACGAGTTTGGGCTTCTACATAATAATTTCCAGTTCCATTGATTATAGGCTTTATAAAGAACAGAAAGTATTTACGTCCCTCACTTTCAACAAACTTCTGACTTTTATCTCCATATATATCATTAAAATGTACAATAAAACGTTCCAATATAAGCGGCATATCAAGTTTGCCATCCTTGATAAAGAGTATCTTATCCTTAGAACCTTCAGAATATATTTCATCAGACTTGGAAGACTCAGATACAAACAGATTATACAGCCATACTTCAAATATTCTGTTGGCCACTGCAACTTTGCCATCTACATCTTTTATAAAACAAAACATCCTGGCTATATTAAGATCCCTGTCGTATGCATTGAATGTTATAGACTTACCTTCATAAAGTATGTCATATATAGCCTTGCGCATTCCAGGGAAGTCATCTAGCTTCTTACGCATATCATCAAAAAGAGTATTCTCATCCTTAAGAATAATCTTGACTGCTTCAAGAAAACCTTCATTGGTCCACGCCGATTTCAAATCATAGCCGGGAAGACAAGCAACAGTCCCATCTATTATCTGGCATAATCTTGATACAAGGTACGGATACCCTCCCGTATATTCTTCCAAGAGTCGTGAAAAATTCTCTACATCAATACCAAGTCTGTGGTCAGTCTCGTAATCAGATATCATTGTAGCAATATCTTCTGCGTCAAATTCCATCCTGACATTAAAGTCTGCAGCTATATTCCAGGGAGAATTGTACATATGGTTTTCTTCAGGACGAATACGCAACTTGAGATTCTTGATATCATAGACTCCAGCAAGGATCACAGAATGGAAAGTTGGAATTTCATTCCGGTTTAAGTACAGGTTTCTTAATATTCCCAGGAACTTAAGAAGGGAATCATAATTACTTGCCTGATCAACTTCATCAACAAGAAGTACTATGGGCTTTGAATTTTTGATGCAAAGGTCTACTATGGCTTCTGTTATCTTATTATCATCACTAAAATCAACTGAAAAATCTCGTTTCAGGAAGTCTCTAGCATCATCTGACAAATCATTTACGATTTTATATTTACAGGCTTGTGCTAGCTTACCAAAAAAGCTCGTGGCAAATGATGCTGAAGACAAAAAACTCTGTTCACCCAATCCTTCAAGACTGATACAAAAAACAGTGTAATCATCTGCAAGGACTTTTCTCAATAATGAGAATGTTGTAGTTTTTCCGTACTGTCGCCCTTTATTGATACAAAAGTAATCACCATCATCTACCATTGCTTTGATTTGCATCAGACGATTGGTAATATCTACCATGTAATGTTTTTCTGGAAAACAAGTCCCAGTTATATTAAATTGTTTTGCCACTTGTTATACCCTTTCAATCTATATCTATAACATATCACTTTTCGGGTAAAATAGATACTCCGGACAGACTATTCTATCCGGAGCAGCGACATCATTACTTTTTAAGGATTACAAAGTTTTTGGCACTTACAGATTCAGGCAGGACAGATGACTCCGCAACAAAGCCTTCAGTTACATCGATATTTTTAGTATAACCAGAGGTTTCGATAGCCGCTTCTTTATCCGTAGCGTTAAAGTAGATACAATAATCACCTGTAGTATATTTTGTAAAACCCTCACTTAATGTCCATGCAAGGGCCTCTGTATTGTCTCCAAATGTATGAGTATCACTCTGACGTAAAGCTATAAGGCCTTTGTAAGTTTTATAGACATCAGCAAATTTTTCCTTATAGCTAAAATCTATAACATTACACTTCAGGATATCCGCATTACTCCATGTTTTACCACCCTTTGTATCAGCACTGTAACTATCTGGATTTCCCTGCTTGGTACGCATAAACTCCTGTCCTCCGTTGATAAATGCTGTACCTTGGCTCAAAAGGACATAAGCAGCAGCAAGCTTATCCTCTGCCCTTATAGCTTCCTTCTGCTCTGCTGTCATATCATCATAGGCAATATACGGGCATACATTAAGGTCATCACTTAACGTATCGTTAAGGCTAAGACTCAATTTGTCTGCAAGAGTATAGTTGTCATGACACTCAACATAGTGGATTGCAAGAGAAGGAAGCCCCGTATCGTTACGATGATTAGGACCAGCCTTACCTATAAGACCATTGACAATATCTTCGTCACTGTAACATCCCTGGACCTGTCCTCTCTGGAACCCTCCAAACTCCTTTCCTTTTATTGCATCTCTAAAGTCATCATCAAAAACAGCAATTCCGTATCCACTGTCAGCCTTTAACGCCTGACTCGTAGTATTGGATACAAGACTTGTACCACCTGTCCAAGGTTCTCCATATACCATGACATTCTTGTCTATGACATAGAGAGCTTCATAGATTTCCTTCATTGCTTCCCTGGAGTGAACTCCCATAAGGTCAAAACGGAATCCGTTGATATGATAGTCTTTCATCCAGTGTTTAAGCGACTCTATCATATAAGAGCGGAACATAGGAGCTTCGGTATCAGTCTCATTACCACAGCCAGAACCATTACCATACGCTCCATCCTCTGTAAAGCGATAGTAATAGTATGGAACAGTCATATCATATAGGCTATCTGTACGAGTTCCGCTGGTATGGTTATATACGACATCCATGTTTACGGCTATGCCTGCATCATGAAGTGCCTTTATCATTGTACGCATTTCCTTTACAGGCACAGTACCATCTGTGTATCCTGTTGTTGCATACCGACCTTCCGGCACATTGTAGTGATATGGATTATATCCCCAGTTGTAAGAAGGATCACTATTTGTCTGGGCATAATCAAAACTTGGTAAAAGCTGTACATGAGTTACACCTAGATCCTTAAGATGGCTTATCATCTTGTCACTGGCAATATCAAGGAATTTACCAGTGCTATCTGTTACAGCACCCATTCCCCAGTCTTTTACATGCATTTCAAATATCACTGCATCACTGTATTTCTTTGTTTCCTTACCGCTATTGCCAAATGGGTTTGTATAAGACAATTCCCAGTCTTCAGGTACTGCTGAACTATCATCGATTGAGACAATCTGACTTGCTATAGAATCCGGTGCACACACATAGGAGTAAATATCTGCAACTTCATTGACATCACTTCCATTGATTATGCGATACTTATAATATTTGTATGGGGTAACATCTATATTTGTAATAGACCATCTTCCACTCTTTTCATCCTTTTTGAGTGGAAGAACAACAGGTTCTGCGTCTAAAGTCATTAGTTCATCATAGCTTTTGTAAAGGAGAAGACTGAGTTCTGATGCATAAGGAGCCCATGTAGCAAAATCTGCCTTACCGTTGCCCTTTAGTTTTAGTCCAAGGTTTGCAACATCAGTCATCTTGGAAATAAGAGAAGCCTTTACTGCAGCTGTCATATAAATGACGTGCTTATTGCCAGATTCAAAAGACGGATGACTTACACTGTAATTCTGCATTGGATCCAGAGGCTTATCCATAATTATGATTACATCTGTCGCATTGTTTTTGCTTTTATCTGTAGGAAAATCTTTGTTTACAACATCGCAAATCTTGAGTTTCTTACCTCTCCCGTCAGTAATTACAAAGCCACTGTCACTCTTGGAACCGCTAAGACCGTATGTTGTTGTAAGACTGACCGAGATTCTTTTGTCATCAATAGAGAATGCTGACCTTATAGAAGGCTCAGCAAACTCTGTAACAGGATAAACAGTCTCATCTCCACTGTTTACTACAAAGTGCCTTGCTCCCGAAGTAAGAGCCAATACTTGGTCACAACCTGGATCCTTATTCCAATTGTCATCTCTTATAATCATATTCAAATCCATTCCTTTTTTTAACGTATCTTTTACATTATCAGACAGTTCTATCAGATTTGTAAGGTCAATATAACCTAATCCTGTAGAACCCTCTGTTTTAAACTTACCTCTTGTAGCAATATAGTCATCATCACTACCATCATACCCTGCACCCCAGAGCCAAAGCCCCCATTTGTCGTAGTTGCAATCATCTCGGTTATAAAAAAGCATTACACTTTTTTGCTCCGGATCAATACTCCTGGATATCTTGCTTGCATCAAGTAAAAACTGAGGTGTCTGCCCCATTTCTCCATATTCTACGTCTGTCTTTATAGAAGATTCCCTCTCTTTACAGGCACACAGACTACAAGCAGCAATAAGACTCAGGCCAATTACTTTTAAGGGCCTCTCTAAAAAATCCTTTTTAAGATGCCTGACGAGTTTAAAGCCTTGGAATTGCGAGGCTTTAAAAGTTGCAATTTTTAGTGGTTCCCTTAATAATGTCTTTTTCATATAATCTCCAAGTAAATCATAAGTAGTAATATTTTCACTTTTTAGAAGTAATACACCACCCCTACACTCACGGGAATACATTGTAAAACCCAATACTCTATCTGTCTAATAAAAATAATCTATATGATAATATTCATATCTTATCAGTGCAAAGTATAAAAAACAGATTTCTTTCGCCCTTACCCTGCTTACTCCAAATACTAAAGTATCCACCATGGATATTACGCTCCACTAGAATACTTAATACAACAAATATGCTTTATAATTCAAAATGTGATTTCACTTTTTAATTGCATTATACAAATTGCCATGTTATACTTTTACTAGATTAATACAAAGGAAAACACTATGTCAGAAATAAAAGAACCATTGTTCTATGCAAGAGCATCAATACAGACAATGATGAGCAAATACAAAGCCCCAGATCTTCCTCCCAAAGGAATGTTCCATTATCATCAGGGAGTTTTTTTATCCGGAGTATATCATAACTATCTCCTTACAAAAGAAGAGTCATGGTTTGACTACATAAAAGACTGGGTTGATTCCATCATCTACCCAGACGGTTCCATCAACAGTTACAATCCTGGTATGATGGACAATATTCAACCTGGCATTCTCTTATATCCTCTATATGACAGGACAAAAGATCCAAGATACAAGGTTGCATTAGATGTAGTTACACCTTGCATCTATTATGGTCCTAAAACAAAAGACGGCGGTCTGTGGCATAAACATTGGCACCCGGATCAGATGTGGCTTGACGGGCTCTACATGGGTGGACCTATCATGGCAGAATATGCCTCTCGTTTTGACAAACCTGAGTATATTGATCTTGTAACTCATCAGATCATTACAATGCGTAATAAAACTAAGGACGAAAAGACGGGCTTATGGTACCACGCAAATGACAGCTCAAAATATCAGAAGTGGGCTGACAAAGAAACAGGCAGAAGTCATGAATTTTGGGGACGAAGCATTGGATGGGTTCCTGTGGCCATACTCGATGACCTCAACTTCATACCAAAAGATAATTCTCACTACAATGAGATTTGTGATATCGTAACAGACTTGCTTAAGTCTATAGTCAAATTCCAGAGTGAAGAAGGTCGATGGTATCAGGTTGTGGACAAAGGAGGCGTCAAAGGCAACTGGCTGGAAAACTCCTGTTCTTGTCTTTTTGTAACTGGTATCTGCATGGCTGTGGAAAGAGGTCTTTTGGATGAAAGTTATCTCGATTATGCACGTAAAGGATACGAAGCTGTCATTAAATCCCTTAACTGGTATGGGGATCAACTTGTCGTAGGAGATGTATGTATAGGTACAGAAGTTGGAGATTATGACTATTATATTAATCGTCCTGTATCCTTAAATGATCTTCATGGAGTCGGTGCATTCCTATTAATGTGTGCTTCAATGCAAAAATATTACTAAAAGTTTTGCTAAAAATATTTATCAAGGTACACTATATTCCTCCAGATGGTGTACCTTGCTTTTGCTTTTATGATAAAATCAAATCATGAAAAGACCTGAATTCTTAAAAAGTGGTGATACTATCGCTATATCGGCTCCAAGCTTCGGTGCTACCATTGAGCCTTACAAGACAAGGCTTGATTTTGCTGTCAAAAAATTTGAAAAAATGGGCTTCAACGTTGTCATTGGAGATAATGTTCATAAATCAGATGGAATCGGCATAAGTACAAATCCTCAGGATGCAGCTGACGAGCTTGTGGATTTTTATTTGAACTCTGATGTAGATGCCATATTCAGCTCCGGTGGTGGAGAACTTATGTGCCAGACTGTAAGTAGAATCGACTTTGAGAAATTAAAAGGTGCAAAACCAAAATGGTTCATGGGATATAGTGACAATACAAACTTCATCATTCCTCTTGTGACCAAGTGCGATACCATGGCTATTTATGGCCAGTGTGCTACGACTTTTGGACAGGAGTGGCATAAGAGTTTTGATGACCATTTTAATCTTCTGACAGGTAAGTCAAATTACACTGTTGGTTACGACAGTTTTGAAAGTCCTTCAGCCCATAACAGCGGGGATGCTCTAGGTGGTTTTATTCTTGATACTCCAAAAGAACTTGTTCTTTACAATACAGACTGTAATGGAGAAATCACTGCTGAAGGAACTCTCATAGGTGGATGTCTTGATGTAATAAATAATCTTTGTGGAACAAATCTTGAAGACGTCAAGGGATTTATGAACAGACACGAAAAACTCATATGGTGTCTTGAAGCATGTGAGTACAATGTAATGGATCTGGAAAGAAGCTTATGGCATCTCGACCAGTGTGGTTGGTTTACAAATGCCAGTGCATTTGTTATCGGACGACCACTTAGCGCATGGAAGCAGTCTTTTATGGGCTTGGATCAATATACAGCTGTTCTTGATATACTACAGAAGTATGACGTACCTATTATCATGAATGCAGATATCGGACATATAGACCCGATGGTTCCCCTTGTTATGGGAGCTGATGCTGTGGTAAAAGCTCACCACAACAACTGGAGCGTAGAATATAAATAAAGAGTGACTTTTTTTGCCTAGGAAAAAATAAATTTTTGCCTAGGTAAATCAAAAAATTTGCCTATGAAAAATTTTATTTTTCATAGGCAAAAATCAACAATGCAAAGAATCTATACTTAGAATCTTATCTTTTTTCCGTAATCCTTATAGTATTCCTTACGGAGTTCCTTAACCTGATCATCTTTGAGATAATCATCAAAATTCATCATGCGATCAATAACTCCGTTAGGAGTGATTTCGATAATACGGTTAGCGATAGTAGAAATAAACTCATGGTCATGACTTGAGAAAAGTACTACACCATTAAACTTAACAAGACCTTCGTTGAGAGATTCGATAGATTCAAGGTCAAGGTGATTTGTAGGATCATCAAGGATAAGTACATTGGCACCGCTAAGCATCATCTTAGAGAGCATACAACGTACCTTCTCTCCTCCCGACAATACCTTTACCTTTTTAAGCGAATCATCTCCACTAAAGAGCATACGACCAAGGAATCCACGTACATAAGCATCATCCTGATCCTTGGAATACTGCTTGAGCCACTCTGTAATATTCATATCATTGCTGAAATACTTACTATTGTCACGTCCCATATATGTGTGGGAAGTTGTCTGTCCCCAGGTATATTTACCTTCAAGAGGCTTTTCCTCTTCAGCAATGATATTGAACAAACTTGTAATTGTCTTATGCTCGATACCAACAAAGGCAATCTTTTCGCCCGGATGTACAGTGAGACTGTACTTATTAAGGAGTGTTTCGCCTTCTTCGTCCTTAGAGCAAAGATCTTCTGCAGTAAGAACAAAGTTACCGATACTGCGGTCTGACTGGAACCCTACATACGGGAACTTACGGCTTGTAACAGGGAGCTCTTCAAGTTCCAGCTTCTCAAGAACCTTTTTACGGCTGGAAGCCTGTCCAGACTTAGATACGTTAGAAGCAAAGCGCTGGATAAACTGTTTAAGATCAGCAATCTTGTCCTCACGTTTTTTCTGCTGGTCTTTCTGCTGTTTCTGAAGAATCTGACTCATCTGATACCAGAAGTCATAGTTACCAGTAAACTGAGTAATCTTACCAAAGTCAATGTCACAGATATATGTACAGATTGCATTGAGGAAGTGACGGTCATGGCTTACTACGATAACACAGTTTTCAAAATTAATAAGGAAGTCTTCGAGCCATGCAATAGACTCAAGATCGAGACCGTTTGTAGGTTCGTCAAGGATAAGGTAATCAGGATTACCAAACAATGCCTGTGCCAAAAGTACACGTACTTTCTGACTTTCATCCAAGTCACTCATCATCTTGTCATGATTTTCTTCTTCAAGACCAAGACCTGAGAGCATCTGTTCAATCTGGTTCTCTGCTTCATATCCGCCAAGTTCCCCAAATTCTGCTTCCAGTTCACTTGCCTTTATTCCATCTTCTTCAGAGAAATCTTCCTTTTCATAGATGGCATCCTTTTCTTTACCGATATTGTAAAGCTTAGGAAATCCCATCATGACAGTCTCTTTTACGGAGTATTCATCATACTTAAAGTGATCCTGGCTCAATACAGCCATACGCTCACCTGGAGTGATAGTTATGTTTCCCGAGTCATGTTCCAGTTCTCCTGTAAGAACTTTTAGGAAAGTAGATTTACCTGCACCATTGGCACCAATGATTCCATAGCAGTTACCTTTCATGAATTTAAGGTTTACATCCTTAAATAAAGGTTTTTCGCTGAACTTCAAGCTTAAATCTGATACTGTAATCAAAATATTCTCCTATAAAAACTTTACGTTAGTAATTCATCCCAAAGAGTTTGTAGACTGACTTATCTCTTGAACAAAGAAACTATTCTACCAAAAATGCTCTTTCTTGCTACAGTTTTGTTACCTGACTTTCCAGACTGCACTGACTTAACGGAAGCAGACTTAGTCTGAACAGACTTAGCATTCTGAGCATTAATCTTACGGTTGTTGTTCTTTGTATTGTTATAGCTTTTGTTATTCTTCTTGCCATTGCTATTTTTGGAAGAGTCATGACTATTTGCAGTCTTATTTGTCTTAGCCTTAGACTTCCTGTTCTGGTTCTGAGTGCTCTTCTTGCTACCAGAGTCTTTCTTTGACGCAGCAAAGGAAGAACCTCCAAAACGCTCCTTATAAATCTTCATGCGCTCATCTGTAGACATTGTGGCAAGCTGAGCTTCTTCCTCAGCATTGAATACACGACGATCTCTCTTGTATTCATTCTTGGCCTTGTTATTTCGGTCTGAATAGCGTCCTTTTCCGTGTCCACCTTTGTTACCATTTCTGTTGCCACGCCCACTCTTACGATATTCTTCTGCCTTTTTGCGTCCGTATTCACCTTTATCATGATAATCCTCACGATAATTATCAGTACGAATATACATTCCCTGGCTCTTATCTTCACTCATCATTTCAGGCATTGCAACCTGACTTGGAATAGATTTCTCAATATAGCGCTCAATTGAAGGCAAAGAATACACGTCCTGTTCGCTGCAGAATGTATAAGCCTTTCCTGACTTACCGGCACGAGCAGTACGCCCGATGCGGTGTACATAGTTCTCTGCTTCATTAGGAAGGTCATAGTTTATTACCATTGCAAGATCATTAACGTCTATGCCACGGGCAGCTACATCTGTTGCAACGAGACACTTGATCTGTCCTCCACGGAACTTGTCCATTATTGCAAGGCGTTTGCTCTGGGGAAGATCTCCAATAATATATTCAGAATTTATGCCATTGATCTTAAGTCTCTTGGAAACAACTTCACAAGATCGCTTTGTATTGGCAAAGATAATAAGGCTTTCAGGTTTTTCGCGATTAATGATTCCAAGGAGGAGCTTCATCTTATCATCACTTGAAACATGAAGAAGCTCCTGATCTATCTCATCAACAGTGATGTTATCTGCTGCAATCGTGATTTCTGCAGGATTACGAGTATACTCCCATGCAAGATTCTTTACATAAGAATTAAGTGTTGCAGAAAAAAGCATGGTCTGCCTTTTTTCTGCAATAGGGAGAACCTTGATGAGAGTTCGAAGATCGGGATAGAACCCCATATCAAACATGCGATCTGCTTCATCGACAACAAGAAAAGCAACATCAGATAAATTCATCTGTCCGCCTTCTTGTAGGTCTATTACGCGTCCTGGTGTACCAATCATGATGTCCACACCACGCTTCAGAGATGCAACCTGCTTATCATAGCCTACACCTCCAAAAAAACTATCACACTTTAATGTTGTTTCCTTGCAAAGTTTTTCAGCCTCTTCCTGAACCTGCACTGCAAGTTCTCGGGTTGGAACCATAATGAGAGCTTTTTTTCCACTTACGTCTGCGCGGCTCAAAAGCTGCTGTATAATGGAAACTAAGTAAGCTGCTGTCTTACCAGTTCCTGTTTGTGACTGTACATACAAGTCACGTCCTTCAAGGGAATTCTTCAATACCTGTTCCTGAACAGGGGTACATGTAACATAAGATGCACCCTCGATTCCCTTCTGAAGATTTTCATTTAAGGAAAATTCTACAAAATCCATATTAATCCTTTCTACGAATGCCTAACACATTCTTTATATATATATTACCAGCTACAGCTAGTCCAAAACGGCACAACAAGGGCGTATTATGTCGAGATTTTACTATAATTTATAGAATTAGTATACCGCATACAGAAAAATAAACTCAGTATATTTAATTTACATTTACATACACCAGTAAAATCGGTATATTATATAGACTTATGAATAATGACAAGACCGAATATCAAGCTACCTTATTTGAAAACCGCCTTACAAAGCAGTTCAAGACTCTCAAGAAATGGGCTCGTAAATCCCGCATTTCATGCTACCGCCTTTATGACAGAGACATTCCCGAAATCCCTGTAGCACTGGATATATACTCATTTTTACCTGCTGATGTTGCAGATAAACTTGAAGCCATCGATTACTTCAATACCCTAAATGCTGCCATAAGTGCCAACAATGATACTGCACGCGCTATGTTACAGGCAGAAAAGGACAGAACTTATGCCCATCTCTATCTTTATGAACGTCCTTATGAAAAAGATGAAGGTGAAGAACAACTTTGGCTTGAAGCTATGGCAGATAAGGCTGCTAAGGTTCTTGAAATTTCAAGGGATCATGTTATCCTAAAAACACGCAAGAGACAAAGCGATGCAGAAGGTCACCGGGACCAATACAATAAGATTGAAAATACAAAAGCTATCAAAGGTATCGTCCTGGAGCAAGGTCAGATTTTTTATATCAATTTGACTGACTATATTGATACAGGACTTTTCTTTGATCATAGACCTTTAAGAGATATTGTCCGAAAGGAATGTGCCGGAAAATCTGTACTTAATCTTTTTTGTTATACAGGAAGCTTCAGTGTTTACTCTGCAGAAGGCAAGGCAAAGAGAGTCGAAAGTGTTGACATGAGTAAGACATATCTTGAATGGGCAAAAGACAATATGACTTTAAATGGCTTCAAAGATGCTGACAAATATGTTTTTACCCGAGGAGATGTTGTCGGATTCCTTAATCAGAAAAATGCCGAGGTAAAAAATAAGGAAGGAACAAACCGTTACGATATCATTATTCTTGATCCTCCAACTTTTTCAAACTCAAAGCGTACTGATACAACTCTTGATATAAATAGAGACTGGAGCGACCTTGTAAACAAATGTCTTGGTATATTAAATCCAAATGGTGTTCTTTACTTCAGTACAAACTCACGACGTCTTTCTTTTGATGCAAGTCTCGTAAACGGAGCAGCTGTAGATATTACGGAAAAAACAATTCCAGACGACTACAGAAACAACAAGATCCATAGAGCCTGGAAAATTACAGAAAGCAACGAGTACTGAGTTACCATCCCCCGCCAAAGAGATTCTTCACAGCGTTTTTCGTAGCTTCTTTTGCTGCTTCTTCAGCTTGACGCTGTGCTTCTCTAGCAGCCTCTTCGGCGGCTTCTCTTAACTTACGTTCAGCTTCCTCTGCAGCTTCTCTTGCTTGTCTTTCAGTCTGTTGTTTTGCTTCTTCTGCCTCCTTTGCAGCAAGATCTGCCGCCTGCTTTACTTGTTCCTCTGTCTGTCTTTTTAATTCTTCTGCAGCTTGGGTTGTCTGCTCAATAGTTTCATTTACATATGCTTGGGTCTGCTCAACAAGTTGCCTTGCATAGTCTTCAGCCTGATGTTGCATATCATAAAGGAGTTTTTCAAGATCTTTCTGAATTTGTATTACCCTGTTTTTTTCGGCCTCAACTCTATCGTAAATATCTTTTACCTGATTTACAACTTGATTTATTTCATCATCATATGAGTGAAGATACGATTCAATCTGTTTGATAGCTTCATTCTTTATATCCGTTGCAATGTCCAGCGCAACATTTGTAAGAGCATTCACAAACTGCTCTCCAAAGTTACCCATAATCTCAAGATCGGCGCCAGCCGTATCGGAATAATCAAATCTATATCCACAGTTAAGATCTGTTATATATCCTAAAGCCTGATTATAGTATTTTGTAGCTATCTGATTATCAAACCCATCTGAATAAAGAGACAGAGGATTGATACTTACATCTCCAGTTGCACTAAATGCACCTTTATCCCAATAAGCTCCCATAGTTATATCAGATTTACCTTTTAATGATGGGACACCCATTTTTACGGCAAGACTTGTACCATCTATATACGACTCAAATCCTCTTCCTGAATAATCTATAGAAACTAGGTGATTGTCTGTCTTTCTTCGGGCATCTACCATCAAATCCACAGTATGATTTACATTTCCCAATATAAGTTTTCCATAGGCTGTAGTCGGTCTATTACGAATATTCTGATCATTGGATACTTCTTTTATTGCAACTTCAAAATTTACACCAGAGACTTTTACATTTTTTATGAGAAACTTTGGATATGTAGTACCATACCAAAATGTAGTTCCTTTCATTCGCTTTTTTCCAACAGATTTCTGCTCTTTTTTGGCATTGGCATATTTTGCATCTATTCCGTAGGCTGTAGAAACTTCCTTATACTTTTGGGCATAGCCAGCAGCTTTTTTTGCTAATGGATAATATTTACCGATTATAGAATATCCCAGCGTATCAAGACCGCCATCAAGGATTTCTTTGCTGGAATCACCTATAGCTTTAATGGAAGTCAAAGTATCCTTTGTATATTGAATATCAGATTCAATACCATTTTTTACATCGTTATAGATATTATTTATAGCCTGATATTCTGAATTTACATCATGAACGATATCTTCCACCTGATATCGCAAGTTCATGGATGTATCGATTGCTTTTTTGACTTTATCGATATCTTCCTTCAAGATTTCAATATTATCAATTTTTGTAATATCTATAGACTGCAAATCCACAACAGAACAATAAAAGTCTGTAATCTGATTTTCTATTTCATCAGGCTTTTTGCTCCACTTGTCTATGGATTGATTCGTATAATCAATGGCTGACATTACAGTCTTTGGAGATTCAAGCTTCTGCTGTATATTTCTAACGATACTGTCAACATCTGTCCCCCCAAGTACATTTATCATATGATATTGGATAGTATCCATTGCATAATTTATCTGGGCATCTATAGCCTTTGTAAATATATTATCTGGATTTTCTTCTTTTTGCGAAGAGGAAACCTGTTTCTGCTTTTTTTCCTTTTTCTTTTTTGGAGCTAGGATACAACTTGTTTTACGATCTGTATTGAATCTCATTCCAGAACATTCCATATTTTCACAGACAAAACATCCCCTTAAGGCCTGAACAATATTAAAGTCCAGTTCCAGTTTATCTGCTTCAAAAATATTTTTGTATTCACTTTCCTTATTTCCTATAGCTATACCCTTTATTGTAATTCGAGTATTTATAAAGCTTACATCTAAATAATTAATCTCGGTTTTTGCCTCAAAAGCACTCTGACATCCTGTTATCAAAGCTTTTTTTAAAAGAGGATTTTTGAAAATAAGACTAAATATTACAACTGCTGCTATAAAGCTTAGTGACGCGATCAAAGGTAAAAGTTTAATTCTAAACTTGTGGCTTTTTATATCTTTAGCTATTGCCTTAAGTTTTTTTATTTCGCTCTTTGAAAAAGTTCTATCCTTCTTTATAGCAAGATTATTATTTTTTTTAGGATTTTCATCAGCTTCAAACAAAGCTTCAACAAATTCTCTATCTTGAGGTATATGTATCTTTGACAGGACTTTTCTCTTGAGTTTTTTGCTCTTGTAACTCCTTTTATAGATTTTAGGGAGTTTTTTTATGCTTATATCTATTTCTGCCTTTTTCTTACCCATTACGCTTCTTCCCTCATATCAATCAAGTGACTCGCCTATATAAGCCAATTTTTTTACAATATTAAGATTTTTAAACCACTGAACGATCTTTAATTTTTCAATAAAAGATGCTGCATAATTTCTCCACAAGAAAATTATTAATCGTACAACAAAATACAATGGAACATACAACACAATTCCTGCCAAAAAGCTTCCTAATACTATTGTATTATTGAATTTTGTAAGGGACATAAAGGGTATATTCAACAGTTTAACATATAGAGGAATTGCTTTAGGCCACGTAAGAACAGCATAACCTATCAAATCAAATATTGTATCGAAAGAAGGTGCAATAAGACTTCCAATGAGAAGAAATAAAGCATAAGATGCTCTTTGTATGCGCAGAAATAATATAAAAATCATAACTGCATACCACAGTAAATTCTCTTTTGGAATAAATCCTAAAAGGATTCCGCAACTTACACTTGCAGCTATTGCTCCAGGATCCGTATTACTAGAAACTAATTTTAATAATTTTATAAAGTGGTTCATTACCTGATTATATTACCTGAACACACATCTTTCACGTTTTGGGAGACAAAAAAAAGGCTGTCCAACGACAGCCTCTCTTATTTTAGGTACTAAACCTGTAGAAAAACTTATTTGTTTTCTGTAGCCTTCATACCATAGCGTTTGTTGAAACGATCGATACGTCCAGCTGTATCAACCAACTTCTGCTTTCCTGTGAAGAATGGGTGACAAGCTGAACAAATTTCAACGTTGATATTATCAACTGTTGAACGTGTTTCGATAACGTTACCACAAACACACTTAATCTTTGTCAATTTGTACTCTGGATGGATATCCTTTTTCATAACATTAACTCCTGTTACTTGCCCGACATTAAAGAAAGACCGGTCAGCCCTATGCAATAAAACAGCATATCATTCCCTTACCGTTATCAATCAAGTTAATACCACAAGCTAAAATATAGTTCTCACATTATACGTAAATACTATCACACAGTCAAGATACAAATTAGTTATTATCGTACGCTGCTGAACCTGTATTCATTGATGCAAGGAACGCATTATTATCCTTAGTCTTACGCATCTTGTCCATAATCAGTTCAAGCATATCTGCATCTTCCATAGGATTCAGAACCTTGCGAAGCACCCACATTTTCTGAAGATCCGCAGGATCAAGAAGAATATCTTCCTTACGAGTTCCAGATTTCTTTATATTAATAGCCGGGAATAAACGTCTCTCTGCAAGTTTTCGATCAAGGTCAATTTCACTATTTCCAGTACCCTTGAATTCCTCAAAGATAACCTCATCCATACGGCTTCCTGTTTCAATAAGTGCAGTAGAAATGATTGTAAGACTTCCACCTTCTTCCACATTACGCGCTGCACCAAAAAATCTCTTTGGCTTATGAAGAGCATTCGAATCAACACCACCTGACAACACCTTTCCTGATGTTGGAACAGTCTGGTTATATGCTCGGGCAAGACGTGTAATTGAATCAAGGAATATAACTACATCCCTCTTATGCTCTACAAGACGTTTTGCTTTTTCAAGTACCATTTCAGCAACCTGAACATGACGAGTTGCCTGTTCATCAAATGTAGAAGATATAACCTCAGCATCGATAGAGCGTTCCATCTCAGTAACTTCTTCTGGACGTTCGTCTATAAGGAGAACAATAATATACACATCAGGATTATTCTTACGAATAGCATTTGCAACCTTTTGCATAAGCATTGTCTTACCTGCTTTTGGAGGAGCTACTATAAGAAGACGCTGTCCTTTTCCGATAGGAACAAACAAATCCACAATACGTGTACTTAACTCTTTAGGTTCTGTTTCAAGCTTAAGTTGCTCATCCGGGTACAGAGGTGTAAGATTTTCAAACGGAACACGAGTTTGAGCAACACGAGGATCATCAAAATTAACTGATTCTATACGTAAAAGAGCAAAAAATCTTTCACCATCCTTAGGACTACGAGTCTGACCGTATACAGTATCCCCGGTTTTCAAATTAAAAAGTCTTATCTGACTTGGAGAAATATAAATATCATCAGGCCCCGGAAGATAAGAATTCTGAGGACTACGAAGGAAACCATATCCATCAGGGAGAATCTCAAGAGCCCCTGATGCAAATATTATTCCACCATGCTCTGTATGAGCTTTCAATATTGTAAAAATGAGATCCTGTTTCTTCATAGCAGGAAGCTCTTCTTCACTTATACCATATTGCGTTGCAAGAGTACGCAATTCCGGCATACTCATCTTTGTAAGTTCATTAATGACAAGACGTGGTTTAGACTCATATTCTTCTGGATTTTCAATCCTCTGCGCAGCTTCTACAGCTTCAAGACGAGCCTGTGCGCTTCTCTCATAATTATTATTGTAATTACCACGATTATTATAACTACGCCGATTGTTGCCGTATCTACTGTTATTATTAGTCCATTTTCTGTTATTATTGTATGTTCTTGTATTTTGATTAGAGACTGATTCTGTACCAGAAGAAGCTACTCCTGTTGTTTCTGTTGTTACAGGAGTACTTGCACCACCAGTTGTTTCTGATTTTACTTCTACAGACAAATCGTTCTCAACCGAAGCAACTTCGGCGGAGTCCGTTCTAGATTCTGTACTACCTTTACTTTCTACTGCAGTCTTAGTTCTAACAACCCTCTTTCGTCTAGGCTTAGGAACCTCTTCTACTGCAGCCTCTGTAGCCACTTCACAATTGTTTCGGGATAAGGTTTCACTCTGAGTAAAGAGTTCCCCATTAGACTTAGTCTCCACTGAAGATACAGAGGATTCAACAACTTCGCCCTGCACTTTCTCTGCAGGTTGCGAATCTTGGCTTTGATCAAATGCCATTAGATTTTCTCCATTGAGTAATCACTACCATAGTAATTAAAAAGATTAGTATATTAAAAAGCATTAAACTGTTATTGGAAAATTACAAAAAAAATAAAAAATTCTTTCGTGAGCTACTTTAATTATAATCAATATATACTAGTTGTCAATATCATCTAGCTTCACTTATCTTTAAAATCAACGAATCCTTAAACTCTTTTGATGCAACTGCAAATAAATCCTCTTCAGGAAAGTCTTCAAGCATCGAGATTTCACCATCAAACTCAACATTATCTGCAATACGAATCCTAGAAGTCTTAATATTCCCCTTTACTGAGCTACCATTACAAAGTTCAACTCTTTCAACGCCCTCCAAATCCCCTTTCAATCTTCCATACACAACGATTGACTGCGCTGATATCTTACTAACATCACAATCTGCAGTTTTTTCAACTTCAAGAGCACCTGTAGCTTTGATTTCCCCTTTAAACTTTCCTGTTATAATGAGGTTATCAGTAAACTCCAATATTCCATCAAAATCTGTTTCTTTACCAAATACTGTTACATTACCATTTTCTATTGCCATGTGTATATTGTACTCCTTTTTTATAGAAATAAAAATGCCTGCATCAGTCAGCAGGCATTAATATGATAAAAAAATTAATAGATTTAATCCTTTTCTGAATTAACAGGTAAATCCCAAAGGGCTTTTTTCAATTCCTGACCGGATCTGAAAGCTGCCACATAATGAGGTGCAACCGAAAGCTGCTCTCCTGTCTTAGGATTTCGAGCTTTTGCTCTACCTTTACGAAGGCGCGGTTCAAATGTACCAAAGCCACGTAACTCAATAGTGTCACCCTCTTTTAGTGACTCCTTTAACTGTATGAGCAAGCTCTCTACTACGTCCTGAACGACACGCTTTTCGCATTTTGTATTCTGGTACACAGCTTCAACTAAATCGTATTTTGTAATTTTTTTAGCAGACATCATACACCTCAACAAAACGAAAAAAGTAAACCGCAAGGACAGATTGGATGCCACCTTATTATGGCAACATCCACTCTGTCTTATTTTGCTTCAGAAGCAAATGTTGCATTATAAAGCTTAGCCATACGACTCTTTTTGCGAGCTACAGCATTCTGCTTCATAACACCCTTGCGCTTCGCATTGTCAAACTCTGAATACAGAGCCTTGAGCAAATCAGCTGCAAGCTTCTGATCTTTTTTCTGAACAGCTGCTACAAACTTTTTAGCACTTGTGCGGCACTCAGATTTTACTGCTTTATTGCGCAGACGACGAACTTCGCTCTGTGCATGCTTTTTTTCTGCAGAAGAATGTTTTACTGCCAAAGGAATACCCCCAAACAAAAACTGTGATGTATTCTACTCAATACATGTTTTTTAGTCAAGTATATAAATACTTGTATTTCAATAAAAAAGGCTTCCCGCTCGCGCTTCTGGAAGCCTTTTCTATTCAATAGCTATTGTACTTACTATCTATAAGTTTTAATTATTTGAAATCCTTAGGTCTGCGTTCAACGCGCTTACACTTTGAGCATTCAGCCAAGTTCTTAAGCTTACCATTCTCAAACAAGGTTTTCATAACAATTTCGCCACCACAATCAGGGCACATGAACTTCTGTGTTGCAACAGTAGTACGAGAGTTTTTACTGGCTCCAGCCATGACTTTCCTCCATACGTTACGCCATACGTAACTTAAATATCGATATTTCTAGAATATACAAAATTTAATATCTTTATGTCAATACATAGACTACTCTACCAAAAAGAACTTTTCCATCTCAGTCAGAATGAATTGTAAAGGATTATACATTCTTCGAGACATAGGGACACTCGTAGTAAATTGTTTTCCATAACGTTTTTCTACTATTCTTCTATCAAGAACAATTATAACTCCTCTATCATCACCACGTCTCACGAGCCTACCGAATCCTTGTCTAAACTTTATTACAGCTTGAGGAACGCTCAATTCCATAAACGCTGATCCACCACGTTTTTCAACAGCTTCACTTCTCGCGGCAAATACAGGATCATTAGGAACCGCAAAAGGTAACTTAACGATAATAACCTGACTTAAACTTTGCCCAGGAACATCAACTCCCTCCCAAAAACTATCAGTTGCATATAAAACACTACTATTATCGTTTCTAAACTGTTCCAAAAGTCTGAATCTATCATCATCACCCTGTTTTAAAATATTTATACCTGCATTCAACAGAGTAATTTTTGTAGAATTATATGCATGTTTTAAGCTGTCATAAGACGTAAAAAGAACAAGAGTCCTACCTTTTGATGCAAGGATCAGATTTGGAATCGTTTCTTCTATATAACCTTGATAGTATTCACTGTCAGGATAACAAGCGTCACTAGGTACCCCAAAAATTACATTTTTCTTATATGGAAACGGAGATTCAAAGACTTGCTGCAAAACCCTCTCTTGTTCAACAAAAGAAATTCCAGTACGTCTCATCCAGTACCTAAAATCCGCACCCGTTCTCAATGTAGCACTCGTACAAACGACCGAACTCATAGGCTCAAACACCCCCATATTCATAAGTGGGGCAACATCCAAAGGAGTTTGGACAAACTGCACATATTCTAAAGATTCTTCACCAGCTCTTTTTGCAGGCATCCTTAATTTTTGCATCCAAAAAACAAGATCATCATGTTCATTCCATTCGCAAAAACTTTTGCAATAATTAACATACTGTTCCAACCTGCGCAAAACAGTTTTTGTTTCCCAGACAGAAGCTAGCTCCTTATCATCTTCATCAAGTTCTTCAATACAACCTCTAACTAGACTTGTAAAAGCACCTAAATCTTTTCGAAGCTGCAGCATTCTTGTAAAAACCTGAGAAAATGTCCCCGCATTTTCCTCCCTTATTCGACAAGAATACTCATTACCTATTTCTTCCTGAGCTACTACATCTAAGGCCACAACAGAAGCTTTAATTGCGTCAACAGAAGCACTCACTTTCTGCAGAAAATCTTCACTTTTCACAACTGCAGATACCTGAACCAAAAAACCTCCAAAACTACCTTTCCACGTCCTATATAAGAGATTTATTTGCTTCATAAGCTTAAACCGAGTCAAAGTTTCACTAAAAAAGCTTGTTGCACTATCCTCGATACCATGAGCTTCATCAAAGACAATTCTTCTATAAGGTGGAAGAACAGCCGTATCATCATACCCAGATCCATTAACACGACTCTCTATATCTGCAAATAATAAATGATGATTAACAACTATAATATTGGCATCTGAAGCTTCCTTTCTAAGCCGCATAACAAAGCAGCTTTCTCTATAAGGACACCGCATCCCCATACATGCATCACTTTCACTATTAATCTTTACCCATAAACTTTCAGGAGGAACAAAGGATAAGTCACTCTTACTTCCTGATTCAGACACCTTGGCCCATTCAGCTATCTTATCAAAAGAATCTTCTTCGTCTGAAAACAAATCCCTCTCATTCCCAGTTTCTGCAAGTCGTCGTAGACAAAGATAATTTTGACGTCCCTTAAGGAGAATAGACTTAAGGTTTATGCCCAATATTTTTTGGGCTGCGGGAATATCTTTCTCAACAAGTTGCTGCTGCAGATTAATAGTCCCAGTCGAAATAACAACCCTTTCTTTATTCTGAACAGCCCACAACATTGACGGTATAAGATATGCATAGCTTTTTCCAACTCCAGTTCCAGCTTCAAAAACTCCGATTTTATTTTCATTAAAAGTTCGAGCTACACTTTTTACAAGTTCTATTTGACACGGACGTTCCTCATAATCCGAAGATTTTTGAGCAAGAGGACCATTATTTGACAGGTAATACGCAGCTTTTTCTTCATCAACTTTATGAATAGACTTTGGTTTTACAGGTTCAACAACTACATATACATCACTTACATCGTTATTTACTATATAGAAACCTACAGAACAATCAGTGACACTCATAGCAACTCTCTGATCCGCTTCACTTGGTTCCAAAAAACCAGACGGATGATTATGAATCAGAACATGTCCCTCTTTTGCTATATCCCGATTAATAACAACAGAATCCGAATTTCCTCTTGAACCAACTTTTACAGAAATCACCTTGCCTTCAGCATTTATTGTTCCCGCCCAAAAGACCTCATTGCCATCAGCCTCAGAAATATCTTTCTGCATTAAAGAGATCACAGCCTGTGTAAACCTGATTTTAACATCCATAATTATTATTAATTAAGATAAGAACAAGTTAGTCAAGTCTAATAATACTATAAATAAAGTTTTTTATTGACACTTACCTTTTCATTAATTATTTTTTCAACTATAATAGTACAGAATGCCGTCGGCATTCATATATAAAGAATAATCCTTTTCTTTATCTTATTATATTATGTGGCTGTTTCTTTTATATATACAGGAGACTTTATATGGCAAACAAAATCACAATTATTGGAGCAGGTCAAGTAGGTTCAACTATAGCTTTTGCACTTACAGTAAAAGGCATTGCTTCAGAAATCGTATTGATTGATATCGATACAAAAAGAGCAATGGGAGAAGCTATGGATATCCGCCAGGGTACACCATTCCTTGATCCAGTAAATGTACATGACGGATCTTATGAAGATGCTAAAGATTCAGATATCGTAATCCTTACATCTGGTTTGGCTCGTAAGCCAGGACAGACTCGTCTAGACTTGGCTCAGGCTAACGTTAACATCACAAAGAGCATTATTCCACAGATTACAAAGGCAGCTCCTAACGCTATCTACATCATTGTTGCAAACCCTGTAGACATCCTTACATATCAGTTCTATAAGACTTCTGGTATTCCTGCTAACCATATCATTGGATCAGGTACTATGCTTGATACAGCTCGTCTTAGAGCCCGTATCGCAGAGAACTATGCTCTTGCACAGCAGAATGTTCACGCTTACGTATTTGGTGAACACGGTGATTCTTCATTTGTGCCTTGGTCTTTGGCAAATGTTGCAACAATTCCTGTTGATCAGTACCATACAGCATTTGAAGGAAAGAACTTCCCACCTATTGATCATGCTGATGTAGAAAACTACGTTCGTAAATCTGGTGGAATCATTATTGAAGCTAAGAGATGTACAAACTATGCTATCGGTGTTACAACAGCTCACCTTTGTGACTGTATCGAAAACGCTACAGATACAACTCTTACAGTATCTTCTATGCTTACTGGAGAATATGGTATTTCTGATGTATGTATGAGTGTACTTTCTGTTGTAGGAAGAAATGGTCTTACAGGTCGTCTTGTTACACCTCTTACAGATGCTGAACTTGCAGCTCTCAGACATAGCGCAGACTGTCTCAAAGACGTTATTAATCAGCTTGATTTTAATTAATAAAACTAGCGGTGGCTATTTGAAATATATAACCAGATAGCTACTGTAAATCTTATCAAACCCTAATACTGGAGTAATTTATATGGATAACTACCGTATCGAACATGATTCCATGGGTGAAGTTAAGGTTCCTGCAGATAAATACTGGGGAGCTCAAACAGAACGCAGCCATGAGAATTTTCTTATCGGTGTAGGTATTGAAACAATGCCTCGTGAAATTACAAAAGCATTCGGTTACTTAAAGAAGGCAGCTGCTCTTGCAAACAACGAGCTAAAGCCTGCTAAGATGACTACTGAAAAGGTAGACTGCATTGCAAAAGCTTGTGATGAAGTTATCAGTGGTACTCTTAACGACCACTTCCCGCTTGTTGTATGGCAGACAGGTAGTGGCACTCAAAGTAACATGAATACTAATGAAGTTATTGCTAACCGTGCAAACGAAATCGCTGGCAAAAAACTTTGTCATCCTAATGATGACATTAATATGAGTCAGTCTAGCAATGACACATTCCCTACAGCTATGCATATTGCAGCTGTTGTAGAGCTTGAAGACAAGCTCTTTCCTGCTATCGACCTTCTTGTTGATACATTCAAAAAGCTTGAAAAGGATAACGAAGGTATCGTAAAATCAGGAAGAACACATCTTCAGGATGCTGTACCTATTCAGTTCTCTCAGGAGATTTCCGGTTGGAGAACTAGCCTTGAACGTGATAAGGAAATGCTTATTAGTTCTCTTCCTTATCTTAAGCAGCTTGCCCTCGGTGGTACTGCTGTTGGTACAGGACTTAATGCTCCTGATGGTTTTGATGTAAAAGTAGCACAAAAAGTATCTGAACTTACCGGAAAAGACTTTGTTACAGCTCCAAATAAATTCCATGCCCTTACAAGCAAAGATGAAATAGTATTTGCCCACGGCGCACTCAAGGCACTCGCTGCAGATCTTATGAAAATTGCAAACGATGTACGTTGGCTTGCTTCTGGTCCTCGCGATGGTCTTGGAGAAATACATATTCCTGAAAATGAGCCTGGTTCATCAATCATGCCTGGTAAGGTAAATCCTACTCAGTGTGAAGCTATGACCATGGTTGCTGTACAGGTCATTGGTAATGATACAGCAGTTGCTATGGCAGCCAGCCAGGGTAACTTTGAACTTAACGTATTTATGCCTGTTATTGCTTACAACTTCTTACAGTCTGTACGCCTTTTGGCAGAAGTTATCGTTAGCTTCAACAACAACTGTGCTGTAGGTATTACAGCTAACAAAGAGAAGATGCATGACAATCTTTATAATTCTCTCATGCTTGTTACAGCTCTCAATCCATATATTGGATATGAAAATGCTGCAAAAACTTCTCATTTGGCATATGAAAAGAACATTTCTCTCAAGGACGCTTGTGTTCAACTCGGGTTCCTTACAGCAGAGAAATTTGATGAAGTATTCCACCCAGAAGAGATGGCAGGTGTAAAATAATGAGTGAAAACAAAACGCACAAGACTTACTCATACTTTCCTGGATGCACTCTCAAAAACAAGGCTAAGGACCTTGATGCTTACGCACGTGCATCTGCAGAAGCACTAGGATTTACTCTCCAGGAAATAACTGACTGGCAGTGCTGCGGTGGTGAATATCCACTAGCAAAAAATGAAATAGCTACAAAGCTTTCTTCTGTAAGAGCACTTGCTGATGCCAGAGATGCTGGTCAAGATTTAGTGACACTTTGTTCTGCATGTTACAATGTTATCAAACAGGTTAACAACGATATGCAGACAGACGAAAATATCATTCTCAAGGCTAATAACTACCTTAAGCAGGATGGTATTGAGTATCACGGAGAAACAAAAGTTGTTCATTTCCTTGAAATTCTTCGTGATGAAATTGGATGGGACAACGTAAAGAAGGCTGTTAAAAATCCTCTCAAAGGAAAGAAAATCGGTGCTTACTACGGTTGTCTTCTCCTTCGTCCTGGGAAAGTTCTTCAGTTTGATGATCCTGAGAACCCTCAGATTATCGAAGACTTTATCAAGGCTATTGGAGCTACTCCAGTTATTTATGCACAGCGAAATGAGTGCTGTGGTGCATATACAGCTTTGGAAGATGCTTCTATCCCTGCAAAGAGAACAGAAGCTATTCTTGCTAATGCAGAAGAACAGGGAGCTGATTTCTTGGTAACAAGTTGTCCTCTTTGTCGCTACAACCTTATCAAGAATAAGAAAGACTCTAAGCTCGATGTAATCTATTTTACTGAACTTCTGGCAGAGGCTCTCGGTGTTAAGGAGGCTGCAAATGCTTAACAGCGAAATTGAAGCTATCAAGAAAGAAATTCTTGAAACAAGTGGTGTTAACCCAAAGAAATGCATGATTTGCGGTAAATGCTCAGGCTCATGTCCAAATTATGATGCTATGGAATATCACCCACATCAGTTTGTTCAGATGGTAGAAAACGGCGATATTGAGCCATTGCTCAAGTCTAAGGCTTTGTATACATGTATGTCATGTTTTGCATGTCTTGAACGCTGTCCTCGCCAGGTAGAACCTGCTAAGTTAATCGAAGCAGTACGCCTTGTTGTTGAACGCCAGAGAGGTGGTCAGCATCTTGAACCTGAACAGATTCCTGCAATGCTTGATGACGATATGCCTCAGCAGGCTCTTGTCAGCGCATTCAGAAAATACCGTAAATAATTGGAGTTCCAGATGGAAAGAATTGGTGTTTTCGTATGTCACTGTGGTACTAACATTGCCGGAACAGTTGACGTAGCCAAAGTCGCAGAAGAACTCGGAAAGGTAGACAATGTAGTTTATTCTACACACTACACTTATATGTGTTCATCTGCTGGACAGAAATTAATCGAAGACCGCATCAAAGAAGACAAGCTTACAGGTGTTGTACTTTGTTCTTGTTCTCCACGTATGCACGAAAAGACATTCCGTGCATGTGCAGAACGTGCAGGTCTTAACCCATACAAAGTAGAAATCGCTAACGTACGTGAACAGTGTTCATGGGTACTTAAGGATAAGGAAGAAGCCACTGAAAAAGCTATTGCTCTTGGTAAGGCTGCAATTGCAAAGACTATCCTTAATACACCTCTCAAAGAGGGAGAATCTCCTGTAGTTAAGAGAGCACTCGTTATCGGTGGCGGTATCGCCGGTATTACAGCAGCTTTGGATATTGCTGACGCAGGATTCCCAGTAGACATTGTTGAAAAGAAAACTACAGTTGGTGGTAAGATGGCAATGCTTGATAAGACATTCCCTACATTGGACTGTGCTTCTTGTATTGTTACACCAAAGATGACTGAAGTTAGTCAGAATCCTAATATTCGCATTCTCTCTTATTCTGAAGTTGTAGGTGTATCAGGATATATTGGAAACTTTACTATCGACATTAAAAGGCATCCTCGCTATGTAGACGAAACAAAGTGTACAGGTTGTGGAGCTTGTATCGAAAAGTGTCCTAACAAGAAAGTTCCTGATGAATTTAACCTCAATCTTAACAACAGAAAAGCTATCAATATTCCATTTGCTCAGGCTGTTCCTAAGGTTGCAGCTATTGATGCTAAGTATTGTCTCCACATGAAGGGACTTGAAAACGGAAAGGATAATGTTTGTGGTTTCTGTGAGAAAGCTTGTGGTGTTGGAGCTATCAACTTCCAGCAGAAGGAAGAAATCTTAACAGAAAAATATGGTGCTATCATCGTAGCAACCGGTTACAATCCTATTGACCTCAAGAAGTTTGATGAATACGCATATTCTCAGAGTCCAGATGTTATATCTTCTCTTGAGTTTGAACGTCTTTGCAATGCTTCAGGTCCTACTAACGGTCACCTACTCCGTCCATCTGATGGTACAGAGCCAAAGGAGATTGTATTTATTCAGTGTGTAGGAAGCCGTTGTTCAGCAGACAGCACAAAGGGACATGAATACTGCTCTAAGGTATGCTGTATGTATACAGCAAAGCATGCTATTCTTACTCGTGACCATTATCCTGATACACACATCACTGTATTCTACATTGATGTACGTACTCCAGGAAAGAACTTTGATGAGTTCTATCGCCGTGCTGTAGAAGAGTATGGAGTTCACTACATTAAAGGTCAGGTAGGAAAAGTTACTCCTCAATCTGATGGTAAACTTGATGTTCAAGGATCTGACTTGATTCTTGGTAAACAAGTTCATATCAAAGCTGACATGGTAGTTCTTGCAGCTTCTATTGAAGCTGACAAGTCTGCTCGTCCTCTTGCAACAATGCTTACAACTTCTATGGACAACAATGACTTCTTCCTTGAAGCTCATGCTAAACTTCGTCCAGTTGAAAGCCCAACAGCAGGTATCTTCCTTGCAGGTTGTTGTCAGGGTCCAAAAGATATTCCTGAAACAGTTGCACAGTCATCGGGTGCTGCAGCTAAGGCTATTTGTCTTCTTGTTAAAGACAAGCTCAAGACAGATCCTTGTACAGCTCATCCTAATGAAAATATGTGTAATGGTTGTGGTCAGTGTATCAATGTTTGTCCTTACGGAGCAATCTCTTATGTTGATAAGGATTTCCGTGGTCCAAACAGAACAACAATCACACGTCACGTATCACAGGTTAATACAGCTATGTGTCACGGTTGTGGTGCATGTACTGTTGCATGTCCTAGTGGTGCTATGGATCTTAATGGATTCAGCAACAAACAAATCTTGGCGGAGGTTGACGCAGTATGTCAGAATCTGTAAACGAAAACAAAACTTGGACACCAAAAATTGTAGCTTTCTGCTGTAACTGGTGTTCTTATGCAGGTGCAGACTTGGCTGGTAATAACCGTCTTGAATATCCTGCTAACGTGAAGATCATTCGTATTCCATGTTCATGCCGCTTGAATGCATTGTTCATTCTTCGCGCATTCCAGCGTGGAGCAGATGGTGTAATCCTTTGTGGATGTCATCCAGGAGACTGTCACTACTCTACAGGAAACTACTTTGCACGTCGTCGTATGACACTTTTATTCTCTATGCTCAATTATCTTGGTATTGAAAAGGAAAGAACTCGTGTAGAATGGTGTTCTGCAGCTGAAGGTGTACGCTTTGCTTCTATAATGAATGATTTTGTAGGCAAAATTACAGAACTTGGTGAAAACAAGCGCTTGGAGGACTTGAGATGCAAGAACTAAGCACACAGTTAATCGAACGCGCTAAGGCTTTACTTGCTGATGGTACAGTACAGAGCGTTGTAGGCTGGAGAAAAGGTCTCTTTGAGGATGATATTACACCAAGTACCTTTACAACAGCAGAAGATCTTGAAAAGAACTTTGTATTCAATGAGAAGTGTACAGCTAACCTCTCTAAGTACCTTGTAAAAATTACAAGAAACATTGAAGTAGCTAAGAGCACTACTCGTATGAATAACACAATGGCTAAGCAGCGTGATCCAAATGCTGCAGAGGCACCAATTCCACAGGCAACTGTTTTGGTATTCCTCAAGCCAAATGATACATATTCCTTTACTCAGCTCTTAAAGGAAAACCGTATTACCAAAGATGACGTATATGTAATTGGTGTACCATGTCAGGATTCAGTTTCAGATCCTAGTCATGTATGTGCTAACTGCGTGGGCAAAAAACATGTTACATACGATGAACTTATCGGTGTAGATGAAGAAGCTCAGGCAAAGATTGCAGAAACACCTAATACAGAGCGGTTTGAACAGGTAGCTAAACTTGAGGCTATGAACGAAGCTGACCGCTATGCATTCTGGAGAGGTGAATTAAGTCGCTGTATCAGATGTAATGCATGTCGTAATGTTTGTCCTGCTTGTACATGTGAAAAGTGTGTATTTGACAATAATGCACTCTATACTTCACAGAAAGTTGCTCAGACAAGCTTTGAGGAAAACTTGTTCCATATAATTCGTGCATGGCACGTAGCTGGTCGTTGTACAGACTGTGGAGAATGTTCAAGAGTATGTCCTCAGGGCATTCCTTTGCACCTCCTCAACCGCAAATTCATCAAGGATATCAATGAGATTTACGGTGATTATCAGGCTGGTAGCGACATGGAAACAAAGCCACCTATGCTCCGCTTTGATGCAGTAAAAGATGCAGAACCAAGCATCGTATACGCGCGTGATAAATCTGATAACGGAGGTAACAAGTAATGCTTTCTATATCAGCTGATAAAATCGACACATTATTTAAGGCTATCGCTTCAAATAAGAACTTATATATTCCTGCAGACAATGGAAACAATGCTGCTGACTTTACAAAGTACGAAGAAGGAGTGACACTCAGTTCAGCTCTTAAGACTGTACGCTCTGTAAAAGACTTCTTCCTTCCAAAGGCTGAAAACCTTGTCAACTACAAGAGATGTGGCAAATCTATCACAGTAGATGATCCACGCAAAGAAGTAGAAGACTTTGTCGTATTTGGTGTACGTGCTTGTGATGCTGTTGCAGTAGATGTAGTAGATGCAGTATATCTGAATATGGATCCTGTTGATTCTTACTACAAGAATCGTAGAGACCATGGTACTATCGTAACTTTAGCATGTAATGAGCCTGTTAAGACTTGTTTCTGTACAACTTATGGCATTAATCCAGCTAATCCAGCTGGAGATGTAAGTGCATGGCTTAAAGATGGTAAGTACTACTTCAAGGCAAACACAGACAAAGGTACCGCTCTCATTGATGCAGTAAAGTCAGTCCTTGCAGAAGAAGATGACAAAGCTGTAGAAACTTGCAAAGCTGAAATAACAGCTAAAGCTGAAGCTCTTCCATTTGCTCACCTTGACCTCTCCAAGTTCAGGGGAGAAAACATGATGAAGATATTCAATTCCAAAGCTTGGGAAGGCATATCTGAAACATGTCTTGGTTGTGGAACATGTACATTTGTTTGTCCAACATGTATGTGTTTTGACGTACGTGACTTTGATACTGGAGACGGAATCAAACAGGTACGCTGTTGGGATTCTTGTATGTTCAATGACTTTACTCAGATGGCTGCAGAAAACCCACGTCACACACAGAAAGAAAGAAGCCGTCAGCGCTTTATGCATAAGCTTGTTTACTATCCAATGGCACACGAAGACAAGTTCCAGTGTGTAGGATGTGGACGCTGTCTTGAAAGTTGTCCTATCAACATGAACGTAGTAAAGGTAATCAATGCTATCAACAGCGATGACAGCATTCAGTAAGGATAAGGAGTAATATAATGGAAAGCTATGAATCATTTATTCCTTATGTAGGAAAGATTATTGACATCAAGCAGGAAACTCCTGATGTTAAGACTTTCAGTGTAGTTGGACTCGATGGAAAGAAACTCTTCAACCATATTCCAGGTCAGTGTGCAATGCTCATCGTACCAGGTGTTGGAGAATCAATGATTTCTATCACTTCTTCTCCTACTCTCGAAACACATATGGAATTCTCTATCAAGAGATGTGGCTGTGTTACAGAATGGCTTCACAATGCAGAAGTTGGTCAGGAAATCTGTTTAAGAGGACCTGTTGGAAACGGGTTCCCTGTTGATACAAAACTTAAAGGTAAAGACGTTCTCGTAATTGCCGGAGGTATTGGAATTGCTCCAGTACACTCAGTTGTTAACTATATGATGGATCACCGTGAAGACTATGGAAGAATTCAGGTAATCTATGGTGGAAGATCCAAGGCAGATCTTGTACGTCTTGAAGAAATGCAGAATGTATGGATGAAACAGCCTAACTGTTCTATCAACCTTACAATTGACCGTGCAGAAGAAGGTTGGGACGGACACGTTGGATTTGTTCCACCATATGTAACAGAGTGTAATCCAGATCCATCCATGACAGTTATCATGTGTGGACCACCAATTCTCATTCACTTGTCTTTGGACGCGCTCAAGAAGCTTGGATTCAAAGACGAACAGGTATTTACCACAATGGAAATGAGGATGAAATGTGGTATCGGTAAATGTGGAAGATGTAACATCGGCGACAAATTCGTTTGTAAAGATGGACCTGTCTTCAGCTTTGACCAGCTGGGTAAACTTACACCAGAATACTAATTACCAAGTGCAGAAACAGTATCGGCTGTTGCAAAAAACTGTTTCTGCCACAATAAACTGATAATTTCATAGGAGAATACTATGGCAGATAAAGAAATGGCTACAATATATCTGTTTGGTAAGAAATACGAAGTACCAGCAGAACTTACAGTTATGAACGCCATGGAATATGCTGGATACCAGCTCAAGCGTGGTTGTGGATGTAGAAACGGATTCTGTGGAGCTTGTGCTACAATTTATCGTATCAAGGGACAGAATCAGCTCCAGACATGTCTTGCATGTTCAAAGAAAGTTGAAAACGATATGTATATCGCAACTCTCCCATTCTTCCCACTTGTTAAACAGGTTTACGATATCAATACAGTAAAGCCAGAGCAGCAGATCATGATGCAGCTTTACCCTGAGATTTACTCTTGCGTAGGATGTAATGCTTGTACACGTGCATGTCCACAGAGTCTCAAGACAATGCAGTATATCGCATACGCACAGCGTGGCGACTTCAAGGCATGTGCTGACACATCATTTGACTGTATCATGTGTGGTTGTTGTTCAAGCCGTTGTCCAGCTGGTATCAGCCATCCACAGGTAGCAGAACTTGCTCGTCGTATCAACGGTAAGTATCTCCAGCCACAGAGCCAGCATCTTCTCGACCGTGTTGCAGAAATCGATGCAGGAAACTGTGAAGCAGCTATTAAAGAGTTCATCGCTATGTCTACAGGTGACAAAGAGCAGATCAAGAACCTTTACAACAACCGTGATATCGAAAAATAAAAGGAGACCAACATGTACGGTAACGAATTAGACGAAAAAGCAAAAATTGTTGCTGCTAAGCGTGAAGAAAACCTCAAGTTTGAACATGTACGTCTTACAGCAGATGAAAAAGATTCACTCTTACTCAAGTATCATCCAGATAGAATCAAGGAACAGTTTGCAGAACTCAAGATTGGTCCTAACAAAGGTGAAAAGGCTCCAATCGAATTGGTTGAAATGCTTCAGGCAAAGCCTCGCTACGAACCAGAAGATATCAACTTAAGTCACGTTGACTATGAAACAGATGTTCTTGTGATTGGTGCCGGTGGAGCTGGTTGTTCAGCTGCAATCATGGCATCAGAGGCTGGAGCAAAAGTTCTTATTGCTACAAAGCTCCGCCCAGGTGATGCAAACACAATGATGGCAGAAGGTGGAATTCAGGCTGCAGATAAGCCTAATGACTCTCCTGCACAGCATTACCTTGACTGTTATGGTGGTGGTCATTTTGATGGAAAACCAGAACTTGTTTACACTCTCGTAAACAAGGCTCCAAGCGTAATCAAATGGCTCAACGACCTCGGTGTTGAATTCGACAAAGAAGAAGATGGTACAATGGTTACAACACACGGTGGTGGAACAAGCCGCAAAAGAATGCATGCTTGTAAAGACTATTCTGGTGCTGAAATCATGCGTACACTCCGTGATGAAGTTCTTAACCGCCCAGATCAGATTACAGTTGTAGACTTTACAGCTGCAGTTGAAATCATCAAGAACGAAAAGGGTGAAGCTTGTGGTGCAGTTCTCATGAACGTAGAAACAGGAGAGCTCCGCATTGCAAAAGCTAAGGTTGTAATCATCGCTACTGGTGGAGCAGGACGTATGCACTACCAGGGATTCCCTACATCTAACCATTATGGTGCAACAGCAGACGGTCTCGTGCTTGCATACCGTGCAGGAGCTAAGCTCTTGTATCAGGACAGCTTACAGTATCATCCAACAGGTGCTGCTTACCCAAGTCAGATCCTTGGAAAGCTCGTAACAGAGAAAGTACGTTCTCTCGGAGCTAAGCTCATCAACAAGGATGGAGAAGTATATATTCACCCTCTCGAAACACGTGATGTAAATGCATCAGGTATCATCCGTGAAGTAAAGGAAGGACGTGGTGTAGAAAACCCAGTACAGGACGCAGTATGGCTTGATACTCCAATGATCGAAATGATCCACGGAGAAGGAACAATCCTTAAGTCAATCCCTGCTATGTACAACATGTTCATCAAGTACGGAATCGATATCCGTAAGGAACCAATTCTTGTTTACCCTACACTCCACTACCAGAACGGTGGTGTAGATATCGATGCAACTTGTCACTCAGGAGTAGCAAACCTCCTCGTTGCGGGTGAAGCTTCTGGTGGTGTACACGGTACTAACCGTCTTATGGGTAACTCCCTCTTGGACGTAGTTGTATTTGGTCGCGAAGCTGGTATCGAAGCAGGCAAGATGTTCAAGAACATCACATTGTCAGATACAGACAAGATGAACCTTAAGCACGTTAAGGACTTTGAAGCAGAAAGAGCTGCAGCTGGAATTACAAGCGATGTAGTTTCTCCAAAAGTTCTTCCAACATACCACCATGGTAACCCAGAGTTCGAAGGGAAAAAGATTCCTGGAGCTGGAGCTAACTAATAGTTAGACTTTTAATGAAAAAACGGACGACTTAATAATGATATGTACCCCAAAAACTGGACACATATCATTATTATTAAGTCGTCCTTTTTTTATGATTACTATATTTGAAGCATCGCACACATGAGTTAGAAGAGTCATAAAATAATAACATCAAGAATAGAAAGTCACATATTCATCTTATTGGGGCAAAGTTATATTTAGATTCAAAGCCAGTATCAAAATTGAAAAGACGTTCAAAGAACATTACATTGTATCTATATAATTTTAAGTTTTTCGAAAAGAATAGAACAATCAGAAGTATCTTCTATATTTATAAAACTACACCCAGTGAGAAATGAT
>JAZLGX010000009.1:0-16335 GCA_045616545.1 Treponema sp. | reverse complement strand
AATTAATTTACTATAGAATTCAATAATATTCGCAAAAAAATACAAACAGATTATATAAATTACTGATATGTATCATGAAACCCTCCGATTTTATAGGTAAACGGAGTTTTTTATGGGAGAACATATGAAAAGACCTGATTTAAAAAAATTACTTATGACAGCATTATTAATGTTTTTTTTGATTCTGGATGGTGTTTGTGCAGGAGATTATACAGTAACTTGCCCTAAATATAGAGATGTAGGCCGGTATATTACAGGCGGTGGGGAGATTAAATCAAGAATAAATACAGTTTATATAAACTGGATATGTGGTTCCGTAAAGGTTGAATACTATGATGGAAAGAATGTGATTGTTCAAGAAAAGGGAAATGTTTCTTTATATGATAAAATACAGGTGCGTTATCGTATTAGAGGGCATAAGCTTTATATACAGTACTTTGAATCAGGTTTTACCTATCACGGTACGCGATTAGAAAAAGACCTTGTTGTAAAGATACCAGCAGGTAGAAAACTTAAAGTCTTGGATATTAATTCAATAAGTGCAGACCTTGACATAGAAGAAATCAAATGTAACAAGTTCATTTCATATAGCACAACCGGAAATACCAATGTAAAATTTAGCAATATACCTTCCAGTGTAAATATAGAATCGATCAGCGGTGAAATTACATTAGTATCAGAAGGACTTAAAACTTCACGATTTACTACTACATCAGGAAATATTCATGTGACTTCGAGAGATAAGGTAAAAGTTTTGTATTCTGAAAATATTAGTGGTAGTACAGAAATCTCTACTGGAAGGACATACAAGGCTACAATCCGATCTACTTCTGGATTTGTTGTTTACAGTGCAAAAAATCTTGATTCAATAAATACGTCTACAGTGAGCTCTGGTATTACAATATTGGCAGATAAAGTTGGTGTTGCAAAAGTTTCTTCTACATCAGGTAACATAACAGTTTATCTGGATGCAGACCTCGGTTTTGATGCAGATATTAGGGCTAGTGATTACACTGTTGATTCTGATTATGTTCAGTATGACATATCACGTTATGGTTGTCGTGTAAAGTCAGGAAGTGCTAAACCTGGAGATTTGAGGCTTGATAGTCTTACAGGTAAAATTACTATAACAAAAAAATAATACTACAGTTTAAAAAAAATGATAATGTACTATAATTTAAAGGCATAGATAATCTGAATCTTATAAAGAGGGTTTTATGGCAGGAAAAAAGAGTCTGAAAGTCAGGACTAAGCTTCTTCTCATGCTTGCAGGGACAATATTCTTATCATGTGGAATAACATTTATTGTTGTACTTACTGTCTTTGGGGATAAGCAGCTTGAGCGTGAATTTAATTTGATTGAAACAAATGCAGATGGATTTTCTCGGATTGTTGATGATTGGCAGCTTCAGCTCAAGTATTATTCATATTTGTGGTCGATTAATCCTGATATTGGGAAATCCATTGCTAGTGGGGATGGTAGTATCACGAAAATTTGTGATGACATCTGTAAAGAAATGGATTTGGATTTCTGTGTTGTAACAGATAATACCGGTAAAGCTCTTTTTTCAAAGAATACTTCGGGAGATTTCTCGTCTAGTAAGGCATTAGCTTCGGCATTGAAGGGAAAGTCTATGTGGGCCTATGAGCCATTTGCTGATGATCCTTATGCCATAGTTTCCGCTAATCCCGTGATAATTGAAGGAAAACAGGTTGGTGTAGTTGTTTTGGGTTACTCTCTATCCAACGGACTACTTTGTATTGAGGCGGAAAAAGGCTATGACGTTGATTGTACTATATTCAGTAAAGATGTACAGGTAAGTACTACGTTAAAGGCTAATGATGGAAAAAGTATGGTAGGACAGAAAATTGGCAACAGTGAGGTTGAAAATGCTGTTCTAAAACAAGGTAAGAATTATTCCGGAGAAGTATCTATAAATGGACTCAAGTATTTGGCTCGATATACACCACTTGTGTGTGAGGACGGCTCGATTACAGGTATGCTTTTTGTTGCCAAAGGTCTTGTTTCTCTGGAAAAAGCAAAGAATGCGACAATAACAGCTGTTATCCCCGTTTTTATAGGCCTAATTATTGTACTTCTTGTTCTTGTAGGACTATTTGTCAGTTGGCTTATGTGGCGTATCAATAACGTAACAAAGTCACTTGCAGAGATGGCTACAGGAGAGGCAGACCTTACAAAGAGAGTTAAGCTTCTGTATAGGGATGAAATTGGCATGCTTGTTATACAGTTCAATGCATTCTGTGATAAGTTACAGGAAATAGTCGGTTCAATAAAGGTAAGTAAGTCTGATTTGGCTGATACAGGTAAGAGTCTTACATCATCCATTATGGATACAAGTACATGTATAGAAGAAATCAGCTCAAATATACAGAGTGTACATAAACAGATAAAGAACTCTGCAGGAAGTGTAACTCAGACAGCCTCTGCCGTAGAAGAAATTTCTGGTACAATAGTCAATCTTGACAACATGATTGATGCACAGACAAGGGAAGTTTCCGGTGCGGCTACAGCCATAGAGCAAATGGTTGGAAATATTACATCCATAAACGTATCTGTAGAAAAAATGGCAGAAAGTTTTTCTCTTCTGTCTAAAGATGCCAACACTGGATTTGCACTTCAACAAGATGTAAATGACAAAATCCATCAAATTGAAACTCAGTCTGATATGCTTTTGGAAGCAAACCTTGCAATTTCAAGCATTGCGGAGCAGACAAATCTCCTTGCCATGAATGCAGCAATTGAGGCAGCCCACGCAGGAGAAGCAGGTAAAGGATTCAGTGTAGTAGCTGATGAAATCCGTAAACTCAGTGAAACTTCAAGTCAGCAGTCTAAGACTATTGGTGAACAGCTGAATAATATCAAGGATTCGATATCAGAAGTTGTAAGTGCATCCGTAGCTTCAAGAGACAGTTTCAGTTCAGTATCGGCAAAGATAGCAGAGACAGATCAGCTTGTTATACTTATCAAGTCTGCCCTTGAGGAACAGACAGCTGGTTCTCGTCAGATAAATGAATCTCTTAAATCTATGAGCGAAAGTACAGGAGAAGTAAATAAAGCCAGTAAGAATATGTCCCAGAAAAATCATCTCATTCAGGATGAAATGCATAGGCTCCAGAATATCACTAATGAGATGGAGGGAAGTATGGACGAGATGGAAATTGCTTCTGAAAGGGCAATCAATACGGGATCATCTCTTTCTCAGATGTCAGATAGAGTAAAGGATTCCATTGATACCATTGGCAATAGGATAGATTTGTTTACAGTCTGAAAATGGATAGTATTAAGCTTCTTCTTTTTTAGGGGGAGGCTTAAGGGAGATGTTTATGGATAGCGCTTTGATAGGTGCATGGGTAACTATTGAAAAGAAAGCTGCAACAGGATTGGGTTCCATGGGACATTATGATTATGTAGAGACAACTATGGAATTTATGGAAAATAATGAGCTTACGCTGTCAGTTCTTGTAAATTATTATAATGGCAATGAAGAGAACGAGACTCTTAGCGCAGTGTATATAGCCCAAAACAATAAGCTTATTGTTAAAGATAATGAAAGTGATTTTGCCAGGGAGTATGACTATTACTGTGAAAATGATACTCTTTTTGTTCGTCCCTGTGAAGTCATAAAACCTGGTGAAAAGCACCTTTTTACGATGTATAAGAAGTCAGAATAAACAGATTTTAATGTAAGTTTCTGGTTCATAAAAAAAGCCCCTTGGAAAACACATTTTTCGCAAGGGGCTTTCCTTATGAAAATTTATCAGATGATTGTTCCATCTGGAATAACAGCAAACTTAGGAATTACAATGATTCCATCAGCGCTGTAGAATAATCCGTGGTCTCCGTCTGGGTATTTCTTACCATTGACATTGATGATACAGTTATTTCCGATGCGGGCATTCTTGTCGATAATAGCTTTGTTGATTTTACAGCCTTTTCCGATACCCATGTTAGGCTGCTTGTTCTTTGCGTTATCCTTTTTCTGGGATTCACTTTCGTAGTAGTCACTACCCATCATGATTACACCATTAAGGTCGCAGTCTTCATTGATAATAGAACGTACACCGATAACAGACTTCTTGAGCCGGCTACTTGTAATTACACAACCTTCGCTGGCAAGAGTTTCTTTAAGGTCTGCGTTGTTGATCTTACTTGGAGGTAAGTTACGCATATGTGTATAGATAGGCTTCTCTTCATCATAGAAGTTAAACTGTGGAACAGTACTTGTAAGGTCAAGAGTAGCGTCATAGAAACTCTTGATGGTTCCGATGTCTTCCCAGTATCCATTGAAGATATAGCTCTTTACTTTCTTTGTCTTGATTGATTCAGGAATGATTTCCTTACCGAAATCTGTCTTATCGTTGTTAAGCAGCTCTTCCATAGTGTCTGCATTGAAGATATAGATACCCATAGAAGCAAGGTATTCGAGATCTGCAGGGAGATCTCCACGACGTTCCTCAGGAATCTTCCATTCATCAATGTTAAGGTCAGCAGCAGGCTTCTCAAGGAAAGCCTTGATGGAATCTTCTGCGTCAACCTGCATGATGCCAAAACCTGTTGCATCGTGGCGGTTTACAGCCTTGGCTGCAATAGTAATGTCAGCTCCGGAAGCGATGTGCTGATCCATAAACTGCTTGAGATCCATGCGATAGAGCTGGTCACCAGAAAGAATAATGTAATGTGTAGGCTTCTGAGCTCTGAAATGAGCTAGGTTCTTACGTACAGCATCAGCTGTTCCTTCATACCAACCTGAATGTTCCAAAGTCTGTTCTGCAGCAAGAATCTCAACGAAACCGCGACTGAAACGGTCAAAATTGTAACTGTTGATGATATGAAGATGCAGGGATGCAGAGTTGAACTGCGTAAGAAGGTAAATCTTACGATATCCGGAATTGATACAGTTAGAGATAGGTATATCTACGATTCTGTATTTTCCGCCGAAAGGAACGGCAGGTTTTGATCTGTCTTTTGTGAGAGGGTAAAGTCTTGTTCCTTTACCACCACCTAAAATGATTGATAATACACGTGGTTCATTTTGATTTTCCATTTTTTTTTAAGCCCTCCGTAATGCGCTTAATAAATTATAAACTTGTTTTTTTTAATCCGCAACAAAATTATCGGCATTGTATGGTTAAAATAAAATACTCAAATTATATTTTATTCAGAAACAAGTTACTATTATTATAGTTTTGTAAATCTGGTTTGTCTGACCTTTCTGTGTAAAATTTGTGCAAAGAATATCTAAACCCCCTAGAACCATTGCCGATACTAGAAATACGAGGTGTATAGATGATTAGAGGATGGTATATAGGTGCAAGTGGAATGAATGCCCAGCAGAATAGGCTGGATGCAATCTCAAATAATCTTGCCAACGTAGATACTACCGGTTACAAAAAAGATATAGCAGTCAGCAAGAGTTTCAGTGAGTTGCTTATCCGTCGTACTGGAGCCGATGGTGTGTATGAGACGCCTTTTGGTTCTGCAGATACTAAGCCTATCGTAGGTAAGATTGGTTTAGGTGTAGAGACAAATGAGTTGTATACTGATTTTGAGCAGGGATCCTTTAAATCAACTGATACAGATACAGATTTTGCACTGAGTGGGGAAGGCTTTTTCAGTGTTTCAACCCCTAATGGTGAACGATATACTCGTAATGGAAACTTCTATGTAGGCAAGGAAGGAATCCTTGAGACTAAGGAAGGATATCCTGTCATGGGTGAAAACGGTCTGATTAATGTAGCTGAAACAAAGTTCTATGTTAACGAAGATGGTTTTATCCTTAACCAGGATGATAATACTGTAATTGATCGTCTTAAGATTGTCCGCTTTGATAACGAGCGTTATCTTGCAAAGCAAGGGTCATCCTTATGGAATACTAATGATATTGCAGGTGTAGCCCATATTGCGGAAGGGGAAGAAAGACCTCGTGTAATGCAAGGGTATGTAGAAACCAGCAATGTAAATATTGTTAATGAGATGGTTCAGATGATTGAAGTGAACAGAGCTTACGAAGCAAATCAGAAGTCTATTCAGACAGAAGATGGTATGATGGAAACTTTGTGGTCTAAAGTTGCTACATTCAAGGCTTAATTTTATGAGGATAAATAAATGGTAAGAAGTTTATGGATAAGCGCTACCGGAATGAACGGTCAGCAGACAAATATAGATACAATATCGAACAACCTTTCCAATGTTAATACAACTGGATTTAAGCAGCATCGTGCCGAGTTTGAAGACCTTATGTATATGAATGTAAAACGTGCTGGAACACCTGCAACAGAAGATACAGTAACTCCTGTTGGGCAGCAGGTTGGTAGTGGTGTAAAGGTCGCTGCTACACAGCGTATAATGACTCAAGGTAGTCTTCAGGCTACAGGAGTTGATACAGATGTGGCTATCGTCGGGGAAGGTTTCTTTAGAGTTCAGCAGTTTGACGGAAGTTGGGCATATACAAGAGATGGAAGCTTTAAGGTTGACAGTAATGGACAGCTGGTAAATGCCAATGGTCTTAGAGTAGTTCCAGAAATATTCCTTCCTGAGAACAGCAGAATCGAAACCCTTGCTATTGCAGATAATGGTGAAGTGACAGTGCGTATTGGAGATGATTCGGTACCTACAGTAATCGGGCAGATGGAGCTTTACAGATTCCCTAATCAGGTTGGTCTTAAGAATGAGGGGGATAATCTTTATAAGGTAACAAATGCCTCTGGTTCTCCTATTGCAGGGCGCCCTGGAGAAGAGAATATGGGAATCGTAAAACATAAATTCCTTGAGATGAGCAATGTGTCTGTAGTAAATGAGATGGTAAGTATGATTGTAGCTCAGAGAGCTTATGAGTTCAATTCCAAGGCAATTCAGACAACTGACAGTATGCTGAGTACAGCAGTGCAAATCAAAAGATAAAGTCTTAGATAGATAAATTAGGATTTCGGATAAAGCAAAAGAAACTTTTTGGGCCTGCATGTTTTGTGCAGGCTTTTTTCTTTCTTCTAATGTAGATTAAAATAGGGACCGATAAAGAGTTAGAGGTATATTATGGAAATCGGAACAGTAACAGGTTTGAATGTCAGTGCCAGTGTAACGCCTGGTTCAGCCAATGTAAATGCAACTCAAATGCAGAGTGATGAGAATAAATTCCGTTCTCTGCTTCAGTCTCTTAATTCCAAAAAGGATACTTCAGTATCCGGTGTATCATCAAGTCAAGTTGCTCAGACAGGTCGTATCAACGGAGATTATACTAAAGGTTTTCATAATACATTTACTTCTGAAGCTGATAAAAAAGCCCTCCCTCAGGGGGTTGCGGCTAATTTCAAAGGGAAAAATGGAGAAACTCCTACAATAGACAAGACATCAGCTCTTTATGAGCAGGCTATGGAATTGGAAAACTACCTTGTAAAGTCAATGTTGCAGAGTATGCGTAATACGGTAACAAAATCATCTTTGTTTGGCAGTAAGGATGACTATGCCATGAAGACATATGAGGATATGCTATACGATAATTATGCAGAGGAATTGACCAAGAAAGCTAATTTTGGTCTTGCAGACCAGATATATCTGGAATTGTCAGGACAAAGATAATCTTCCTGAAAGCAGAAATTCAGCCGGTTTAACTGGACAAAAAGCCAGGGACCGGCTTTTTTATTGTACAAATGTACAGATTAGAGTAGAATATACCCATTATGAGTAGCGTAAAATTACCAGAGAATATCAAAGGTGTACATATACATTTTGTAGGGATCAAGGGAACTGGAATGGCAGCCCTTGTAGAAATCCTTCATCACCAGGGAGCCGTAATTACAGGCAGTGATACAACAGAGCGATTCTATACAGATGCAATAATCGAAAAGTTAGGACTGTCTTCACTTCCTTTTAGCAGTGATAACATCACAAGTGATATAGACTATGTAATCTATTCATCAGCCTATAATCCAGAAACATCAGAAGAACTTAAGAAGGCTTTTGAACTTGGCATCCCATGCATGCTGTATTCCGAAGCTTTGGGAGCTGTAAGCGCATTAAGCTATAGTGCAGGAATTTGTGGTGTACATGGAAAAACAACTACTACGGGACTTACGGGGACTCTCCTTAAAGCTGTAGATTTACCTTCGCAGGTTCTTGCAGGAAGTATCATAAAAAGCTTTGGTGATACATGTACGATGACCAGTGCATCAAGTGCTGTTGACGGGACAAAATATTTTGTGGCAGAAACCTGCGAGTACCGTCGTAATTTTATGCATTTTGTTCCAAAGAAGATAATACTTACATCTGTGGAAAGCGACCATCAGGATTATTATCCTACATATGAAGACATACGTAATGCTTTTGTTGATTACATATGTCTTCTTCCGACAAATGGAGACCTTATTTACTGTGCAGATGATAAGGGAGCTGTGGAGACAGCACTTATTGCCAAAGACAGACGCAGTGATATAAATCTCGTACCTTATGGCGAAAAAGCCACGGGAGATTACCATCTTACTATAGGTAGGGTAGAAAACGGCAGACAGTATTTTACTGTGGACAGACTTGGAGAGTGTGCAATATGTGTTCCGGGCGTACACAATGTAAGGAATAGTGCGGCAGCCATAGCTCTTACAGTTCTCTTGTGCAGGGAAGAAGGCCTCAAGGTTGAAAGTATCTCTGACAGGATCAAGGCTGGACTCATGGATTTTACGGGAGGCAAGAGACGAAGTGAGATTGTAGGCCGTAGGTCAACACCTTGTGGGCAGGAAGTAATATTTATCGATGACTATGGTCATCATCCTACTGCTGTGAAGACAACACTGGAAGGTTACAGGGAATTTTACCGGGAATATACACTTATTGTGGACTTCATGAGCCACACATATACAAGAACTCAGGCTCTGCTTGAAGAATTTGCACAAAGCTTTGGTGATGCCGACAAAGTAATAATAAACAGAATCTTTGGTTCTGCCAGGGAAAATGCCAGTGCTGCCACTGTAACTGGAGAAATCCTTGCAGAACATACAGCTCGATATCACGGTGATGTTGTATATTGTGGAGATTTTGACCAGGCAGCAGACAAAGGGTATGAATATCTCTGTCAGAAAGCCGTTGGTAAGAAAGGTTATGTGTTTGTTACTATGGGGGCTGGAGATAACTATAAAGTAGGACTCAAGCTCCTTTCCAAGCTGGATAAATAATTTCTTCGGTATCAACTTGACCTATTCAAAGTACCCGTTTGACAGTATCAAGCTATCCTTTTGATACTGTCATATACAGGGGTATGACACTGTCAAAAGGTACGTTTGGTACTGTCAGATTACATCTTTGCTACTGTCAAGTAGGTACTGTCTAGTAGAGTCTTATGAATTCTGGTTGTAACTTAAGGTATCGTCTAGCTTTGTAACATGACATAAAAAGTCTGTAGATTTGCCTATGAAAAATAAAAAAATTGCCTATGAAAAATAAAATTTTTGCCTAGGTAAATCAAAATTTTTCATAGGCAAAAATTTTATATGCTTCCTTTCTATCCCCAAAGGGGGACTCTAATTGCTATGCCAAACAGGAAAATGGGAAAAAGCGTGTTACCATATAATAGGGAGTATCTCTAAAAAATCGCAATTTTTAGAGACTCCATAAAGTATGCAAGAATATAGGTTTGCATGCTTTGTAGATTCTTTATATGGGGACACTGGGATTCATGGATAGGGATAGAATGCATAAGGCTAGAAAACGTCTGCACGAAATCATAGAAAAAGGTAAGATAGGTGACACTGGTAGCAGATTGTTTGATTTGTTCATCATCACACTGATCTGTTTGAACATTAGTTCGGTGTATATAGAGACTCTTAATCTTCCTGATTCTTTTAGAGTTTTCCTGAAATATTTTGAGACGGTGTCTGTCATTATCTTTACTATAGAGTATCTTCTTCGTATTTATACGGCTCCAGAGATATATCCTGAGCTGAACAGTACTGTGGCTAGAGTAAAATATGTTTTCAGCTTTATGGCATTGATTGATCTTGTTGCAATTCTACCATGGTATCTTCCGTTTTTTGTCAATCTTGATCTTCGGGTGCTCAGGGCTTTACGCCTTATGCGACTTTTCAGGATTCTTAAGATTAACAGATATATTTTTGCTTTTGAAAATATCATGGGTGTTATAAAGTCCAAATCTTCGGAACTGTTGTCGTCAATTTTTATTGTCTTTATATTGATGATGGTTTCTTCCATTCTAATGTACAATGTAGAAAATAAAGTTCAGCCAGATGTGTTTGATAATGCTTTTTCAGGATTCTGGTGGGCTGTGGCTACATTTACCACTGTTGGTTATGGGGATATATATCCTGTGACTGTCCTTGGTAAGATAATAGGCGCTTTTATTGCTATTTTAGGTATTGGCTTTGTTGCAGTTCCAACAGGTATCATCTCGTCGGGATTCATGGAGCAGGTAAAATCGATTGAGCCTATGGGCGATAAGGATTTGTATGAAACAGGCTCTGCGGCAGAATTTGCGTCTGAACCTACGGCTGACCCTTTTGACCGAGGAGGGGAACATGTATGTTTGGAAACAAATCCTGGTGATCCGTTGTTCAAGATGTACAGATATTGTCCATGTTGTGGTCGTAAGATGCCTTCAAGATAAAAATTAACAACTATTAAAATATTCTTAGCAACATTTAGTAAACTTTATTTGCAGGGCAGTACTACAATTAAATTATCTTAATAATTCTACATCTTGGGAGAAATTATGAAAAAGTGTAATTTGATTGCAGGTAGCTGTGTTACAGCGATGTCTGCTATGATGCTGAGTATGGTGATGTCTGGTTGTACATTTACTCAGGAAAAGGATGACTATGCGTTTAGTGGTAGTTCGAAGATTGTTGAATTCAGCAGTGATATGGTTTTTGACGGAAGCTAGGCCTCTGATATTGTATTCAACAGCGATGGATCTGTATCTTATCAGACAGATGCTGTAGGTTCTGGACGTGGTGTTGTATTCTACATTAATGGTGATAAGTCAGTAATTAATATTTCTAACTACGAATCTGTTGATATTGAAGTTGAATGCAGTGCAGTAGAAGGTAATTGGAGAAAAGGAGCTGCAAGTCCAAGTTTTGGCTTCAGGCTTTATACACCGGAGGCTACAGGATTCTGGAGTGGATTTGAGGATGTAGAGTATTTTGGTCTTGAAAGTAGTACCAGAGGTACTATCACCAAGAATATAAAGATTACTGATGAATGGGTCAATAAATATGTTGATAGTTGTGATAGTGATGATATTCTTGCTTTTGCGCTTAAATTCAATGCTTATAATACTGGCAACGACGAAAGTGACAGGCTGAATGTTACTATAAAGAAAGTTCAGTTCAATAGAAAAGCTGGTGCTCCAGAAGATAAAAAGACAGATGATGGTCTTAAAGATTCAGACCGAGGTACTGTTGTAAAAATTGAATATCCGACACAGGATTATTCTGCACTTTCTGATGGTAAGCATATAAGTTATGACAAGCCTGCATGGGTTTATCTTCCTGCAGGATATGATGCTTCTGACAAGAATACAAAGTATCCTGTTGTTGTACTGATGCATGGATTTGGACAGAACTGGGATACATGGGGACTTACTGACGAAGGTACAGGCGGTAAGATTAAGGGGTACATGGATAGAGGTATGGCTAGCGGAGAGGTAGAGAAGTTTATTCTTGTTGTTCCTACCGGTGTAGCTAACTCTTCATGGAAGACTGGAAGAGGTGATGACTTTGTCGGTTATGGTGTTTTTGGTGGTGAACTTAGAAATGATTTGATTCCATATATTGAGTCAAATTATAATGTAAGAACTGACCGTGATGGCCGCGCAATGGCAGGACTTAGTCTGGGTGGTGGTCAGACTTTCAATATTGGTATCGGCGAATGTCTTGATATGTTCAGTTACTTTGGAGCTTTTTCTGCCGCTACTTTTGTTGATTCTACTCCATATATGAATGGAGTTGATCAGAAAACTGATTTTGACGGACTTAAGATTCATCACCTGTACATGATTTGTGGTGATAAAGATGATCTTGTATGGAAAGGTTTTAGTGACTATAGCACGGCTATGGATAAATGGGATAGAGTGGAAAATTTTAGCAGTGAAGTATATGCTGGTGGTACCCATGACTTTCCTGTATGGTACAGAGGCTTTAAGCATTTAATTCCTCTGCTATTTAAATAGTATTTTAGCAGGATAATGAAGCAGGCTAGTAAAGAAGTTGTATTTCCTTACTAGCCTGCTTTTTTTTGCAACAACTCGAACTATGATGTAATCAAGAGTTTGTTACTTGATGTTGATGTGGTATTGACAGAATCAAGTAACGGGTAAAAAAAATCTTTTTAGGGTATGATATGAAGAAGTATGTCTTTTATACTAGTGGGCTTATCTGTGATGTGTTTTGCAAGTGTATTTGAGTATCATATTGATAATGATTACGTTGCAGTGCATATGGAAGCTAAATAATATCTAGCTAATTGCTTGAAATAAAAAAAAGCAGATAAGTAAAAACTTATCTGCTTTAACAAGATAGTGGCAATAGGATTCGAACCTATGACATACGGAATATGAGTCCGTTGTTCTACCTGCTGGACTATGCCACCGTTTTGTTGATGTTTAGAATATATCAGTTACATGGAAAAATGTCAACTGCCTGATGAATAATTTTTAAATATTTTCTGAGTTCTGTTGACCTTAGTCTGTAAAAAGGGTATTGTAAGGCATATAACTAGGGGAGCTGGTAAATCAACTGGCTGAGAGTAGGCGTTGTCGCCTAGACCCATAACCTGATTTGGATAATGCCAACGTAGGGAAATGCTTTATTAAAAAACTTCATGATGTTGTATAACTGACGTCTGCGATTTGTATAATGCTGCATTACCTTGCTTTGGCGAGGATAAAAAATGTTTTGCAGTTTTTCAGACAATGTAAGAAAAGTAAGCCCACTAATCCACAATATTACTAATTACGTTACGGTAAACGATGTAGCTAATATGATTATTGCTTGTGGAGCTAGTCCTATAATGAGTGATGATATAGAGGACGCTCCTGATATTACTTCCATATGTGGCGGTCTTAATATCAACATCGGTACTCTTAATCACAATACAATTCCTGCTATGTTTGCTGCCGGGAAAAAAGCAAATGAGCTTGGACACAAGGTTTTGCTGGATCCTGTAGGGGCCGGTGCTAGTGTCTTACGTAATAAGACTGCATTGGATCTTATTAAGGAAGTCAAGTTTGATGTCATCCGTGGAAATATTTCCGAAATAAAGTTTCTGGCTCTTGGACAGAATGGAAGTAAGGGTGTAGATGCTAACATTGCTGACAAAGTAACCTCAGAAAATCTTGACGGTACTATTGAATTTATAAAAGATTTTGCTCGTCGTATGAACTGTGTTGTTGCTGTTACAGGAGCTACGGATCTTGTTACTGATGGTGACAGGTGTTTTGTAATAACTAACGGTATGGCAATGATGGCTGATATTACTGGTACAGGGTGTCAGTTAAGTGGTCTTATGACATCTTTTATCACTGCAAACCCTGAAAGTGTGTTGGAGTCTGCTGCTGCTGCCGTATGTACTATGGGACTTGCAGGTGAAATTGCATATAGCAGGCTTCTTGAGGGAGAAGGTAACTCTACTTATCGTAATAGAATCATTGATGCAGTATATAATATGAATGGTGCTATGCTTGATCGTGGAGCCAAGTATGAAGTCAGATAAAATTAGACGGTTGGATCCTGCATCTCTTACTCTTTATGCTGTAACTGATTCTCGTTTTGTAAAAAACAGTACTCTGGAATCTGATGTCATGAAAGCTATTGAAGGTGGAGTTACATTTGTACAGTATCGTGATAAAGATAAATGTCATGAAGATTTTGTAGCTGAGGCCAAAAAAATTCAGCGGGTGTGTAAGATATCTGGTATCCCGTTTGTGATAAATGATGATGTTCAGGCTGCTTTTGAACTTAAAGCTGATGGTGTGCATATTGGACAGAATGATATGCCTCTTTCCAAAGCAAGATGCATTCTTGGAAATGATGCTATTATAGGTTTAAGTGTACAGACTGTAGAGCAGGCAGAAAGAGCTGAAAAAGATGGAGCTGATTATATTGGGGTTGGAGCAGTATTTGCTACTTCAACAAAGGATGATGCTGCAGATGTTTCTGTTACTGTTCTGCATGAGATTTGTAACCGCGTAAGTATTCCTGTGGTTGCCATTGGAGGAATACGAGAAGATAACATGGATGTTCTTTCTTGTACTGGGATAGCTGGAGTTGCCATAGTCAGTGCCATATTTGCCAGTGATGATATCAGAAAAACCTGTATGAATCTCAAGAAAAAATCTCTGGAAATTGTTGACTCCGGTAATGAATTTAGAGATGGCGGGTGCATTGCATGAAGTCTGTACTCACTGTGGCTGGTTCTGATTCCAGTGGTGGAGCAGGGATCCAGGCTGATATTAAAACTATATGTTGCAATGGCGTATATGCCTCAAGCTGTATAACTTCTCTGACTGCCCAAAATACTATGGGTATAACTGCGGTTATGGATGTGTCCCCTGAGTTTTTGAAAAAACAACTTGAGGCTGTTGTTTGTGATATTGTTCCTGATGCAGTAAAAGTTGGCATGGTAAGTTCCGTCTCTTTGCAGAATGCGATAGAAGAAGTGTTGAGAAAGTATCGTCTTACGAATGTTGTCTGTGATCCTGTAATGATTTCTTCCACAGGGCATATGCTTGTTAGTGATGAATGTATCAGTAATCTTACAAAAAAAATTTTCCCTCTGTGTACCCTTGTTACACCAAATATCTCTGAGGCTCAATCTTTAAGTGGTGTATGTATCACTGATAAGAATGGTATGGAGGAGGCTGGAAAAATTATTTCTAGAAGATGTGGATGTAGTGTCCTTGTAAAAGGAGGTCACAGTGCAAGTAATGCAGATGATTTTCTTGCTTTTAGAGATGGTGAAACTATGTGGTTTAGGGGAAATCGTATTGGTAATCCTAATACTCATGGGACTGGTTGTACACTTTCGAGTGCCATTGCCTGTAATCTTGCGAAGGGGTTTTCTCTTGTTGAGAGTATAGAACGGGGGAGAAAATACATAAGGGGTGCTTTGGAAGCAGGTCTTGATTTAGGACAGGGAAGTGGGCCTCTTATGCACAATTTTAATATCAAAGATGAATATTTAGAGGAAAATGTATGAGTAATGAAAAATATACGACACAGATGGATGCTGCTCGTAAGGGAATTATTACTTCTGAAATGGAGAAAGTAGCTCATAAAGAAGGAATGAATGTTGAATCTCTCATGAAGGAGATCGCAGCCGGTACGGTGATTATTCCACATAATAGGAGACATGAATGTCTTGATCCCCAAGGAATTGGTTTTAGCTTGAGTACCAAAATTAATGTAAACCTGGGAGTTTCAAGAGATTGTAAGGATTATGACCTTGAAATGGATAAGGTAAGGAAGGCTGTGGAGCTTGGAGCTCATTCCATTATGGATTTGAGCAGTCATGGAGATACTCAGCCTTTCCGAAGGAAGCTTTGTTCTGAATGTACTAGTGTAATTGGAACTGTACCTGTTTATGATGCTGTAATACATTATAAAAGGGATTTGGCTTCTCTTACTGCAAAAGATTTTATAGATGTGGTAAGACTCCATGCTGAGGACGGAGTGGATTTCATGACGTTACATTGTGGTATTACCCGTGAAACTCTCAGACAAATAAAGGATAATGGTCGTACAATGAATATTGTAAGCCGTGGGGGCTCCCTTATATTTGCCTGGATGAGCATGACTGGCAATGAAAATCCTTTCTATGAATATTTTGATGAAATCCTTGATATCTGTGAAGAATATGATGTTACTTTAAGTCTTGGAGATGCCTGCCGTCCCGGTTGTCTTAGGGATGCTACTGATAATTGTCAGGTTCAGGAGCTCATTCGTCTTGGAGAACTGACAAAGAAGGCTTGGAATCACAATGTTCAGGTGATGATTGAGGGACCGGGGCATATGCCACTTAACCAGATTGCTGCAAATATGGAGATTCAGAAGACTTTATGCCATGGAGCTCCATTTTATGTTTTGGGGCCTCTTGTTACAGATATTGCACCTGGTTATGATCATATTACTGGAGCTATCGGTGGTGCTGTGGCTGCTATGAGTGGAGCTAGTTTTTTATGCTATGTAACTCCTGCAGAGCATCTTGCATTGCCTGATTTGAATGATGTGCGGGAAGGTATTATTGCAAGCCGTATTGCAGCTCATGCCGCTGATATTGCAAAAGGTTTACCTGGTGCCATGGCTATGGATAAT
>JAZLGX010000008.1:0-11894 GCA_045616545.1 Treponema sp. | reverse complement strand
AATTTTTTAGTACCTTGAAAAAAATCCAAGTGTATTTTATATTCGGAGTATAAACAGTAGCTGTCAGCTGCAAGCGAGAAACTCGCACTAAATCTTTTTACCGCAGCCTACTGAATTTACAGAAAGAACTTCACACTCTCTCCAATAAACAAACTGCATCTACTGCTGAGTATTCAATACTTTTAACAAGATACTTAAATTCTGGATCAACATTGGTTATTGGAGAAAATACAAGTGGATGCATATCTTATGGCAATAACTTGATTTATCAATTACCAAACTCTAATATAAGTTTGAATCTGCCAAGCTTTGAAACCATATTTAATATAGACCCAGTAAAGGAATGCTATGGAATCCTCCCAGATTATTGGTGTACTTCTGAAGATATAGATAAGACTATAAGGTATATTTTGAATGAGGTCTAATTTTATTGAGGTCAAATAAAACTCATCAGCATCTCTAAAAGGCATTTTTAGAGATGCCCTGATACATGATAAATCTTCTTGCGTGTATTGTGTCAGAGTTTATATTTTTTATCGGGGGATTTAGTATCGCATTTTTATGATAAATGTTCAAAGTGAGAATGTAACATCTCTATTATTTTTTTATCATCCAAAAGATAGTCAAGAGTTTTTATTAGATCCTTGTCTTCTGTGTAAACATCTGGAATCAAATGTTCTTGTTCTATGCAATAGTTATTATTAATCGTCCTCTTTAATGATGGAATTTGTACATATATATTGCTATTAGGAAGTTTATAACAAAAAAAGTTTCCATAATTATATAAACCTGAGGTACTATCTCCTATAATAAAGAAATTGTGGTCATTAAAAAAGTTTGATGCTTGTAAGATAGCAAACTCTGCCGCACAGGATGTATTTGAATTAACGATGAAATAAATTTTGGTTTTATCTAAAATTTTCTTTTGTTCTGTATAAATATTATTTACGTAATAAAAACTTTTATTTGGGTTTTCTGAATAAAGTTGCTGAATTTTACTGAAAGTGTTGCTGTATGTTCTCCTTTTTTTATAAAAAGAAACTTGCTTCATTATTGCTGGCGAAACATACTGAGTTGTATTAAAGCAATTTATGTTTTCATTTTGAGTGAGATCACTTAAAAACTTGTTAAAATACTTTGTGTTTCCACCTATGTTATTTCTTAAATCTATAATTATATTATCTTTTTCAAGGCAGATAGAAGTAGAATCAAGAAAATAATCCATACATCTTTTATTCTCTTTGCTGTCTTCAAAGCTGTCAAGTTTTATGTAAACAGTTTTATCAGTCTCAAGTTGAGTATATGGGTAAAGCGAAAAATCAATTGAATTTTCTCTTTTGTGGAAGGTTACATTGGTAGGAATACTATTAAAAGATATATTTTGATCTATTGTGAATGTATTTTCGTTTGATTTCAAAACGAGTCTGTAGATGTTATCCCCATATGCAGGATAATGAAGAAGAAACTTTGGATTATCTGTGAATTCAATGTTTTCCTTATTTGTATTAACGCAATAGTAAGAATCATTTTGTTTTACAAAATAATAATCGGAAAAGAAGGTATTTATTATTTTACCATGGTGGTATGTATTACTATTAGATAATAATACAAAATTGTAGTCATTTATATAATCAGATAAAATCAGGCTTACCATACTAGCAAATGTGTCAGAATCAGTTTTATCGATATTTTGGGTAAGTTCGTTGTATTTCTTAAGTATTTTTTGGGTTGAAAACCCATTTTCATAAAGAGAGTCTTTACCTGCGTAACTGGTTTCTATTAGGTATAGAAGTGTCTCTAAGTCATAAATTTGAGATTTTTTTGTTAATGTATGAGAAAGAATAGGTCTTGAGTTGTAAGTAACACATTCTATTTTATATGGTGTCTGTATGTTTTGACAACTTGATGTTAAAATAATAAATGTGGTGATAAGGATGGATAACGTTTTTTTCATAGTTTGAGTATATAAAAAAAATATTTTTTGTGTCTATTGATATGTGTTTGTAAAAATAATTAATCTACTAGAATATTCTTTTTTTTCCACTCACTGTAAAGATTATTAACGACTTATGTGACATATCTAATTTCCCCCTTTGCTATGTATAAAGCACAAAGGACTTCTCTTGAAATATTCGGGTATATCAAATAGAATTGGATTATGGAACTTTATATTATTACAATATTTTTAAAAAAGGATATTTTAACAGAAACAATTAATTCATTGAAAAGCAAAAACATTGCCGTAAAGACTTTTGACGAGACAGACCAAACTGGAGAAACTGCACAGGCAAATACTTTCAAGTACAATGGAATAAATTTTCTTTTGGGTGAGTGTAACAGTTTTCATACTCATGGTGACTTTGAAATTGGTATAACTACAAAAACTCAAGCTGAATTCATTGAGTTCAGAAATAAGCTTGCTGATGACAAATTCCAAAAAATAGATCAGGATGATGGGACTTTACTGGCAATACCGAGTAGCGGTCACAATCCTTTTTTCTTTATTTTTGACAGGAATATCAAGTGTTCTACAAAAGAATTAAAGTTACTAGATGCTGTGGTTTTTGAGAAAGATATTGATTTTATCCAGCAGGAAATATTCCCGCATTTTAACAAAAGCTTTAGAGATAAAATAAAGCTTAGTGGGGGAAATGAATCAATTATCAAGGAAATTGTATTTTTGGAACCTATAGACAAATTCCTTGATTCCGAGAAAAAGATTTGCAGTTGGCCGTTAAAAGAAGCAGATAAACAGGTTGTTGCAGAGTATCTTGCGTCAAAATTTGAAAAGGATAGGATATATAAAGAAAAAGAAATCAACCAGATTATCCTGGAAAATCATACTTTTATGAATACTACAATGCTCCGTCGTGAGCTTATAGAGCGTAAACTTCTTGAGCGTAAAAACGACTGTACTGCGTACTGGAAAGTATAATAATTAAAATAACCATCGGTAGTATCTTGGACTACTGATGGTTATTCATTAAGATGCTTAGTTATAAATGTAATAGAAACTTATAACGGTCTTATAGTCTACACCGTCTTTTCTATATACAAATGTTGGATGTACGATATATGTATCTCCCTTCTTTGTATAGTTAGGTAAGTGACCATATGTAAACTTTGATGTAGCTTTATCATACTCAAAGAATACAATACTATTTGGTCCCCAACTATTGGCATTTCCATTTCTATCGCACCAATATCCGCTTGTTGCAGTTGGATTATATGTTATGTTGCCTGATTGTTCAGTAAGAGCCAGTACAATTTGTCCTTCTGAAGGTCCTACATTGCTTGCAAATTTAGGCTGTACGATGGAAGTCCTGACTGCTTCTTCCGAGAGATTAAAGTTATGTGCCAGCTTTTTGATTACTCCAATTGAGTTGAAGTCCAAAGAACCTAATACATAATCCTGTTTATCTTTGTTGCAGTATACACCAAAGGCAATGTCTCCATCGCAAGGTTTACCCTGTAGCCCAGTGTTTACAAAGCTTACTTCGTAAGGCCACTGTAAATCATCGATTTCTGTATCATTCCAATAATGGTGTGTATAGATTGTAGGTGTCGCAACAACTACAAGGTAGAAGCTATCAAAGTCCTGTGTTATGTCCATTGAAGCTTTTCCAGATGAACCCTGTGCCATTGGACCATAGTAAGCTTTGTTATTTTTTACACCAACAAATCCATATCTATAATAGCTCTGGGTATATTTAGTACCATTATAAACATTGTCATTGTATGTTGTTTTGTGACCGATTACTTTTCCATCTACATTTACGACATTACCAGGGTCATTTCTGTCGAGGCTGGATGCAACTGGTAGAGCATTTAGATTTACAGAAACTGTTGTATCTTTTAGAGGTGTATTCAATCTGATGACATTAAAGCCTGAAGTAGAAGGACAATTGCTGTAGGCAGGTCTGTATTTACCATTGTTGCCATACATCACAGTATTATATGTAGAAAATCTAGGATTATAGTAATTGTTGATATAACCATAGTCATATGTGATGGCATGACTTGCATATTCGTAATAGTCATCCCATGTCTTAGACCAGTTGTTATTGTTTATGACTCTGTTGTATGTATCGAGTGGATCTTCTGGGAAGTAGCTTTCTTTCCATAGTCTGCTGAAGGACTCAATGCCGTACTTGTTTGTAAAGTAATACATAAACCAGAAGCTCTGGTATCGCATCATTTCGTTATTGAAGTGACGGTGTGCATTTTGTGTGAACTGTCTGTAATTCTGTTCAAATGCTAACTGAGGATATAACTGATATGCCTGGAACTGTGCTGACTGTTCCCAGAATCCGTTACCACCACTTCCGTTTGGTCCAAGTCCATATCTCCATCCTGTCGTAAAGTTATTTGCTTGTCCATTTAACAGGCGGTCACAATATATCTGATACTGGAATGTATGTCCTACTTCGTGTGCAATTGTCTTGCCTACAGGTTTACATGTAGAAGGATTTACCCATAATGCACCAATTACATTGTCATAGCCAGAACCTGTTGCCAACCATTCAGTCTGGTAAACTACATAAATCTGCAGCTTATATCGATCTAGATTTGATCTGCCATATCCTGGAGTACACATCTTTAGTTTTTCAACGTTCAATGCGTAGAATTCCTCTGCTTTGGCAAGCAAATCATCAATATCTACTCTCATTTCATAAGGCAGATTTGCAGAATTTGGGTTGCTGCCAAATTGTGGTTCCCAGAATACAAAAAAGTGCTGGCTCTGTTTAAAGCGGTGCCATGAGTATTTGGCATTTGGATCAAACATATCATAGTTGAAGGAAGCAGGTTTATAGTATTTGTTAAAGTCTACTATATCGTTGCTGTTGACAACTCTTGATGGTGTAGGATAGACAACAGCAACAGAACGTGCTGTTTCCTCTGATTGAGCTTCCATTAACTGCTGGTCGATGGAAGATAGCTGACTGCATCCTGCAAGAATTAGCAGTAATGGCAGTGTATATTTAACTAGTGTGTTTTTCATAAGAAACTACTTTAGTGCAATTTTACAATTTGTTACAGTAGTTTTTGCCAAAAAATCATACAAAAGTTATAAAAAAGTGAATTATTTATGACAAAAGTATTATTATCTTTGCTGGATGAAGTTGTAGTCAGTGTGATGTCATCACTACAAAAGCTTATGATACTATTGATTCTAAGTCTTTGCATAACTTGATATCTCTAAAAACTGGATTAATATTTAGGTAACAGAGGTTTTAATGAAAAGTAAATTGTACTCCCGAATCCTCAAGCGTGGTAAGACAATACCGTTGCTTCAGCTTATCTTGATTGTTGCACTTGTTCCTATAATGATAGTTATTCTAGTCTTGCTGGGTGTGTTCAGCACCTCGTTGAATACGTCTACCCTCAATTACCTGGAGAATAGTACTGACTTAACGTTGCAGAGTATAAGCCGCAGTGTAAGTGGTAAACTTGCCAAATCAATTGCATCGGTAAATGACGGCGAAAAGCTTCTTCTTGAGACAAACTCTGCTGATTTATCCCAGACTATGATGGAATCCCTGCTTAAAGCTAATGGAGAGTGCTTTGATGTTTACTACGCAACAGCTGCATCTTCTAAGGAAGGAGGATTCTTTGCTTCTGGAGTAGGTTACAAGCCTGATGCCACATATATTCCGTCTCAGCGTGACTGGTACAAGAATGCAGTAAGTGCTAACGGTAGTATAGTCATGAGTGACTCCTATATAGATACTCAGACAGGAGATCTCTGTATTACTTTGTCCAAGGCAGTAATTTCTGGTGGCAAACTTAAAGGTGTTATTGCCGCTGATATTCTTATTGGAGGACTTGAAGAAATTATTACTGCTTCCCGCATCTCCAAGAACGGTAACATCTATCTTGTAAATGCTGATGGAGTCTTTATAACAAATCCTGACAAGGGCAAAATCATGAAGGATAACTTCTATGATACGACTCCGGCTCTTAAAGCCTCTGGATTAAACAAGAAAGACTTTTTTAATGGCAAGAAAGCTGTCAAAGTAACTACCAGGAATTACTACGGAGTCATACCTGTAGACGGTACACCGTACTTTGCAGTTGCAGAAGGTCCGTCTTCAGATCTTATAAGTGCTAACAAAACGCTTTCCAGAAGATTACTTCTGGCAGTTATAATAATTTGCTTTTTTAGCATCTTATTTTATAATGTAATTGCATCTAAGCTTGCCGGTATATTCAAGTATCTGTCCAATGCCTGCGAAAAGCTTTCCCTCGGCGACTTTACCAGTGATTTTTACCCATACTTTATCCGCGAGGCAAACAATTTGAGCCACGAGTTTGCAGACTTCTCAGAAGGTATGTCAACTCTTGTACGGGAAGTAAAGCATTCTGCTGATTCTGTCTCGGATGTAGCTGATGGAATTATTAAATCCAATGAGCAGATTATTGAGTCTGCTTCCAACGTAAGCCTTAGCGTAGGCAGTATGAGTGAAGCCGTAACGGAAGAGCGGGAATCCATAGAGCAACTTAACCAGTCAATTGGAGAGATTGTAAGCGATGTAGATAACCTGAGTTGTTCCATTGGAGAACAAAGCCGCCTTATTTCTACATCATCTTCAGCTATTGAAGAAATGGCTCGTAATGTATTGTCTATCGGTAAGAGTACCGGGCAGGTTGCAGAGTTTACAGACCGGCTTGTAGTATCGGCTACAGATAGCAAGAATCTTCTTAAAGCCAGTACAGAAGAAATCATGACTGTAAAAGAGGCTAGCCGTACATTGCTTGAGATGAATAAAGTAATCTCCAGTGTTGCAAGCCAAACAAACCTTCTTGCCATGAATGCTGCCATCGAAGCAAGCCATGCTGGTCAATCCGGTCTTGGTTTTGCCGTAGTAGCAGACGAAATCCGTAAACTTGCAGAAACAACAACTAAACAGGCCAAGAGCTCCAGTGCCAGCCTTAAGGAAATCCAGAAGAAGATTGAAGGAATTGCAGGTTCTTCTTCGGTAATCGAGAAGTCATTTGACAAGACAATTGATGATATCCAGAATATCAGTGGTATTGTAGGTGAGCTTAAGGACTTTGTTGAACAGCAGGGTAATGGTGCCAAAGATATCATCAATTCTCTAAGTAACATTACTGACCTGACTCTTAACGTCAAGAGTGATGCAGAATCTATCGAAGAGCGTACTTATAGTGCTTATGAAGTATGTCAGCTTATCGACGAACGCAGTACCCGCGTAACAGAAGACATCGAGAGGTGTACAAGACAAGTTTCCAAGCTGGATGCCAATTCCAAGATCCTTAAAGAGGTATCATCATCTGCCGCAGAACATTCTGCAATATTGGCAGAAGCAGTATGTGTATTCAAGCTTCCTGAATCCAAAGAAGCAGAAGAATAGTTTTAAGTCCATAAAAATGAAGGCCCGGTTTATGATGAATAATTTATCATTCCGGGCCTTTGTTATTTTACAGAATCCTAGACTTCCTTTGACTTGTAATATGTCTTTGGAGGTGTCTTTCCCTTTGTTATCTCTACATCCTTGATAGCCTTTTTGAATTCTTTGCTAGGGGTAAAGATGATATAAGGTTCTTCTATATCTCTTGCAGTAATATCATTAGGATTGTCCTTTCCTTGGGAAGTAAATCCTATCTTGAAGTTTCCCAGTTCTCCAACTTTGACAACTTCTCCACGTTTCATCTGTTCCGGAATAAGCTGGAGCAGACCTTCGACTACTGCTCTGACATCAGCATGAGTCAGAGTAGATGCATCACTAAGCCTGTCCATGATATCACGAATATCTGAAACTCCGTTGTATTCCGGACGGGCATAATATTTAGCCTCTTTGGTAGGGGACAACGGGTTGATTCTTCTTCTTACTCTGTAGTTCATGTCATACTCCTTAGGTTTTATGTTTTTGTCCAAGTACTTTTATGTGTTACATACTGAACTTTTGGCTCTTTCCCCCTTATATATCGGAAAAAGTATCCAGTTCTTTTAAAAAAGTACCCAGTATTTTTAAAAAAGTATCCAGTGTTTTTAAAAAAGTAAACAGTTCTTTTAAAAAAGTATCCAGTATTTTTAAAAAAGTAAACAGTTCTTTTTAAAAAGTATCCAGTATTTTTTATAAAAGTAAACAGTACTTTTATAAAGGTAAACAGTGCAATTTTAGGAATGAACAGTAGTTATCCACATTTAAACAGTACTTATACACAAAAGCCTCTGTGTTTTACTCAAAAAGGTACTGAGCTATTGGGCAAAAGGTACTGAGATATGCCTCAAAAGCTTCTGTGGTGTCTGGCAAATCCTATGTCCTGTGGATAAAAAGTACTGTCTGTGTCATAAGACCATATGGTGTGGATGGAATGGACCTGTACCAATTGCCCAAGATTATATGAGCTAAATACGAATCAGTAGATAGTTATGTTCCTCTGACGAAAGATAGTGGTTTCAATAAATGTTAATAGTAAAACTTGAAAATGTTAATATATTATAGTAAAGTGTTAATTAGAGGTTTATAATATGTCATTTTCAAAGAAAGAAAAAGATGAAATCTTGGAGTTTATACTTGACTCAGTTAGAGAGCATCCTAAAGATCTTATCCAATACGTCGTAGACGAAAAAAGTATTACAAGGCAAACGGTTTCCAATTATATAAAGGAACTTTCCTGTTACATAAAAAAGGAAAGTAAAAAAGGGTATACTCTACTACCAGTGAAAGATGAAAGCTTTGCAATCCAGATTATCAGCGAAACTGGAAAAAAAGTTAGTGAAGATAGCATCTATGTTAAATATTTTAAGAAATATTTTATTGACCTTAAGCCTAATGTATCGGCTGCAGTTGATTACTGTTTTCTTGAATTAATGAACAACATTATTGATCACTCCAATTCTCGTAAAGCTTGGATCAGAATTATTCTGACAGGAAGTGATATTACTTTTTTTCTTAAGGATACTGGAGACGGAATCTTTGACAAGATTCAGAAACATGGAAACTTTGAATCTCTTAAGGAAGCTGCTTTTCAATTGACTGTTGGGGGCTATACAACAGCAAGAGAGATGAATCATGCAGGGCAAGGTGTCTTTTTTTCATCTCAGATAGCTGATGAATTCAAAATTTGCTCAAATGGTATTATTTTTTCTGCAGACAATGGTCAGGTTCAGGAAATCAGCGAGGAACACAGAAAGATTAAGGGTACTATTGTTAAATTCCGCATAAATATTAGAAGAGAGCGAACTGTAGATGAAATCTTCAGATTATATCAGACGGATTACGATTTTGATAAAACGATAATACATCTTCACCTGTTAGAACGAACAGATATCGGACTGACTGCAAGATCTCAAGCACGACGTATAATCGGATTGATACAAGGTTGCAACTTTAAGGAAGTTACTCTTGACTTTGAGAATGTCGAGCATATTGAACAAGGTTTTGCATTTAGTCTTTTTGGAGCTTTAAAAACCGAAACGTTTAATGCTGCAATTAAGTGTATCAATATGAATGAAAAAGTTTTGGGACTCAAGGCTGCTGCAGAAAGGAATATCGGTTTAAGATAGAAAATATTTGGCTTGTGCCAAATATAAAAACGATTTAATCAGATAAGCAAGATTACCAGCGACATTGTAACTAAAATATGCAAAAGCGAAGATGTTGAAAAGGGAAAATTCAAAATCGTCCACAAGTTGTGGACGATTTATATAATAAACTCCTGGTTGTTTGTGTTAAATCAAACTTATTTCCAATATCCGTGAAATAGAATCAGCTGGAATATCGTAGTACTTTTTTCCACCTCTTCCGGTGTCTAGTTGCGTGCCGAAAATCCATCCTTCAGTGTCATTTAATCTAACTTTGACCCAGTATTCCTTACGATCATGATATGCTTTACATATTTCTGGTTCGTCAGTCATTGCGATAACTGTGACAGTTTCTTCATTTCTTGAAGTGGCAAAGATTACTTCAGATTCTGCTGACGGTTTAGAATAAAGTGTGACAAGTTCTCCTTTATCATGCCAAGTAAGTAATTTACAATCTTCACTTGTCTTTCTGACTGTTTTATTCAGGCCGTCAATTTCAATTGTTTCTATTACTGACCAATTATCTTTTTTATATGGGTTATAATCAGTTTTTATCCACCCAGTACGGTTGTTTACTTCAATTTTATACCACACAGATTCCTCTTTCGTTTTTGAATTAGCTTGAACTTGAATCTGTAAAATTTTTGTAGGAGTAGAGTTCTCTAGATCAAAAATCTTAGTTGTTTCCGAAGGCGTCTTATAAACAACGTAGGATTCTTCAAATCCATCTAACTCTTGTATATGAGTATAGGTTGTAAAGATTATGTTGCCTTTTTCTTTCTCTGAAACTATCATATCATTTTTCTGATTGATAGGTTTGCTATAAGCTGATACAAGTAATAATAAACTAAGAAATATAAGTGAGAATGTCTTTTTCATAATTCCTCCATTGGGTTGTAAAAATTAATTTATAATATATGGGTATACTGATATTACGGTTGTTAGGTGTAATGCCAATATATCCGCCGGAGTTATGTTGCAGCATAACTCTGGTATTATTCTTCTGAGATGTAATTTACCCAGTTATCTCTTTTATCAAATTCACTTATTGGATTATAGGATAAATTAATTTCCTTTGCATTTTTCCAATCAAGTTTATCTTCTGGAAAATATTCAATATCATTGTAATAAAGAATAAATTTTTCAGCTGTAATACCTTTTAACTGCATTAAGTCTTTCAATCCGCATTGACGAATATATAACTGTCTGGAGATCTTCATGTTTTGAAGGGGAGAAAAATCAAGATCTTTAATATTGATGATTGATAATTCTGCTAATTCCTTACCAGTTATAGGACTTAGATCTTTTATGGGATTATTAGTTAGCTGAACATATTTTAGTTTTTTCAGATTTCGCAAGCTTTCAATAGAATCAATTTTTCCAGAATAAAGTTGAAAGTGTTCAAGGTTTTGTAATCTTTCTATTCCATCTAACTTTCTTGCAGAACCATCTATTCCATTTATTGTTATCGATTTAACGGAAAGTAAATCCTGCTCAGTTAGTTTTAATTTTCGTAAATCTCTACAAATAATCCATTCCAACTTTGGATTTTCAGGGATCAATCTAGATTTTCTATATATAGAAGAAAGAACTAAAATTATCACTAGCTGTGCAATCAATAATATAATTAATACATTTTTTCTATTTTTCATTTTATTTTCCATAACCAAGTCCAGATGCTATTTTCCATATACCTCTTTCTTTATCTTTTTCACCACAGTCAGCAACATTAGTATGATTGGTCGCAAACCCATTATTATATAGATCAGCATGAGCCTTAATTTCTGCTGCTAAAGAACCTGTTGAAATACCTAATGATTCTCCATATTGTTTATAATACTCGTTTTTTATTTCTGTTGCTAATTCATAAGGGTGATTAACAGCCATATCATTTGTGTGTGGATCTGTATTATCAACTCGTACAATTCCTTTATCATAAGATATTTTACTATTACTTGATTTATAAGTTGCTGAACCACCATTACCATCGGTACTACTTGGATATCCCTTATCGGATAGATTTCCACCAGACGGTGCTGACTGTCCACTACTTGAACTTCCTTTACCACCTGATGATGGTCTGTTACTTGATGATGACGAAGAACTACTACTTGAGCCAGAATGAGAACTACTTGAACTTGGTTTAGGAGATGGAGCTGATGAAGGTCCAGAAGGTGAACTACCTCCACCGCCAGCTCCGTTTACTTTTAAGAGCTCTTCATAATTCAATACAGAGTAATCAGCGCTGCTGAACTCTACATTGTTCTTCTTCTTTTTGTCATGATGTAAAAATGTCATTTTTACCACCTTGTTTAGTCAAAAAAACTTGGATTCTTGTGCT
>JAZLGX010000007.1:0-55326 GCA_045616545.1 Treponema sp. | reverse complement strand
TCTGTTCTTATGACTTGTAAATGCAATCCTTGGAGCTGTACTATCCAGATAAATATATAGCTTTTCAGATGTTTCTTTTCCGGCTTTATCTGTTGCTGTAACAGTTATTGTCTTGGACTTTCCTTCAGAAAGTTTGGATTTATCGATTATTGCAGTCCAATTACCATCTTCAGCTACAGTTACTGCTGCATCAATTCCAGTTATTTTGACAGATTCTGTTTCTGATAGTCCCCATGTATCAGATGCTTTACCACTTATAGTTGCAGAATCCTTTACATAAATGATGCTATCATTTTCAAACTTAGACACACTGTTTACAGAAATCTGATCAAGTGATGGTGCAGCGGTATCTACTGTGAAGGCTCTTGTTGCTACAGCTCCGATATTACCAGCTTTGTCCTCTGCCTTTATGTAAAGGATATAATTGCCTTCTGTAATATTATCCTGTGATATAGCCCAGTCTCCATCTGATGCAGTTACACTCTCATACTCCTTATCAGCTGGTTCTTCTGTGCTATCCTTTACAAGGGCATAATGTACCTTTACGACTCCAGTCCCGTTCCCATCATTAGCATTCCCCTTGAATGTATATGAGGCTTCTGTAAGGGAATTCTTACCTGTCCTTCCGGATACAGGGGCTGTTATCGTCACTATAGGAGCTGTCGTATCTCTTACTATTGTTATAGATTCTGAATATTTGTTCCCAGCCTTGTCTGTTACTTCAAGTCTGTATTCCTGCTTGCCTTCAGTGTTGGCATCATGGCTCCATGAATATCCTTTTTCTGCATCACCGGTTATCACGATGTCACTACCATTCAGCTTGACTGTCTGTATATTTGACTCTGTTATTGTTCCACTCAATGTTACAGCTGTCTCGCTTGTTGTATAATATGTGTTGCCGTCAAGCTTCTCTACGTTGACACTGACTATTTCTCCAGAACCTTCATCATATTTACTCAGTCTCACAGGGTCTAGTGTTGTTGTAGGAATTATTGTATCTATATTGAATGTAATAGCTTTATTTGCACTATACTTATCAGCATTGTCAGAAGCTCTTACATATACTTCAAACTCTCCCTGAACATTTGAGGATATATCCTTAAAATCAATATCTGCAGAATATTTGTTTCCTGCAGCTTTTGTCATATTTACCCATGTCTTATTATCAAGAGAATATTCAACAAGCTTTACTCCTGAACCTGCATCACTGGCAGCAACAGTAAGTGTATTTATTTTATTCCCTGCATTTATCCATGACTTATTAAAGGATGCTTCATCTATACTTGGAGCTATTGTATCTATAGTTACAACTCTTGTGATAGAATTTGTCTTGCCAACTTTATCAATAGCCTTAATTACTATCTTCTTTTTACCATCTCCGATTCCGATACGAGATGGATCAACTAAAACAGTCCATGTTCCTGATTTATTATCTTTTGAAACTATTTCAGCTGTAAGAGTTTTACCACTATCTGTTTTGTCACTACTATCTGTTATTGTAACAGAAACTGTATCTGACAAATTATCACACAGGCCATTTGTATCTCCAACAGTTCCTGATAATGTGAATGCTCCACCTAATACAGGTTCTATAGATCCAATAGCAGATTCTGTAACAGTTGGTGCACTTCTATCTATTGTAAAATCTCTTACTGATGCTACCGATGTATTTCCACACTTATCTATTGCATATACATAGAGTTGATAATCACCTTCGTCATCAAATTCTTTTTTTACATCAAATGAGTTAGATGCTAATATCTCTGTATAGTTTGGTTTTTCTCCGGATTTTACAACACTATAATATATAGCTTTTATATCAGATTTATCTTCTGCATAGGCACTTACAGATATTTCTTTATCTATAAGGGAGTTGATTCCAACTTTATTCTCTCCAGGTGCTGTTATCCTAACAACTGGAGCTGCATTATCTATATAGAATGTACGAGAGAGTGTAAAACTCTGAGATCCCTTGTTTCTGAATGTCGCTGTAAACTTAGCTGTACAGTATTTTTCCGATAGATCAAGTTTAGAAAGTTCATCAGCTGTAAATATAATTCCAGTATTCCACTTGAAGTCAGAATAATCACCATCAATATTTAAATCACCAGTAAGTGTTTTTTCTACACCACCGATGAGAGTAAGAGTCCATTCACATTTCTGGAGCTTATTATCTGATTTACCATCAGTACCCATAAATGCAAGTTTCTTAAGCTGTTCAAAATTGATTGTTTCCAGTTCAGGTGCGACAAAATAATCGGATAGATAACTTGAATTGCTCATCTTTGTTGATGGAGCTTCACAGTTAATCAAAGGTGTAAAACCATAGAAGTCATCGAAAGCTTTACATAAGTCTACACCGTTTACATCTTGTCCTTCTATCTCAATGATAAACTTTGAACCTAATTTATCTTCAGACCCATATATAAAATCTTGTTCTTCTAGGAATATACTATAAGTTGCACTTTCGACTTCGGTTTCTTCATCACTTACAGGTTTGTTATCTTTTTCATCAACAAAGCGTTCTCGAGCAATTTTTCGACGTTCAATCGATGTCTTATCTATTGTTGTATCTGCAGGATAAATATAAGCTTCGAGCGTATTAGGTTTTATCTTAGCTTTATCAGCACCCATATTGACAGTAACCTTAAGACTATCACCCATATATAGTGATGGATAACTATTCTTGGTATTACTTGTAAAGGAGTAAGTCGGGCTAACATTTCCATCCACAGATATATGAACAGGTGCTGTTGAAGTAGAAACACCTTCAGATCCATTCAGGATAGCAACTATTTCATTTCTCTTACTAGCAAAAGTTTTTGTACTGGAATCAACAAAAGTCCCATTATAAAGATCACGGATATCGGATAGAGTATACTCGTTCTTTGTTGTTACTCCCAATACTTGGTGTAGCTGTTCTCTTATTTTTTCATCGAGATATACACGTGAAGAAGAATTACCTGCTTTATCAGTAACTGTAATATATACCTGACAGGATTTTGGCCCAGCAGACATATTCTCACCATATATATCAATATAGTTCTGCTTTAATTCTGGATTTGAACTCTTATAGTCCGCAATAGTTATGTTTGGATTATTGGAGTCAAACTCAGTAAATTCTTTATTTAATATTTCAACACCAGATTTATCCTTTATACATACATTGATGCTTTTAATATTATGACGATCTGATGCCTCACCAACTATCTTTATTGAGCTACCGAATTTTGCAGGCGAATCTGACGAAATAGAATTAGGAGTTGATAAGAAAAACAGTGGAGGTGTATTATCTATATCAAGGGTACGACTAATCTTAGCAGAAGAAAAAGTTCCATCAGTAGCATTTACCTTTATAGTATAGGTAGAGTCAAGAAGGTTTTCGGACTTGGAGTCTATGACACAACTCCATGTTCCCTCTTTACCATTATCAGATTTCAGAGCAGCTGAATAAGTCTTTATATAATTTTCGGTATCATTGACAACTCTGTATAATTCTACATTAATTGATTTTACTCCAACATCATCACTGTAAGTTCCTGTTACATTGATAGTCTTATTAAATAGCATTTCATCTGCTGCAGGATTTGTTATTGTCAGCTTAGGAGCAGCTGTATCAACCATGTCTCCTAAACCAATCTGGTTTTTACAGGATAAAACAACACTAATACCAAAGAATGTTACAAATACAGTAAATACTTTTAAAAACTTATTCAATTTTTTCTCCACTTTATTAATAAGTTCTATATATATTGATATTTTAGACAAAAAAAATTACCTCTAAAATATCAGAAAAAGTACATTTATTCTATCCGTCTTACTGTAATTTATTTGGGAATTATAACATTCCTTGATAGTATATGTTTTTGCTACGAGAGTTCTCGCCTTTACAAAGTTACCTCTAAAAATTGCAATGTTTAGAGGTTTCCATGAGTTCCTTCCGGAAAGTCCTAGACTTTTTTCAAAAAGTCTTAGAGTTTTTTTCAAAAGTCCTAGACTTTTTTTTAAAAGTCTTAGAGTTTTTTCAAAAAGTCCTAGACTTTTTTTTCAATAAATATTGAAGCTTTGGTACAAAAAATCACTTTTAAGATTAATGGAGTATCTAAAAACTGCAATTTATAGACATGCCCTTAACTTTTATATCACTAACAATTTATATTCTACCATACTTTTTTATTTACGCAATACATATTGTCAAATCAATCTTTATCAAAACCTTTAATCCGCTGTCTTGCGGAAATATCATAGTTCATCAATAAATAAAAAAAGCCTCCGCGGCATACGGAGGCTTTAAGTCCAAAAAACTTTATTAGAATATCGAAGTTCTAATACCCAGACTCATTGTAAAGACGACCTTAGCAGCATTAGCTGCATCAGATGGAGTTACCCATACCTGAGGTTCATAATATACAGCCCATGTCTTGAAGGCTTTATTATTCTTAAGCGTAATCTTAGGGAACTCTACCTGTCCAATAATTGCACTAAGCATCTGTCCCCCACCAGCACCTGTCTCTGTAAAGTAAGAGAAGTTAGCTCCAATGGCAGCAGTAGCACTAAGCCACTCAAAGTCTCTTCCCCAAAAATACATAAATGGTAAATCTGCAAGTTGAGCAATAATCTTACCACCTACAATATTTCCTCCAAATCGGAAACTATTTACAGGAAGTCCAAATACTACAGAAACAGCTTCCCACTGACTACGTGTAAACTGACCAAACTGACCTTGGATCTTTACAGCACCATCGAAAGCTGTAAGACCTGCACCTACAGAATACAATGATGCACCCCAGAATGAAGAATCGATATACAATCCCTGAATAAATCCAGGCAGAGCGTAACTGTTCTTATCTCCTTTACGGAGCAACAACTCAATGTTTTCAAGATTAACATTATCACTGGCTATACCAGAATAAGATAGAGTCTGATTATAATGTTCACCTTCAACAGGAGTTATAACCTCTACTTGAGGAGCTTCCCTGTCAACCTGGAAGAGCATACGTGTAATGGATTCTGAACCATCAGCCATTACTGCTTTTACAAGTACATAGTGACACCCTGCTGGAATATCAAGATTTTCAACTCGGTACTTAAACTTTCCGCTACTACCACTTCCAGCTAAAACAAATGTCTTACCATTATCGAGACTGACATAAACTTTGCTTACTTTCTTGGCTGCAACAAGTTTTTTATCAAGCTTTTCTTCTTCCGATAAAGCATATCCTGCCTGACCTCTCAAGAAAGGTCTGTCAACAGCAAAGTCACCATATATAAAGTTATCAAGAGTAACCCATGGACCTGTAGTTCCATAATTAAACGGAATATCTTCACTGGATACTGTTTTTCCTGTTTCGCTTATCTCGACAACACGGAATGAATGTAAGCCATCTGTAAGACCAACCAAATCTCCGTCTACATTCAACTTGTAGAAACCATCGGCAATTGGAGTTGTCCTTTCTACAGTACTACAAAGTTTGCCATCTATATAAAGCTCTACAGCAGCAACATTTTCGTCCTGATAGATTGCTGTTCCATATATGTTGAACTTATGATTAATAAAGGAGTTTGGCATAGGGAACAATACAGAAACCTTTGAAACAATGGCATTTCGTTCCATTGTAAAGTTACGGCTTATTTTTCCTACATTACCAGCTCGGTCGATAGCAACCATCTCTATATTATAGTCACCATCTGCAAGAGTTGTTACATCAAATGTACGACTTACAATGGTATCATCCGGATTAAGCACAACACGACTAAAATCAGATGGTACAGTATGTCCACTAAGACTCTTGAATGTAATATAAGCTTCTGCAAGACCTATTGTATCTGTTATACGTCCAACTATATTTACCTGTCTTGTAACTGTCTGACCATCAATAGGATAATCCAGAGATAGTACAGGAGCATTGTTATCGATTGTGACCATAGAACTGATCATTGTCTCTATATCATAGTTGTCAAATATCTTTATGAATACAGCATGAGTTCCATCTTGAATCAGATTGGAATCAAATGTATATGACCACGCTGTTGTTCCTGTTGCATTATTATATGTAATACCATTATCTAATGAAATCTGAACAAGCTTGATACCATTCTTATCAGAGGCAACACCTTTGATCGTCACATCATCACGTACACTTATATTAATATCAGGAGCTGTCATCTCTCCAACTGGTTCTTCAAGAGAGACACGGATAGTTCTTGTTTCTTCAGGTCCTTTAAGCCCATTAATATCTTGAGCATATACAGATATAGTATGTTCATTATCAGTAAACAAAGTTAATGGGAGATCAAAGCGATAGCTGGAAGAAGGTACTTCTGAATACAACTTGTATTCACCACCATCAATACTGTAGTAAATATAACAATCTCCATCATCATCTGTTGCTACACCTGAAACTGTAAAGTCAGTTGTTATTATCTGATAATCTTCAGGGACATTAAACGTAAGAGAAGGAATATCACTCTGAACATCATAAAGAATATCGTTCCAAGACGACACAGTTGCAACATTATCGTTATAATCAGTAAAGCTGAACTGCATTGCCTTATCAAAAGGATACTTATCTGTTCCAATCAAGATATAAGGATTTATAAGTTCACTAAGATGAGTATCTAATTCTACCTTGTTACCCTTAGCACTTGTATATTCTATTTTCTTGATGCTGTTAAAGTCTCTTACATCAAACATGATAAAGAACTTTCCATTAACAACTCTACCAGGTTCAGGAAGAATACGTCTTACAGAAGGTGCTGTATTGTCCTTATTTACGGCTGCACAATATGTTGTAACTTGCCCCTTGATTACTTCAGATGTAAATGATGGCTGTTTAGTCTTAGCATCAATTAAAGGCTTGTTTGTCTTACTGTCCAAAAGCAATGCGGTAATATCATGCTCTACAGCTTTTACAGTAAACGGAATATAACCATCTGGATATATAGAATTATCAGATACATCTACATCAATACTAAAATTGCCTGATGCATCAGTAGCAAGAGGAAGCCATGACTCAAGCTTGTCATCTACACAATATACGAAATCGATATTTGACAGCCCTTTATCATCGCTTACATTACCAGTTACAGTAAATTTATCCTTAATCCAGAACCCTGGCTCCGGATTTGTAATAGTAATCACCGGTGCTTGATTCTGAGGTTTTGCAGTAACACTGCTCATTGAAGGAATCTCACTGCGAGTGCTCAAAGCACAATACATATAACTTGCCTGACCTTCTATCACAGCAAGAACAGGAACAAGTTCACTTTCAGGATCCTCTGGATCAGAAAGCTCAAAGATAGGTTCCTTTGTCTTTGCATTGATAAGCTGGTCCCCATATGTGTCTTTTTCTTTTGCTTTGATTGTAAGGAGAACAAAATCAACAGGAACTCCATCAGCTGTTATTGTCTTGTCAGCTATGTCTACAGTAAGTTCAAAATTACCTGCTGCATCAAATTCAAAAGGAAGCCAATTCTGATATGAATTATCGATACTATAGAATAATTCCAGATTATCAAGACCTCCATCATCTGATATCTGACCTTTGATTTTATAAGTATCTTTACCTGCACGTGTAATTTCAGGTTCCATGAGTCCAAACTCAGGTGGATAATTATCATATACTTTAGGAACAAACGGTTTTTCTACATTGAAATTTGCATTTACCGTCTTACCTCTGATTCCATATATATCAGAAGCAGTTACACTTACAGTATGAGTTCCAGGTTCAAAATCTTTATCAAACTTAATACAAAATGCTCCCTGAACATCAACAGTGACCTCTTCATCCTTATCCAGCTTGTAGCTGACGGATGAAACTCCATCATCATCTGTTACATAGCCCCGCAAGAAGTTACGGTCAACATAAGTAATGGTTGTTACAGGAAGATCTGCATTTGAATCAATAAATATAGGATGCTTTACGGTTACAGAGTTTTCTATAGAATCAACTGCAGTAATCTCAAATACCTGTTTTCCGTTTAGACCTCTGGCATCCATTTCTACTACCCAGTAATTGCTACCAGGAATAAGCTCGATATTACCGCTCTTACCGGCAAATTTCCATGAAAGACTTGATAATCCTACAGCATCTTTCGCATAACCTGCAACTGTAAAGATTCCGTTACGACTTTCATCAAATGCTGGAGTTATTACACGAACATCAGGATTGGAGTTATCTACATAAAAGAAGAATACAGATGAAGAACGGGAACCTACCGAATCAGTAGCCCTAAAATAACAAATAACAGGTCCATCCTCTCCTCCGTTGATTTTACGGGTATCAACACTAATCTTGAATGGAGAAACAGACGCATTCTTTTTTATGCTGACTGGTTGATATGTTTTACCTTTGTCAAAACTGTATTCAAGGAAAGATATGCCATTACCATCCGTTACAGTTCCTTCCAAAGTAACCTTACCATGTACGATATCACCCATACTGTGATTTGTCACTTCGACAGCAGGAACCCTACGATCCAATATCCATTTGACGATAGTCGGGTGCCCATCCAGACCATTTATATCAGTCGCATAAACTTCAATAGTATGGACACCTTCTGTTAACGCAGTAGTATTGAGCGTATAAGACCAGAATCGATTGCCATTAGCCTTAACAGAATTTTCAGTATCTCCATCAAATACCAGAGTAACTGACTCTACATCATCGTCATCTGTTGCAGTTCCAACTATGTTGAGATTTCCTTGAACTATTTGATCAACACTTGGATTTGTTACGCCAACCTTTGGCATATCTGATTCCAAATCAATAAAAATATTAAAGGCTTCCGTTTCTGTGACATTACCTGCAGAATCTGTAGCTTTTACAACAACGTTGTACTTACCCTTCATATCTTCTGTAAGGGTATACTCATTCTGCCAGCTATTAACACCGCCCAATGAGTCATCTACAGGAATCTTATCTGCAGCATAAATAAATGCTAAGTTCGTAGAAACGAAAAATAATACTGATAAAAGTTTAAAGTTATTCCTCATACCTTCTATTTTATTTGATAACAATACTTTAATCCATATTGTTTACAAAAAAAATTAGAAGTATTAAGTGGAAATCTCTAAAAACTGCAATTTTTAGAGATTCCTAAATATTTTTACTCCAAGGCTTGACGCTGATTTATCACCGTCATTAAAGCCGAAAGTTGTTTTTTTAACTCTTTATTATCTCCACCGGATAACACAGTATCACAGGAACTGCTTACTGCTGTAATCTTTCCAAGGATATCCTGTTCCATCTTGGCAGCTGTAATATTATCAAGGCCCCTAAGCTTTTTAAGCTGTTCTGCCATCGAGCTAATCAAATCCTTTTGTTCCCTAGAATCTTCGTTCATTCCTTGAGATTTTAAGTTTAATTCATCTATTGATGTTGATATCTGCCTGAGTAATACACAATTATCATTTTTTTTCTCTCTCTCCGATTTATTGAATATTCTACTCAAAATAAATGCCATAGACGGGAGTATACAACATATATATTAAAGTTGCCAAGACTCCAAAAACAATGTATCCTTACTGACTATGAACTTTATAGAATTTAATGACGTAAGCTTTACATATCCAATGATTGAGGGGGATTTTGATGCTCAAGGCAATCAGATTATCCCTAAACCAGTTTTTGACCATTTTACAGGAAGTATCCCTGGAGGATTTACTTCACTGATTGGACCTAATGGCTCGGGTAAATCCACTTTTATGATGTTAGCATCAGGCCGTATCATCCCAGATTCCGGTACAGTTAAGTTATTTGACCAGAATATCGCTCAACTAGAAGAAACACAAAGGGATCTGACAGCCTCTGTCATATATCAGAACATGGAATTTGAAAGTGAGGACAGAGTAAAAGAGCTACTTGCCTATGTATACCAAAATGGGGCTCTTAAGGGTAAAGCCAAAGCTATCAACTCCGATAAAGACCTTTTTGAAGAAGTAATTGACCAGTTTGAACTCAATAATGTACTGGAGCATGGCCTTACACAACTTAGTAAAGGTGAAATACAGCGGGTTCTCCTTGCATTCAGTCTTCTGTACGGAAGCCTATCTGTATTCATGGATGAACCATTATTTGCAATGGAACAGTATCAAAAAGAAGCCAGCTTGAAATATCTAAGAGAATTCAGCCATAAAACTGGTACATCTATCTTTATCAGTATGCACGAGCTTGACCTCACAAAGAAATATGCAGACAATGTTCTGTTGTTCTACCCTAACCGGGATATGGATTATGGTACAGTCGAAGAGGTCATTACAGATGAAGCTCTCGAAAAAGCATATGGAATCCCTGCTGCAATGTTAATGAGCAAGGAATCCATGACCCGCGAAGAGCTAAAAAATATGAATAATATGATGCACCTATAGTTTTAACTCACCGACATCAAGGACTTTATATTCCTTGCCATCGGCGTACTTTATTACAATTGTAGGATTTCGTACAATTCCATCTAAATGTATTAGTGCAGGACCATCTCCATCATAATTCTGCCCTATAGCAAAATGACAAGTATGGAATGCTTTTTCATCTTCAAGCATATTACCTGTGATATTGGCAGCAGGATTAAGTCCAATTCCTAGCTCTCCAATATTACGGGCATTACGACTATATACAGATCCTTGTCCTTTTGGAAGCTCTCCACTATTTTCCATCGCCAAGGCTTGTTTTTCAGCAGCCGTAATATCCTTAATTAAACGTTTTGCTTCTTCACCCCCAGAAATCTCTGTGACAAAACCTTTTTCTACCTTACATGTGATAGGAGTTTCGAGCATGGCGTCTCCATCACTAAAAGACATACTGCCATCAAATACAATCACTCCACAGGTACCTTCTACACTGACACTTACCTGAGTTTCAGCTTCTCCAGAGCCTGAAGATGATACAGTATCTGCCACAACATGGGTAATTTCCTTAGCAAGACCTCCTACTACAGACGCAGCTTCTTCCACATCTTTTATTCTTGTAAGATTAACTTTGCTTAGTTTTTCTTTAGCTTGTTCAAATTCATCCTTTAACTTGTCTTCTTGGCTGGGATTTGAAACAATAACATTAATTCCACTTACCAGAGGGCTGATAAAGACTTCTCCTGCAGGAATATTACCACCGGAACCAGGGGTACTAAAGTCTCCATTATCAGTCATAGGAAGCCGGCCTGCAACTGGAACCGTTACATCTGTTCCATTCGGACTTGTTACATGAACACTAACAGCATTATTAAATCTGTTACAAAGCTTGCGGCACCTATCATTAAGCTGCTTATAATCAATTAGGACTGTACGATTAAAAATGTCTTCCGTAAGGCCTGGAGTCCAAATTGCCCTTATACTTTTTTTACCATATAAAAGATAGTCAAATGTACTTGTATATTCATTTCCTTCTGAATCCTTGAAAGGAACAGCAATTGCTTCCCTATCTTTTCCCAACTTGCAGGCAGATATACTTAAAACAATATCAGGTTCACTTTTTATAGCTCCAACCACAGCTGGTTCTGTATTATCCATTATTGATTTTTTACGTTGATACACAAGAGTCGGATTACATCCTGCCTCAACAGCCTCAGTAAACAAATTCTGAGCTATAATATTAGTCTCTGGATTAGCTATGATAAGAATACTTTCTCCCTTTTTGGCATGACAGACATCTTCAATCACTGTCCGTGCAGGTGATTTTTCTTCCTTTTTGTTTGATCCAAACAGTCCCATTTTACTTATTTCGCCTCCAAAAATTATAAATAAGATGACCCCAAGGTTTAGAGCCTTACTCATAATAATCGTCAAAATTGACTTATTACCCAAAATTAAATTATAATATAATCCACATGAATATCTGTTTGTTTAGTCCAGACGAAATTAACAATCCATTGTCATTACGTGATCCTCGTGGAGAACATTTAATAAAAATACTACATAAAAAAACAGGCGATACATTTAATGCCGGTATTATTGGGGGAGCATCAGGTATAGCCACTATTACAGCCATTGAAACTTTTGAATCATCGGTCCATGATGGTCATAAAACTTACACCGATGGCTCTCTTTCATTTACTTTTGAAGCTACCGGTGACGGAAAACCTTTGTACCCCCTTATAATGATAATAGGTTTTCCACGACCAATACAACTCAAAAGATTGTTACGAGATATGGCAGGACTCGGAGTACAGGAAATCCACCTTACTGCAACTGAACTTGGCGAAAAATCATACCTCAAAGCTGATTTAAGCAAACCAGAAGAATGCTATAACATGCTTTTGGAAGGTACAGTACAGGCAGCTTCTACTCATGTACCACAAATATTTATTCATCAAAATCTCCGGGAATGCCTTGATCAGGTAGAAACTCGTTATACAAACGACAATGCTCTTATTACATTGGACAATGTCGGAAGCAAGATGGGACTTTCGCAGTATTTGGCTGAACAACCATTGTTTAAGAATAATAAGGAAAGACAAGCTGTATGTGCCATAGGAAGCGAAAGAGGTTGGACACAAGCAGAAAGAGAACTTATGACTACAAGAGGTTTTACACGCCTAAGCATGGGACAAAGGGTACTTCGTACTGAAACAGCATGCACTGTAGGAGCAAGTCTTATATTGTCTTCAATGAATAAATTAGATTAAGAAAACTTTCTCAAAAAACACCAGTACAACTTAATTTACAAGTAAATTTAATGTATAATTTATAGTTAAGGGGGATTTTGTCTCCCTGAGGATATTTTTATGGATAACGAATCAATCAAGAATATGCTTTTGGACATTCAGGACTCACAACTGGATTTTACAGTTACAATGACCGGAAAAGAGAGCAAAAGAGTCAACGGATTATATAAGCCTGATACAAGAGAGATTCTCCTCCATAACAAGAATTTTAAGACTGATAATGAGCTTATTTATACATCCATCCATGAGTACACTCATCATCTAGTTAACGAAGAACAGATTATGCAGGCAGGAGGAAAAGAGCCTCCTCACAGTGCCAGAAGTCACACAAATGCCTTTTGGGCAAAATTTCATGCCCTTTTGGATATTGCAGAACAGAAAGGCTACTATAAGATAGATATAACTTCATCTCCAGAGCTTGAAAGTCTTACAAAAGAGATAAAGGAAAAATACATTGGTCCTAACGGGCATCTTATGCAGGAATTGGGAAAGTGCCTTATAAAAGCTCACACCCTCTGTGAAGAAGCAAATATCCGTTACGAAGATTACCTTGACCGTGTACTTCAGATGCCACGAACAACAGCTCGTACTGCTGCACAGGTAAGTACTTTGCCAGTTGAAAACGCAGATATGGGATATGAAAACATGAAGATTATGGCAAGTATCAAAAAACCTGATCAAAGGGCAAAAGCAAAAGAAGCCATAGAAAGCGGAAAAAGCCCTGACAGTGTTATTGCCATGATGAAAAACAAGGTAACTAAGGAAATGGATCCAAAGACCAAACTTGAAAAAGAGCGCGCCAGATTGACTAAAACAATCAGCGAACTTACCCACAGACTTGAATATGTGGAGGAGAGCCTTGCAAGTCTATAAGAAACTTTTATTTATCACAAGTATAGGATTATGTACACTTGGAGCCTATACTCAGACAACAACAGTAAGTCACTCATCTTCTCAGGGAGTCAGTTTTCCATCCATGGATTCTATATATTCTCCCGAAATGCCGACTATTACAGCTCCTGTTATCGGTCATGAGTATTATACTCCGGGAGTAACACAGCCTAGATCCTGGTACACAAACCCTGGAACAGACAATCCTTCTATTGATTCTACACAGAAAGGACCTAAAACCGTAACAAAAGGTCTTTCCACGTTAACAGCTTCTGACCTGACAAGTCTTAGTTCTTTAGGTATCAATCTAAATAGTCTGCTTAACAATAATGCAAATCTAGATACCGTTACTATGCTCAGCAATGTTGCTACTTCGGATAATTCCACAGAAACTACAGAATTACTTAAGAAGGTTCTAAATGAGTTGGAAGAACTGAAGTCCCAATATGCCAATCAGCCAAAAACTGTTGAAGAACCTCCTAAGAATATAATCCAAGAAGTAAAACATGTACCTCATATTCTAAGATTCAGTGTCAACGGATATGACTTGTTGGGTACATGTCGTACAGTATATATATCCAAGCAGGCAATGGACGGCTCTTTTCTCATAACAGGAGACAGAAAGTACCAGAGCGATGGAAATACTCGCAGCGAAACATTCCACATATTATTTAAGGCAAGTGGAGCTTCTGCAGGACAGGAAGTCTTTACAACAGCCGCTGCAGTAAATCAGGATTACCTCAATAACTATTCTTTCTTGTATCAGCTAAGTCAGAAAGACGATATCGTTGCATACAAAACAGGTAATATGCTCACAATGCGTACTGATGATCCGACGTGGAAATTGGATCTGCTAATTGACTTAGGGGAATAAGATGATAGAAAAACTTAATCAAGGTATACAGAAAATAGGACTTGATCTCAACGAAAAACAAATCAGATCCTTGGAAATATACATCGATGAGATAATGGAGTTTAACAAAGTCTATAATATAATGAAAGCTGATACTAAAGAAGAATTAGCTATAAACCATATTTTAGACAGTCTCGTAGCTGTTCCTCATATCAAAGCTTTAGCAGAGGAAGTTAAGAATAGAACTGGCAAAGACATAAGTATAGGAGATATAGGTAGCGGTGGCGGATGTCCGGGAATACCTCTCTCAATTGCATTACCAGAATATAACTTTACTCTTGTGGAACGCATGGAAAAACGATGTGCTTTCCTTGAAACAGCTATCACAAAAACTGGATTACAAAACGTCAGAGTCCTATGTTCTCAGGCAGACAAGGTTACTCCAGAGTTATTTGATATCGAAGTATTCAGAGCATTCCATCCTTTTGACAGAAAACTTCTTAAAGTCTTGTTTAACATGCTCAAAAAGGACGGTTACATTGCAGCCTACAAAGCTAGAAGCGAGAAAATAGAAGCTGAAATGGCAGAAGTTGAAGTAATGATTGAAGATTACAAAAAAATAGCGCTCACGGTCCCATTTCTTGAAGACCACGAACGCAATCTTGTTGTAATAAAAAAGAACTGATTAGCTTATTGTCTTTAAAACTTTAATCAGAGCCATCTTGTCAATAAGGTCCAGCGGACGCCCCTCGGTAAAACGCTGGGCTTCTTCGCTATATACACCGGCAGTTACGCAGATTCCCTTATCAGCCTTAATATCCTGAAGATGCCCATGAAGTTCGCGAATGTATATCTCTCCAATTACAGTCTGACTACGGAAAAACCTGAATATTTCAACATCTTCCCATTTTATAGTAGATACTTCTGCTGTTATATCTGTATATGATGGTTGAGAGTCAATACTCTGAATCTTTACGTTTCCATGGAGACCTTTATAGAACACAGCAACAAACTTGCGACACAAAGCAACAAAGTCTCCTTGTGAACCTGTAAGGTAAATCTTGAGATTTGAGTTCTGGCTTAGTTCCTGATACCTGGCAATCAGACTCTCTACATCCTTGTAACCAGGAATTGTCATCTTAATCTGTTTAAGAAGTGCAAGCCCATCGCCGATATTTCCGCTTGTAAAATAACACTGTGCAAGGCGATATTCCAAATCAACTTTGATCTCAGGAGGGACATTCTCATGTCTAAGCCCAATCTGAAAATCTTGAATGGCTTCATCGTTCTGCTTAACCATGGAATGGAAACGCCCTGACTCCAAACAAGACTGAGGTCCATACACAGAATCAGCTCTAAGATGCATAAAAATCTTTACAGCTTTATCTGCATGATTCTCCTGAACCATGGCCATAGCCATGTTAAAAAGACATTCTTTATTATTTGGCTGTTCATCTAGTGCTTTCTTATAGCATGGAAGAGCATCCCTGTAATGTTTACCGTAAAAATAACTCTGAGCAAGATAATAATACGCACCCTCAGCTTCAGGATTAATTACGATGGATTTTTTTAGACATGGAACAGCCTTATCATATAACTTACTCTTGTAAAGTGCCTTACCAAGATTAATATTCAAGTCAAAATTATGTGGATTAAGATTATAGATTGATGACATGATAGCAACAGCCTCCTGAGGTTTTTCCAGTTCCATTGCACACAAACCAGCTCTCAGATTAGACGTAAAAGAGTCAACAAGCTTATTATCTACAGCTATCTTGCTTAGCTTGAAATAAATATCATAGGCTTTTTGCCATAATCTGGCATTAAAGTATACCTCACCCAAAGCGATAAGGCCTTCGGGGTCATTTGGATTTTTGGCAAGACGACGATTAGCATCTCGAATTATCTGATTCTGACTTTTAGCCCTACCATGACCACCTTTCTGAGAATCCTTAATTAATCTGTCTTTTCTATTAACAATTATCATCAGCAGGGTAACTACAGAAACAACGAGAACACCTGCTATTACAAAAGGAAAAACACCAAAGTCCATATACCTTTAGTATAAAACTCTGGTGTCCAAATTTCTAACTGCGGAATAAATTTATTTACTGTTTTCAGCAATAAACTGCTTCATGCGATCAAGAGCGATTTTTATCTTATCTATCGAAGTCGCATAACAACATCTGATATGACCTTCACCACCCTTACCAAAAGCAGTACCAGGAACTACAGCAACATTGTATTTCTTGAAAAAGTCCATTGCAAAGTCTTCACAGTTCATACCTGTGCTGGAAATATCAGGGAACATATAGAAAGCTCCTGTTGGTTCTGGAACAGGTAGTCCCATATCACAGAATGCCTTATACATAAGATTACGTCGCTGCTGATAGCTCACACGCATTTTTTCTACTTCGCTCCAACCATTCTTGAGACCTTCCATAGCAGCATACTGACTCATAATAGGAGCACAAATAGAATTATGACCATGAAGCTTTGTCATCAATTTTATAAGTTCTTCAGGGGCAGCAACATAACCAATACGCCATCCCGTCATAGCAAAAGACTTACTAAATCCATTAAGAACAATAGCATAATCCTTCATGCCAGGAAAACTTGCTATTGAGGTATGCTTGGAACCATCATATACAAGCTCACAGTAGATTTCATCAGATATACACCATATCTGGTGCTTAATGACAACCTGGGCAATTTTTTCCAGTTCACTAGCAGGAATCATTGTACCAGTAGGATTATTAGGGCTACAAATCATAAGGGCTTTAGTATGAGATGTTATAGCATTTTCTATCTGCTCTGCTGTAGGATAAAATCCGTTTACACTTGTATCAAGCTCTACAACTTTTGCCCCTGTAAGAGCTGCAAGAGGGGCATAGTTAACATAACATGGCTGACAGACAATTATCTCGTCTCCCTCATTGAGAATAGCACGCAAGGAAGCATCTACACCTTCAGAAGCTCCTACAGTTACAAGAATCTCCTTCATAGGATTGTAATAACAGTTATATCTCTCGAGATACTTGCATATCTCTTCCCTTAGTTCAGGAAGACCTGCATTCCCAGTATAACTTGTATGTCCTTGCTCAAGATGATAAAAAGCTTCTTCCCTCATTAACCATGGAGTCGGAAAATCAGGCTCTCCGACGGACAAGCTGATAACGTCATCATGCCCTACCAGCATGTCAAAGAATTTTCGGATACCACTTGGAGGCATGCTTTCCAGAGCAGTACTGAATCTATCTGATCTTGTATTCATTATGCAATAACTCCTTCACGACTGTCCGAACTCTTCTCTACATAGACAATATCGTTTTCTTTGTATGTCTTAAGGATAAATGATGTTTTAGTTGATCTTACTCCCGAAAGGGTACTTAACTTACGGGCTACAAAAAGAGCAACTTCCTGCAAAGTATCACCTTCGATGATAACTTTAAGATCATATCCACCACTCATAAGATACACGGACTTAACCTGAGGAAATCTATAAATACGATCAGCAATACCATCAAATCCATGTTCTCTCTCAGGACTTACCTGAATCTGTATCTCGGCCTTTACCTTTTCTTTTGTCCCTATATCCTTTTCAGGATTGATAATCGCCGCGTACTTCATGATGATACCATCATTTTCAAGTTGTTTGATAATCGACTCTACCTGCTCAGGTGTCTTTTTTGTCATCGCAGAAATATCTTCTACACTAAGACGAGCATTGTCACGCAGCAAATTAAGGATTTCCTCTGATCCTTCCATATTTTCCTCCAACAACGAAAAGGTTTTTATTAAGGGAGCCTCTAAAAATTGCAGTTTAGCAGATATATCCCTTAGTTGACGGTATCTCTCCATTACGTCTCTGGTCTATCTCGACTGCAGAACGTATTGCACGAGCTGCCGCCTTAAATAAACCTTCCATCTTGTGATGATCACTTCGACCTCTGATTGTATCAAGATGAATATTACATTTAGCACTACCAGCAAACCCTTGCCAAAAATCATCAAAGCAATCAGTCTGAAAACTGGAAGGACTGCCATCAGGACTAATAGATACAAGAGGTATATTGCTTAGCGATGCATTGCATACACAAAAACTACGTCCCCCAAAATCAACACTTACTTGCAAAAGGCTTTCATCCATAGGATAGATAAAAAAACCGGCTCTTGTAATACCTGCACAGTCTCCTAAAGCCTTTGCAAAACACATACCAAGAGCAATTCCTGTATCCTCTATAAGATGATGTTGATCTACATGAAGATCTCCATGAAGTTCTCCACTCAAGTCAAACATTCCATGCTTGCAGAATGAACGTAACATATGGTCAAAAAAACCTATAGGATTCTTTACATCACATTTACCGGTACCATCGAGATTAAGAGTCAATTTTATCTGGGTTTCAGAGGTATTACGCTCTACAGTAGCAATTCTTTGGGACACAAACTCCTCCACTAACACATTACCTTACGAAGTTCATATTCAAGGATATCTGTTGCACCCAATGCGTGAAGTTTTGGCAACAATACAGGAACTTCACTCTTTTTTACTGCAATCTTTACAGAGTAGCCATTGCCACCAAACAAAGGACTGACTGTAGGAGACTTCATTGATGGGATTTCTTTGATGACTGCATCAAACTTATCTTCTGAAACATTCATTTCAAGCATTACACGAGATCGAGCATTAAGAACAGTCTCAAAAAGCATCTTAAGTTCCATAATCTTCTGCTTTTTAGCAGGATCCTTAAGAGCCTCTTTTGAAGCATACATACATGTACTCGATGTCATAAGAGTGTCTACGATCTTGAGGTGATTGGCATGCAAAGAAGATCCAGTACTTGTATTATCAATCAGAATCTGGGCAAGAGCTTCAGGATTATCCTGAACAAACCCTTCACTTGTACCCCATGTGCGGAAAATAGTTCCGTCAATGTTCTTGTCTTCAATCCATTTACGGCTTAGACTCTGATATTCTGTTGCAATAGTAACAGGCTTTGTAAGAAGTTTCTCATAATCCACTGTATCAGGCACTGCAGCAACAATACGCACTGGGTCAAATCCAAGATCCATTATTTCTTCTACCTGATCTTGAACACCATTTTCATAAACCCAATCTTTACCTGAAAAAGCTACATCAGCCTTATTGCTTGCCAGCAGAGCACTTGTAATCTGAGGCTTTACTACCTGAAAAGCCAAATCATCCTGATTTGTAATTGGAAAATAAGTACGATCTGGAAGATATAACGAAATTCCTACATCATCAAGCAACTTATAAACAGATTCATATATTCTTCCCTTAGCTAATAAAATTCTTAATTTTTCCATAATACTACTCCCGTTGGGTATTTTAATTACTATCCAGGTTACAAATAGTATTTTTATACCATAATTAATAATTTACTCACATAATAATACAAGAAATTGAGTAATACATCAACGGGGAGAGTTAAACTCAAGGGAGAATATGATTCAACTATTACTTTAATGCGTCTATATTTCTCTATCTGCGGACTTCGTCAATCTGCTCGCCATCAAGAATATATACAACATGATTACACATATCAACAATGCGCTTATCATGAGTACTGAATACAAACGTAGTTTCCAGTTCCTTATTCAACTTTTTCATCAATTCCAGAATCTGTTCACCAGTCTTACTGTCCAAATTGGCAGTAGGTTCATCAGCCATTATGATAGGAGCTTTTGTTACAAGAGCACGAGCAATAGCAACACGTTGCCTTTGACCACCAGATAACTCCGCTGGTTTATGATTCTTCCACTTAGTCAGACCAACTGTATCTATGAGATAATCAATCCATTCCGCCTTTTGTGCACGGGTCATATTGATATTAACACCACCACGGTTTCTGCTTATGTTAAGTGGAAGTTCAACATTTTCCCTTACATTCAAGACAGGAATCAAGTTGAAGTTCTGAAAGATAAAGCCAAGATTAGTACTTCGATACTCAGTTATACGACGATCCAACCCCACCGGAACCTTTGTTCCTTCTGGCAAAACTACATCTTTATATACATCTATACCATTAAGAATAACTTGTCCGGAGCTAGGTAAATCAATAAGCCCCATTATATTCAAAAGTGTAGATTTGCCTGAGCCACTTGGTCCAGAAATTGCAGCAAACTCACCTTTTTCGATTTTAAAATCAGCTCTCTTTACAGCTGGAACAAATATACGTCCCATCTGATACTTCTTGCTGACACCGTTCAATTCCAACACTGTCATACGAAAATCATATCATATTTTGACATTATTATATACCAGTATTTGAGTTATATTGTTTTTTTTACCCATATGTGGTAATGTTTTACTAATGTTTCCCCTACTACTGGCATTTAGAAATGTAATATCCCGCAAAAGTTCTTTTGTCATTGTGTTTTTTATAGCTTTTGCAATCTCTCTCCTCGTATTTACAAACTCTATATTTGATGGAACAGATTCAGGTCTTGAAACAACTTTTATCAACAGCTTTACCGGAGATATCGTTATTCGTCCAGCCTCACCATCACCATTAAGTTTGTTTGGAGACGAAACACCAGTAACAGGCTCTTTATCCGAAATACCAACATTAACACCGTATGCTACAATTCTTGACTCAGTCAAAGGCATCAAAGGTATAGAAAAAGCTATTCCACAACTAACATTCGCAGCAGCACTCAACATAGATGATGAGCATTTTACTTTGGCAATGTTTGGAGTCAATGCTGACGAATACTTTGATGTGATGACAGACCTTGAAATCATTGAGGGAACAACTTTCTCTCAAGGTGAAAAAGGTATAATGCTCAATACAAGCACAATAGACACAATTGAGCACTCCATCGGCCGTAAATTGCAGATTGGAGAAAAAATCCAGCTGGCAATGTCAACAGGTTCTTCTTTCACCATCAGATCTGTGCCACTGACTGGCGTCTATTCCTATGCAGTTTCCAACAGCACCCTGGAAAGGATAGGTCTTGTTGATGCAGTAACATTAAGAGACCTGATTGGAGTATCTGATGTTGGCATCGATGAAAGCCTTATTCAAGACGACCAGAAAGACCTCATGATCTTAGATACAAGCATTGATGATCTTTTTGGTACTGCGGAAGATACTTATACAGAAGCAGGTGATGCCATAGATCTTGGTGACTTTAAGTACGATGCACAGGCAGCTGAAGAAACAAAACAGATGAATAGTTCTGTATGGAACTTTATCATCTGCAAGACAGAGAATGGAGCCAACCCAAAGAAAATCATCCGCAAAATCAACAGATATTTAAGAAAATCAGGATACGAAGCACAGGCTGTCAACTGGCGTACAGCAGCTGGATCTACTGTAACATTAATTTACTTTATAAGAATCATATTTAACGTTGGACTTATAATAATACTTGCAACAGGATTCATTGTCGTAAACAATACACTTATAATATCAGCTCTCGACCGTATAAAGGAGACAGGTACTCTGAGGGCAATCGGAGCAAACAGAGTTTTTATAACCCTTCAATTCTTTGCCGAAACCTTCATACTATCAATAACAGCCGGTATAATCGGATGCATACTTGGTGTCTTATTCACAAAAATTGTAAGTTCCGCAGGTATCTCCATAACAAATACTTACCTTATCCAATTATTTGGCGGAACAACACTCTCAACAGAAATTAGCTTAAGAAATATCAGTAACTGTATGGGGCTTGCCGTTCTTTTGGCAATAATAGGCTCCTTATATCCTGTTCACGTCGCATTGGATTCTAGTCCTGTAGCAGCAATGAGAAGTACCTCGTAAAAAACTGTTACTTATAGATAATTTCTTTGTTATATACATAGAGACAACATAGATACCTTTAGAAAGGAGATAACTCTCAAATGAAACTTAGTCATAAACTTTTAATTCTAGTAACAAGTATTTTTATTTCTCTTCCATTATTTTCAGAGGAATTAGATAAAAAGAGTGCTACTGCACTATTACAGAAGACAGATGAATCAACTTCTTTTACAGGTGTTGACTTTTCAGCTAATTATTCTATTGTACAGAACAAGCCTGGCCAGGGAAAAAACATCAAAGAAGCAATCATGTATCGCCGTGACTCAATAAGTGCTTACACTATCCTCCTGACAGCTCCGTCAAATGATAAAGGTAAAGGATACGTACAGTTTGACAATAATATCTGGTTTTATGACCCTGCAGACAAACAGTTTATATTTACAAGTGCCAAGGACAAATTTGAAGGCACAAATGTAAATAATGCTGACTTTGCTCCACAGCATTTTAGTACAGATTACGAAATAAAGTCATTCAAAAGCGTTACATTAGGAAAGCTCGACTGCATCCAATATGAACTTAAAGCAACAGCAAAAAATGCTATCTACCCTACAGTCAAGATATGGGTAACAGCTGATGACGGACTTCTCCGAAAGAAGGAAGACTACAGTCTATCCGAACAGCTCCTACGTACAACAGCTATCCCTTCTTACCAGATCGTCTCAGGAAAATCTGTTCCGTCCAAGATGCTTATCGTAGACAATCTTCGAGGTAAAAAGATTGAAGGAAAAATGCAGTATGAACAGACTCAAATTACAATAACAAATGTATCATTTGCAAAGCAGAGCGATATGGTATACTCACAGAAATATATAGAAATGATGAGCAACTAACATGAAGTACATAAGTAAATCCGTACTTTTATTTACAGTGCTCATCTCCTGCAATTCATTCTTTGCAACAGGAATTAACGCCCAAGACGCTGCAGAATTGACTGAAACCCAAGATGACGAGATGGATTGGGATATACTTTTTGATGATGCAGAAGATACTCATGTCGAGGAATCTGCAGCCCCTGTTGTATCAAAAGTTGAAAACTCAGGTAGCTGGAACCTTCCTATACGATTTACAGGTTCTTTTACTGCTGGAGCAGGAATCATAACCGCACTCACTAGAGATGACAGCACCCGCAATACACTGCCTGCTGCTTATGCGACAGGTAACTTTGGATTAATATTCAAGCCATCTGATAAGATATCTGTTACTGCCTCTGTAAGTACAACGATTCCAACCAGTCCCAGTGTAAATCTCAATACTTTCTACATGGACTACAACCTTTGGGACAGAGCATTCCTTACAGCCGGAAAAGTAACAAAATCTTGGAAAAACAGTGAGCTCGTATCAACAACTGAAACTTTTTCCCCAGGAATAGCTCTGGCAGCATTGGATATTCCTCTCCCTCATGGAGCCAATATTGAAACAATCATCTGTCTCAATACTATGGACAAAGCATCATTTGAAAGCATGGATTATGCCGCTGCGATACAATTTCCGCTGTTTGGATTTTCATTCAAACCTTTTTGTCGTGTAATCCCTGATAAACAGACCATAAAATCCGGACTATATTTATCAGGGGACTTGTTTACCTTACATGTTGCAGCATACGGAAATGCAAAATTCGCCAATAACTATACAGAATACTCAGACAGTGATTTTGCCATCGAAGCAGGCCGTTATTGGGAAGTACCACAGAAAATAGGTTTTATGGCAGGATATGAAAGCAATTATTCAATGACAGGTGGATATAAGCAGACAGTAAAGCTTACAACCGCCTGGAGTCACGTTGGAGGCTCAATATTTACTCCTATCATAACAGGTACATACGAAATAACAAACAACGCATTTACTGTAATCCCTGCTACACAAATCAGTGGCATTCTGCCACACGCTACAGTATACGCAATTCTTCCTATGATATACGGCAATACAAGCTATACATTTGACTCCGACAACTCATCGTATACAACACTCAATGGGGCCGAAGATAAGTTCAAGCTATACATGGGATTATTCATCAAGATTTCAGCAAGTTTCTAAACAAAAAAAGGAAGAACACAAGGTTCTTCCTTTTTTTTATTGCTTATTAGTTTTTGCGGGCAAGTTCAGCAATCAGTTCTGCAGATTTTTCTAATCCAAAGAGTGATGAGTTAAGCATAACATCATAATGCTTACGATCACCCCATGTTCTCTCTGTAAACGTATTGTAGTGATTGGCTCGCCTCTTATCTATAAGACGCACTTCCTTTTCGGCGGTAGAAGGATTAAGCCCCTTCTGCTCTATAGCTCTCTTTACCTTGTCTTCGATAGGGGCATAAATAAAGACATTAAGGAGGTCCTTACGGTCAACTTCCTGACAATGCCTCAAGATATAATCTGCACAACGCCCTACAATTACACAAGGACCTTTTGATGCTAATTCGATGATTACATTACGCTGAGCATTAAAGACCTGATCTGCCAATGGCATATTTGGGGTCTGAATCCCTGCTGTAGTTTGGATAGCACTACTAGTACCAGGACTAGCATAACTTGCTCCAAGAAGCAAAGTATACAGAAATCCAGATGATATATTCTGTTCTGTTTTCTGGATAAAATCAGGAGAAAGACCTGTATTCTGTGCTGCCAAGTCGATGATTTCCTTATCATAAAAAGGCACATCAAGAGCCTTTGCTGTCAGCTGTCCTATAGTATGTCCACCGCTGCCGTATTCTCTGCTTATAGTAATGATTTTTTTCATAGGCTGATCCTCCAATACAAGACATTATAACACTGTTTGGAGTAAAACACAGCGATTTTTTTTGCAAAGCAAACTGTACTTGCTTACAACTTTATCTGGTAGCCAAAGGATAATGCATTATACAAGAAATCAGCTCCTGCATAATTATCTGGATCCTTAAACCAGATTTCATTTGTATTTATGTTTGTAGAATATGATTTACCCTTTAATACCATGCTTGCCAGTAAATTCCAGTTAAAAACAATAGAATTAGAACTACTTGTCTCAAAATAAACGCCTAATCCGGCTTTATAAACACTGAAAAAACCATCCATCAAATCAAGAAATTTGACACTCCTCAAATAATGGCTGTCTAAAGAATTAATATATGTATAAGGGCTTATTGCTAAATCAGCCTCAAAGCTCAGTCTATCATTGAGTTTGTAATTAACATCTATTCCAACCCACGTAAACAGAACCTTGCGTTCCAGACTAAGTACATTACCTGTAAAGGAACCTGTAGATGCGTCAGGTGCATTATACCATCCCGCATATATTATATTATCATTGCCATCGTCGGCATAATTATAAAAGTATTCACCACCTTCGGCATAGAATTTACTATATCTAAACTGAACTCCGCCATAAGGTGATATAACAAACTTTCCGACAGGAATCTTTGCTCCTAGATCTAATCCTGCTTCGTAATATTTATCCAGAACACTATCACTCTGGCTAAAATTTGTAATGGTATCATCAGAAATATTTGTTTTACGTATATTCCAGTCATAATCGTATACATAACCGCAATAACTTGGTATGCCTGCTACGACATCAAGGACAGCATACACATAAGGCAACTGATTCTTAACTTTGATACCAAACTTAAAAAGAGGTTTTTCCTCATAGTCAATCTGACTTAAAGTCACATCCTTGGTAACTTCCCCAAGTTTTCCTATGAAAACATACTCTGACTGCTTGCCTAACGTATAGGAAACATAAGGCATGACAGACAGGAAAAAGGAAGGAGCATCTTTATCCAAATAGTCATCTTCCTCAAAGACTACTGACTCTTCTTCATCCGGAGTATCAGACTCAGAAGATGCAGAGGCTGCTGCCAACTCTGCAACTGCGGCAGAGTTATCTGCGGCAGTTGCAACTGCACTCACAGTCTCTTGCTCTGCCCAGACAAAAGATGACATTATTAATAGAAGAAAAAAAGCAAGGATGCAACTTTGGTATCTGATTTTAAGCCTCCAGCGGATCTACCTTATATATTTTAGCCAGCTGCTTACGTACAGCCTCCATGTCCTTTGAGTATGGAGCTGTAAAACTTACTGTATTTCCAGTAGAAGGATGCTTAAACTCTATCTTGTAGGCGTGCAATGCAAGACGATCAAGCAATGGACGTTCTTCATCTACGTCTCCATTATAATTACGCTTGATATCACTGAGTCGGACAGGCTTTTGGTTACCTGAATACAGAGGATCACATACAATATCAAGATTATTTGCGTGTAAATGTACACGAATCTGATGTGTGCGACCTGTATGAGGCTTAGCTTCGATCCAACTATAAGGACCACAGTTACCAAAACATCTAAAGTCAGTAACAGATGGTTTTCCATACCTACGGCTTACAATAGTCCTGTGTCTTGCATCTCCATCTGGCTGAAGGGCCAAATCAACATGGAGATCATTCCACAAAGGATGACCATTGACCAAACAATGGTAAGTTTTCTGAACTTCACGGTTTTCAAACTGCATGGATAGATTACGATGAGCATCAGGAGTACGTGCATAGACAACAAGACCTGATGTATCCTTATCAATACGGTGTACAGCATAAAGTTTGCCAAATTCCTTTTCGGCAGCAAGATCTAGACGGGGAGCTTCAGGATCATATCGGTCTGCAGCAATCAAAAGCCCGCTTTTCTTGTTAAGGACAACAATATCGTCATCACTATAAATAACTGTATAATCTGGGATTATCTTCATACTGTAGAGTATATACAAAAACGGCAACAGTTGCAAAGAGCATATCTATTGACATATTGACGTAAAATGTCAATATAGATACAATTTATTCATTAATTTGACAACTTGATATCAAAAGGAGAATATATAATATGGTCATCAAACCTATGATCCGCAGTAATATCTGCATCAACGCACACCCAATCGGATGTGCCAAGGAAACTGTAAATCAGATTAACTATGTAAAGGCTCAGAAAGCTAAACGTGGAACAAAAACATTAAGTGAAGGTGGTAATGGTCCTAAGACTGTTGTTGTCCTTGGATGTTCTACAGGTTATGGTCTTGCAAGCCGTATTGCAGCAGCTTTTGAGTATGGTGCAGATACTATCGGTGTATCTTTTGAAAAGGAAGCAACAACAACTAAAGGTGGAACACCAGGTTGGTACAATAACCTTGCTTTTGACCGTGAAGCTGAAAAAGCAGGTCTCAAGAGTGTTACATTCAATGCAGATGCTTTCAGCCACGAAACACGCAAAACTGTTATTGCAAAGCTTCAGGAATGGGGTGTAAAAGCTGACCTTATCGTTTATTCTCTTGCAAGCCCAGTTCGTACAGATCCTGACAGCGGAGAACTTTATAAGTCTGTTATCAAGCCAATCAATCAGGTTTATGCAGGTAATGCACTTGATATGATGACAGGTAAGATTACTCATGCCGAAAGCCAGCCAGCTGCAGAAGCTGAAATCCCTACAACTGTAAAAGTTATGGGTGGTGAAGACTGGGAACTGTGGATCAAGCAGCTTAACGATGCAGGTGTACTTGCAGAAGGATGCCGCACAGTTGCTTATTCTTACATTGGACCTGAATTAAGCCATGCTATTTACCGTGATGGAACAATAGGCGAAGCAAAGAAGCACCTCGAAAAGACAGCTCATTCCCTTGATGCTCTTCTCAAGAACATTGGAGGAGCAGCTTATGTAAGTGTTAACAAAGGTCTTGTTACACGCAGTAGTGCTGTTATCCCTATTATCTCACAGTATCTTGGTGTTCTCTTTAAGATCATGAAGCGCAATGGAACTCACGAAGGCTGTATCGAACAGATGGAACGTATGTTTGCAGAACGTCTTTACACTGGAGAAAACAACAGTGCAGCAGTAGTTCCTGTTGATGAAGAAAACCGTATCCGTATGGACGACTGGGAAATGGATCCTAAAGTTCAGGAAGAAGTAGACGCAATCATGCCTACTGTTACAGAAGAAAATGTCAGCGAAACAACTGATCTCGAAGGACTCCGCCATGACTTCCTTATCATCAATGGATTTGATGTAGAAGGCGTAGACTACACAGCAGATATCGCAGATATGAGCAAAATAGACTAAGTTTAACTGACTTAGCTATATATGACATCAGGTAAAAAACAGGTCAATCCAGAGTTTTTACCTGATGTTTTTTGAATCTCGTCGATGTAAAAAATGAATACTGTCGATGTAAAAAATAAATCTCGACGATGTAAATTTTGAATATCGCCGATGTAAAAAAAATAATTCCCTACCAAAGACTTAATTTTCCAGTGACATTCAAGAACTTTTCCTAAGAGTTTAAAGAACTTTTTCCTTGTATTCTGAGTGCAAACTCAAGGAGTTTTTCACCCAGACATAAGGAGCTATTAGTTGAAGGTTTATAACATGCAGATACGGATACTCTGGATTCTTCGGGAAGACTGGTCTTCTACCATAAAAAGCACATTCTCCTTTTTGTGGACAGCTCCGATACTTGGTAATTCACCAAAGCGTTCCAGGAGCCAGCCTCCTATTGTATCAAAACAGTCACTATACAAATCCATGTTAAGTACCTGATTAAAATCATCTATCTTCATATCACCAGGAACAACAAACTCATTGGTACCTACAACCTGAATCCGTTTCTCCGGACTTATTTCTGTTGCTCCATACTCATCAGTAATACGACCAAAAACACTGCGCAAAAGATCATCCATAGTTACAATACCGGAGTTACCGCCATACTCATTGACAACAACAGCAATATTGTTCTTTTCTTTTTTGAAGTGCTGTAGGAGTTCTACAGCGGAAAGTGTTCCTGGGACAAACATTGGTTCAACCATACACTTCCTGACAAAATCAGGACTTGCTATCGTCTCAGAATCTGCAAACAACACAGACTTATAATGCAGGATTCCTAGCACAGTTTCTTCATCAATATCGTATACCACAAGGCGACTGTATCCCGATGTCCTGAATACTTCTATAACCTGGTCAAATGTTGAATCAACAGATACCTTCTTGATAAGTGAACGATGCTTTTTCATGTCATTGACATGCAGGTCTGTAAACTCAAATATCCTATCAAGCATGCGCCGTTCTTCACTTTCCAGAGTTCCTTCAGAACCACCTACTTCAATAAGAGTACGAAGTTCCTCTTCCGTTACAAGAGGTCGCTTGGTCTTGATAAGACGGCGTTCCGCCCTGTCCACTGCAACAGAATATTTTGCCATTATCCAGTTAACAGGATAAAATATCTTGTGTAATACTCCCATTATTGGAGCGGCAAAGCAGGCAAATTCCTCTGTCTTTACACCAGCTAGAGTTTTAGGCACTATCTCGCTGAATATGATTACAAGAACAGTTACGATTGCTGTCCCATAAGAAACATATCCCTCACCAAAGAGCTTTACAGTAACAGCCGTAACAAGAGCCGAATTGAGGGAGATGACAAAATTAGTCCCGATAAGTACTGATGATATAAGTAAATCCAGATTATTTCTGAGTTTGACGACACGCTTAACATGAGGCATGTTCGCCTTGAGCATAGTCCTTAGATTTACTCGTGTAAGACTTGTAAAAGCTGTCTCTGTAGCAGCAAAGAATCCTGCACATACAAGTAAAAGTATTACAGCAAGGACAGGAAGGATTATAATCACCTTAGTCATTTTCTTCTTCCTCCTGTTTAAGGGCCATTATTCGTATACGATCTACACGGTTTTCATCCATTCGCACTACTATAAACTTGAATCCTTCCTTCTCGATAGTGTCACCGATACGTGGAATTTTGCCTAATGTCTCGCAGATATAACCACCGATTGTCTCACAGTATTCGCTCTCCAGGTGAGTGTTAAGCTGTTCATTAAGGTCAATAAGACGAGAAAGTCCGTCTACTTCGTTTACAGTACTGTTCTTTAGCTGTACTTCCACTTTACGGGCATAAGCTTTGTATTCATCTGTTATCGGTCCAAATATTTCCCTGGCAATATCCTCTGTAGTCAATACACCATATGTTCCACTGTATTCATCTATGACTACAGCCATACTTTGACGGTTTTCCACAAGCATTGTCTGTATACTGGACATCTTTTTGGTCTCCAGAATAAAGAGAGGGGGTCTCATTACCTTATTGATATCAAAATCCTGTACATGACTCTTATAAAAAAGAAGATCCTTTATGTACAATATACCTACAATATCATCTATATCTTTACGGTACACAGGAAATCTTGATACACCGTACTTATAGCTTAATTCGATGATATCTTTGTATGTGGAATCAATCTGTACTGCCACTATGTTCTTGCGTGGAATCATAATATCTTTGGCTTCAAGATCACTGAACTTGAATACGCGTCGCATCATTGTCTTTTCGTTGCGCTCAAGAACTCCTGTTTCTCCGCCAAAATCTATGAATGTCTTGATTTCTTCTTCAGTAAAGGAGACTTTGTCTTTTTTTACTTCAATCTTAAGCAGCTTGAGGATTCTGCGGCTAAAAAAAGTAAAGACTATGACTAAAGGTGTCAGTACTACTTCCATAACTGCGATAAGCCCACTTAAGGCAAAAGCTATAGGTTCCGGATGATGTGTTGCTATAGTTTTAGGTGTGATTTCACCAAAGATCAAAAGAAGCAATGTAACGACAAAAGTTGCAATACCTACACCGGCATTACCAAAAGCATCCATTGCAAGAATTGTTATTATGGAAGATAAGGCAATATTTACGATGTTATTGCCCACCAGAAGTGTGTTGATAAGTCGTTCCTTATCATTAAGAAGTTTCCATACCCGGACAGCTTTCTTGTCTTTTTTATTACGCAAAAAACGCACCCTTAATCTATTGATAGACAAGAATGCGCTTTCAGCTGCCGAAAATGTCATTGACAATAATATAAGAACAACTGCTGCACAAAGCAGCAGAATATTACTACTCAGAAGTTTCGCCCTCACCAAGTTGCATATAAAGATTTTCATCATCAATGAATTCCATATTCATTGACATTTCAAACATAGCTTTCATCTGCTTGACTCCTTCGATGGCTTCAAGAAGATAATCAGTTATTTCACTCTCAGTATCTATGTTATAAGCTTTTTCAAGATATTCAAGCATAAGGTCATAGTTTTCACTCTGGAGCTGGGCAAGTACAAATGCTGCTGTATAGTAACAAGTCTGTTTATCCAGATCTGACAAGAAATTACTTGTTGACGCAACTTCTATAAATGGAAGAGGAGCTGTATCTACTTCGCCTCTGTTGGCTCTGCGGATTGCTTCAGCATAAGCTCCATCCATCTGATAACGACCTACATTACCTGTTGTATTCTCAGGATCCAATGAAGGATATTCTGCAATAAGGTCATCAAGCCATGGGCTGACATAACCGTTATTCTCACCTGACATTGCATTATAGAGTTCATCAATTGCCTGAGCCTTTGATACTCCCTGGCTGCCATTGATCTTTTTTACTGTGTCATTAACGAGTTTAACCTGATCATCGTACATCTTGAGGCTTTCGAGATAGGATTCAGGAGTATTAAGCTCTTCGTTATAACCGATTGCTGTAATTACGTATTCTTCCTTAGTAAGAAGAAATGCCATAGGCCAGCTTCTTATAGCATATTTTTGTCCCAGCTGATCTTTTATTTCATATTCAGCAATGATACGAGCTGCTTCTGCTTTTTCTTCATCTGTAGCATCTTCGCCAATATCAGTCTTACTGTATTCTTCCTGACTGAAGTCCAGATTACAAAGAATGTAATCTTTGCTCATTGCCTTTGTGAATTTTTCTGTATTGGCAACATTATCTTTGAAAGTTTTGCTTTCTGGTACCCAGTCATCACCACTAAAAAGAAGATAGATGTTCTTGTTTTTTGCCTTAGCCTGAACCTTAGCTTCTTCCAGATCTGTTACCCAGGTAGTATTGTTACTGCAGCCTGTTACCGTTACAGAAAGGAGAGCAGCTGCCAGTGCTCCCGCAAGATTTAAGATATTCTTTTTCATTTTTAATAATTCCTCACTTCTTAAAGAAACCTTGTTTCTTAAAGATACTTGTTTCTTAAAGACACTTGTTTCTTAAAGACACTTGTTTCTTAAAGATACTATGTTTCTTAAAGATACTTTGTTTCTTAAAGATACTATGTTTCTTAAAGATACTAAAAATCTCCATAAAAAACAAATAGTAAAGGGGGCATGAAGCAACTTCATACCCCCTTTTTTTCACTTATAACGGTTAATTAGTTGAAATAAGCTACACCAGAAGCAAAAATGTTCTGACAGCTGTTTTCAGCATTTGTAAGTGGGTCTCCTGCAATATTCTTGATAAGATTTGCATCAGATCCAGCCTTACCATTACCCATTGTACGTTCGCTGTGTCCCATCTTACCAAGTACGTGTCCGTCTGGGCTTGTGAGACCTTCAATAGCAAACAATGATCCGTTAGGATTATCTGGCTCTGTGATAGCTGGGATTCCGTCTTCGTCAACGTACTGTGTAAATACCTGGCCATTTTCGAAGAGTGTCTTAGCTGTTTCTTCACTGATATAGATACGACCTTCACCGTGGCTTACAGGAACAAGATGGATACGTGGGTCAAGAACGCTTTCGCTCAATGCCCATGGGCTTGTAGCACTTACCATACGAGTACGTACAACACGGCTTATGTGACGACCAATCTTGTTAAATGTAAGAGTAGGCATATCTTCAGAAGGTTCACGGATTTCGCCATAAGGAACAAGACCTGTCTTGATAAGAGCCTGGAATCCGTTACAGATACCAAGTACAAGACCATCACGTTTCTTAAGGAGATTCATGATACTGTCAGCAATGCGTCCTTCACGGATTACATTGGCAATAAACTTAGCAGAGCCATCAGGTTCATCACCCATACTGAATCCACCAGGGAATGCAATGATCTGTGAGTTATCTATTTCTTTCTTGAACTGATCAAGTGTAGCAGAAAGTTCTGCCTGTGTACGGTTACGGAATACAAGAATCTCTGTTTCTGCACCGTTAAGGTTGAATGCACGGGCCATATCATATTCACAGTTGGTTCCTGGGAATACAGGTATGATTACACGAGGCTTTGTTGTCAAAGAAGTCTTTACGTTAAAGTTCTTGCGCACTTCATCAAGAGACTTGTGTGTATCAAGTGCCCACTGAGGAAGTTCTTTCTGTACTGGTGCACCGCTTACTGGTGGGAATACCTTGGCAAGCTTGTCTTCCCATGCTTCTTCGATTTCGCTAAGCTCGATTTCTACATCTTCTACTGTGATTATAGGAGCTGCAAGTGTTGTACCAATCTTAGATACTGTACCTGCAGCAAATCCTGCTGCTTCGAGGTCTTCGTCAGACTCTACAATGATAGAACCATACAATGGAGTAAAGAGGTCTTCTACCCCAGCTCCCTGCTCAAGGTTAACAGCAGTTGCACTTACAGGTATTGTCTCTACATCAACACCAATCTTGTTACCAAGAGACATCTTGCTCAATGCTTCTGCAATACCACCTGCACATACTGGATACATTGCAGAAATCTTGCCTTCTTTATTGAGTTTATAAAGCACATCGCTGTTAGCTTTGAATGTCTCAAAGTCTGGAGCAAGCTGTGCAGAATATGGAACTGTTACAAGATAAACTGAGCTTCCTGCTTTCTTGAAGCTTCCGCTTGTTACAGCTTCAACTTCTTCTGTATTTACAGCAAAGCTTACCAATGTATGAGGTACGCTCAAGTCTTCAAATGTTCCGGACATACTATCTTTACCACCGATACTTCCTGTACCCATGGCAATCTGTGCGTCTACGCTACCAAGCAATGCACTGGCAGGGTATCCCCATGTCTTTTCGCTTACAGCTCTACCAAAGAATTCCTGGAATGTAAGACGACAAGTATCACTCTTACCACCAAGACATACAATCTTTGCAAGAGAGCTTAATACTGCAACCTGAGCTCCATGCCATGGTGACCACTGTGCAACACGTGGGTCATAACCGTAAGACATCAAGCTTACTGTACTTGTTTCACGAGGTGAAACTACAGGAATCTTTGCAGCCATACCAGCTTCTGGAGTACTCTGATACTTACCACCATATGGGAAGAGTACTGATGAACTACCGATAGAGCCGTCAAAACGTTCACCAAGACCACGCTGGCTACAGCAAGCAAGGTCATTCATGTTTGTAATCCAAGCTGTCTTTACATCTGGAGCAGTCTTGTCTTCATCCAATACAGCTTTTACGCTGTCCAAAGGCTTAACAAGAGGAGACTCACAAGGAGCTGCAGGGCTCTCGATAGATGCTGTTGCATGGTGAGGTGCACCTGCTGCATCAAGGAATGAGCGGTCAAGTTCAACAATTGTCTTACCACGCCACTTCATTACAAGCTTATCTGTATCACTTACAGTTGCAACTACAACTGCATTAAGGTTTTCTTTGTTACATTCTGCAATGAACTTATCTACATCACCCTTACGTACAACTACTGCCATACGTTCCTGGCTTTCTGAAATAGCAAGTTCTGTACCATCGAGACCTTCGTACTTCTTTGGTACATTATCAAGATTGATATCAAGTCCAGGAGCAAGCTCTCCTACTGCAACACTTACACCACCAGCACCAAAGTCGTTGGAACGGCGGATCATGCGACATACATCTTTATTGCGGAAGAGGCGCTGAATCTTGCGTTCTTCTACGGCATTACCCTTCTGAACTTCAGCAGCAGCTGTTGTTACAGACTTAACATCATGTACCTTTGAGCTACCTGTAGCACCACCAATACCATCACGTCCTGTTCCTCCACCAAGAAGGATAACAACGTCACCAGTTTCAGGTTCTTCACGCATTACCTGATCACATGGTGCGGCAGCAATTACTGCACCCAATTCCATACGCTTTGCAACAAAGCCTGGGTGATAAATCTCTGCAACCTGACCTGTTGTAAGACCAATCTGGTTACCATAAGAACTAAATCCCTGTGCAGCTTCACGAGTAAGCTTCATCTGTGGGAGCTTTCCTTTAAGTGTATCTTTGAGAGCAACAGTTGGATCTCCTGCACCTGTTACACGGAGAGCCTGATATACCCAGCTACGGCCAGAAAGTGGATCACGGATAGCTCCACCGATACAAGTTGCTGCACCACCAAATGGTTCGATTTCTGTAGGGTGGTTATGTGTCTCATTCTTGAACTGCAAGAGCCATCTTTCTGTAGCTTTTGGATCATCTGCAGAGATTGGGTTACCCTGTTCATCTGTTGTGTAATGAACATCAATATATACTGAACAAGCATTGATTTCGGCACTTACTTCGAGGTCATCAAGCTTACCATGCTTACGGAGATACTTAGCACCAATACATGCCATATCCATAAGGGTAACCTTTTTGTCCTTGCGGTCTGCGTACAAATCTGTGCGGAGAGCTGTGTAATTATCGTATGATTTCTTGAAAAGATCAGCATATGGTCCTTCTTCGATCTTTACTTCGTCAAGCTCAGTAAGGAATGTTGTGTGACGACAGTGATCTGACCAGTATGTATCAAGTACACGAATCTCTGTAATTGTAGGATCACGGTTAATACTTACAAAATAATCCTTGAGGAATTTGATATCAGCAAAGTCCATTGCAAGACCAAGTTCTTTGCGGTAGCTCTCAAGAGCTGCATCATCAAGGCTGATGAATCCTGTTACTGTAGGGATATCTTGTGGAGTTGAAGAAGTCATCTCCAAAGTGGTTGGTTTAGTATCATCTGTAAGACGGCTGTCTACAGGGTTAATCAAATAATTCTGAATCTTTTTTACATCGTCAGCACTTACTGTACCTGACAGGAGAACAACTTTTGCGCATCTTACGCGAGGTGGTTCTGTACCTACCGTTGTCTGTCCTTTCATGCCTTCTCTAAGAAGCGAAAGACACTGTTCTGCACTATCGGCTCGCTGGTCATACTGACCTGGCAGATATTCCCAGATTATTGCAGTCTGATCCTCAGGAATCTCCAGAGACTCAAAAGTGACAAAGTCACTCTGAGGTTCAGAAAAAATGCGTACCGCAGCTGCCTTTGCAACTTCATCGGCTACATTTTCTACATCGTACCGGTTAAAATATCTTACACCAGTAACACCACCAATACCTAAAAAACCTGTGATTTCGGAATAAATCCTGGAAGCTTCGTTTGTAAAGCCTTCCTTTCTTTCTACATAGATACGGAACATTTTTGTATTATAGTGAAATGACATTGTTTATGCAATGTTATGCAAAAATAGACTGGGATTTGTATAACAAGACAGATATTAAATAGTAAATTATAGTATAATATTCAGTTTAAAATATTAAACCGATTGACATTTTATGACAAAAGTATTATTTTATTGCGGATTGATACCATTTTATGGTATCTGGAGGTTTATTCGTATGAAAAAGACTATTTTGTCAGCAGCAACAATTCTTGCAGCATCAGCAGTAGCATTTGCATAGCCAAATGTTTTTGAAAGCAGTTCGTATATGGCTTCAGCCTATACAATAGAAGATGATGCTTACAACTTCATGAATGTTATGGACTGGCAGAAACTAGATTTCAACAAGTTTTACGGATACACAAGTATCGACTCCAGAACAGAGGGAAACCTTGGAGCAGCATTCCATGTAGGTGGCAGCAATGTTCTTGGCATCACATGGAGAGGTAATACCTGGGACGGTAACCCTCATAACGACTTCAATGTAATGTACGGCTGGAACAACATGGCTATCAGAGGCGGTATAATACAGTACTCTGAAGACTCTAAAACAATAAATGGTGTTACAGTTGACAGTTATCAGATTTATGTTCCAAATTTTGAATTCGGCATGAACGTTACAGACAAGCTTGCTTTTGAAGCTGGATTTGGTATTGGATTTGGAAGTGTATATGCTGAGGCAACTGGAATTGAAATGAAGATTTCACAGACAATACCAGCATTGAACGCCATGGTTTCTTATAACATCCTTGATAAAGGCAACATGAGTGGAACATTAGGTCTTGGATATGAAGGTTCGTATGGAACTACAACAACAGAAGCTACAGTTACAATTCTGGGTACATCTACAACAACTAAGGAAACTGTAAACACTAACCAAACAAAATTTACACCATTCTACAAAATGAATGTTGCATTCTCTGATACATTTACATATGGACTTTCTGCTGCAATTCCATTCACATTCAGTGGAACATCATATTCTGTTGACTCAGATACAATATCTGAAACATCAGCTAACTATGTTGACTTTAAAATCTGTAACGGATTTAGAGCAGCATTGGCAAAGGATAAGGTTAACGTATACGGAGGTATCGAAACAGACCTTCCAAGAGCTGATTTCAGCGACAGCTCTAACAACGGAACATTCCGCAACACATTCTATGGTGGATTTGACGTAAACCTCTCTCAGGAAGTCAAAGCTGAACTTGGAGGACAGTTTACTCCTTACAACGGAATCAGCATGGACGAAATCTGGAAGCAGACAATGTACGTAACAATTCAGGCTAGAATCTAATATCCTGAATCAAGTATAAAGCTATTCAACATAAAAAAATCCTGACTTCCATCACATGGAAATCAGGATTTTTTTATAGATTTTATCTTATAGATTACTGCTTATTTTAGCAAATCCATATTAAGTTCTACCTTAAAGTCCTTGGCAAGCTTAATAAGGTCATCATCTGACATCTGACGGAGAGGTCTGATACCTGTACTTAAAGCAAGAACATATATTTCTGCAGCCTTTTCGATAGTGTGCAGAAGACCAAATGTCTCGTCAAAGTCTGCACCACTACAGAAGATTCCGTGATATGTCCAGATAACTGCATTGTATTTGTTCATGAGCTTAGCTGTAGCCTCTGCAATTTCTCCACCACCTGGTACCATCCACTCAACAACACCAATTCCCTGAGGATAAACGACAGCACATTCTGTAGCACTACGCCAGAGAGCATTTGTTACATCTTTGTCTGTTGGAGGGAGAACACATGTCAATGCAATAACATTTGCAGGATGTGCATGGTAAATTACCCTATGCTTGCCACCAAGAGCAGCAAATTTAACACTGTGGTTAAGGAGATGTGTAGGGATTTCTGATGTAGGACGTACACCATTCTTCTTTCCGTAAACTATGCGGTAACTTTTACCATCGCTGCTTACTTCCACAACACAAAGAGTTTCTTCCGGACGGGTAAGCACATTGCGCATGTAGCGACCTGTACCTGTAGCCATAAAATATTCACCTGCAAGATTAGAAACATCTACAGGAAGACTAATCCAATCTTCGTCAGTCTCAAAAAATGGAGCGGATTCAGCAACTTCTTCCTTTGTAAGGCGGTATGTAAGGTTACCTCCGTTGCGTTCATGCCATCCCTGATTCCATCCGTCATCACACATACGCATAAAATTCTGTGCGTATTTAAGGTCAAAAATACTACTCATTATTGTTTCCTCTATATGTATATTTATCAAAACTGTTGCTGCTTGCCTTGCGAGCTTCTTCTACATTTTTGAAGTCTCCCATGGCAATCATCTGCATCATTGCATTTCCTAGTGCAGTTCCTTCCTTGTGGGCTGTATTGACATCTACCCCACAACTGTCTGCCATCATCTGACATACATACTTATTCTTGCTGCCACCACCTATGATGTTGATTGCAGTATACTTTTTGCCGGAAATTGATTCAATCTCGTCAAATGTTGTTTTATAAACCCTTGCTAGGTTTACGTATACGGCATTATATATGTCACCGGCATCCTCTGGTACATACTGGTCATGCTGAACACAATAGTCCTTTATGGCCTGAACCATGCTGACTGGGGACAGGAATGCAGGATCATTGACATCAATGACAGGGGCCGGATGCTTCTTGTTACTTGCAATAGCAATCTCTTCGGTATAGTTGGCATCGCTAATATCAAGCTCCTTGCTTACCTGCTGCATCATCCACATACCTGCTATGTTCTTGAGGAATCTTGTCGTACGACAGTATCCTCCTTCATTTGTAAAGTTGGCAGCCTGGCCCTGCTCTGTCACAATAGCATCCTGACTCTCGATTCCCATAAGGCTCCATGTACCGGAGCTTAATATCATCTCGTTGCTGTCTGCTTTTACAGGAACACTAAGGAATGCACTGGCTGTATCATGACTTGCACACATGGATACCTTACAGTCAAAGCCTACTATATCCCTGACTTCCTGTCGAAGGTTTCCAAGTACAGTTCCAGAGTCTGTCAGTGGCAGGAATATATTTTCCGGATACCCAAGAGCCTTTATCATTTCCATGTCCCAGTCATGGGTATTTACATTTACAAGGCTTGTACTTGTAGCATTAGTATATTCCTGCTTCTTGATTCCTGTAAGGACATAGCCAAGATAATCTGGTAACATAAGCATGCAATCTGCCTTTGCAAGAAGTTCTGGAGTTTCCTTCTGCACAGCTCCCAACTGGTATACTGTATTAAACTTCTGGAACTGGATTCCTGTACGCTGATATATTGACCCAAGACCAGCTTTCTCCAGCTTGCTGTCTACAATAGCAGGTATACTGTCAGTACGGTTGTCTCTGTAACAGTAGGTTTTACCAAGTATATTGCCAGCTTTGTCCAACAGAACATAATCTACTGCCCATGTATCGATACCAATACTGCAAGGAATCTTGCCTGCTTTGGAACAAGCTTTTATTCCCTCGATAACATTATCTTCAAGAGATTTGATATCCCATACGAGACTTCCATCGTTATCTTTGGCAGCACCGTTCTTAAAGCGGTATATTTCTTCCATACAGATTTTTCGGTTGTCCCCCTGGCCTTCTATCCAACTGAGCATATGACGACCACTGGAGGCACCGATATCTATAGATAGATAATAATTCATATTGACTAAGCTCCGCTTAAGCTCTCTTAGAAAGTACTTCCTTCTCGTACTTCTGTACTTCTGCAATTACATCAAGTTCTGTAGGTACACCCTGGCTCTCACAGTAATGATCCCATACAAGGCTAAATGGCATTGCTTTTCCCTGCTCGAAGCTGTAAAGACGCTCAAACAACTTGCCATCATCTTCATACTCTCTCATCTTAGCCTGTGGCTCAAGGAGAGCTGCAAGAAGAGCACGCTGTACACAGCGGTTTCCTGTTACCCACGCACCAATACGGTTGATAGATCCATCAAAGTAATCAAGACCAAGATGAATCTTATCGAGATTTTCAGGTCCCTGGGCAATGATTTCATGACATACATTTGTAATCTCATCATTCTGGATTGTAACGTGATCACTATCCCATCTTACACCACGACTGAGATGGAAAAGGATTCCCGGTACATAAAGTAATGTTGAACTGATTTTATCAGCTACATTCTCACCCTGATGGAAATGTCCCATATCCAAAGTAAGAAGCATATCATGAGTAATTGCATATCCCATATAGAATTCATGGCTTCCTACAACATAACTTTCGCTTCCGATACCAAATACCTTGGATTCCACTGCATCAAGAAGATGATCCTTGGAATACTTTACACTCATGATTTCGTCAAGGCTCGACTTAAGTATCTCGCGGTATTTACGGCGGTCTGCTACATAATCTTTCATACCATCAGGAATCCATGTATTGTGTATACAAGGACTGTTGAGTTCCTGACCAAACCATGCGCTTATTTCGCGGCAGCGTTTTACATGTTCAATCCAGAAATCCCTGATACTCTTATCTGGATTACTTAAAGAAAGTGTATCAACTTTTGGATGCCCAAATATTGTCGCATTAAAGTCCAAAGGAAGATTATTCTCCTTGGCCCAATCCAACCAAGAGGCAAAATGCTTTTTTTCAATCATATCGCGATCTACAAACCCTGTCTGACTAAAGTCAGCATAGCTTGCATGCAAATTCAGACGATGCTTTCCAGGAATGAGACTGAGAGCCTTGCTGATATCACAGCGGAGCTCATCGATTGAAGTTGCTTTACCAGGGTAATTTCCTGTAACAGCAAGACCACCACCAAGAGATTTCTCTGCATGTTCAAATCCGCCAACATCATCCCCCTGCCAACAGTGCAAAGATACAGGTATCTTAGCTAAAGTCTCTATTGCTTTGTCTGTATCTACGCCAATAGATGCGTACTGTGCCTTTGCATATTCGTATAAAGCATTCTTATCCATAATCAAAAACCTCACCTGCTTACTATATAAGGTATCTCTAAAAAATCTTTCCAGAGATATCTACGATGTACTATATCAAGTATATGACAACATTTTTCTGCGTACCTTAACTAAATATTCAAATTTTAGCACAATACCGTCAAAAGTTTATTTTTGGGAAGTAATCGAGTGTAAATAAGGCTTTTTATAGTCCTAGAACCCAATCTCATAACAAAAATCACAAAAAATGTGTTTTTCTGTCAGAGTGAACTATAATAAATTTAGGATCCTAAATGAAAACTCTATTTTTGATACATGTAATAATAATGCTTATTCCTCTGATTATATGTTCCATCCTTGCACTACGGAAGAAGGAACCTATGTCGGGATTGATAGCTCAACTGTTAAATTCTGGTGTTTGCACGATTATATCCTATGCTCTTACGATACATTTTGACGAACCTACAATGGGAATTGTATTTTCCGGTATATATTTTGCCTCCCTTACATGGCTCTTATATCTATTGTTGCTGTATGTCAAAGTCTTTGATGATGGAGAACAGTTCAAGAAGAGCAGTCGTATAATCAAAATTGTTTTTCTTGCCATTACTATCCTGGATGTCATCCAGATGGTTGCCAATATCTGGACAAAACACGTATTTACACTATTCCCTGTCTATATAGGAGGAGAATTCATTCACTTTGAATACATGTTCTCCCTGGCCTATCAGATACATTTAGGATATTGCTATCTTCTGTCACTTTCCATAGTATCAATCCTTATCTACAAAGCTGTAACTGCGATAAATTTTTACAGGAACAAATATATTGTAATAATCATTGCCTTTATATTCGTTCTCGTTGTCAATCTGCTCTTTATGCTTTTGGACTGGCCTTATGACTTCTCTGTACTGACATATGAAATCCTCGCTCTTATCATCTGGTATCAGACCTTCTACGGAATACCTAAAGAACAACAGTCAAGCATTATTTCCATAATATCTCAGAACATCAATTGTGCCATTGTATGCTTTGACAATGAAGGACACTACATATACTCCAATAAGATTGCAGATGAAGTCTTTGTCGTAAAAGATAGCAACAAACACGAATTTTATGAATCTTACAGAGATGATGTCCTTCAGAATACTCTGGCAAAGACATGTGATCACTTTATTGATCAGGACATATTTATTGTTAACGGGGAAGAATGTACTTTTAGCCGTGAAATAAGGACATTACGTGACAACAAAAACCGTATAATCGGCAGTTACATCAAGATGGACGATCATACATCTGATATCAGGCACATAAAGCGCGAGACATACAACGCCAGCCATGACTTGCTCACAGGACTTTACAATCTCCATGGATTTACTATAGAAGCTAAGAAGATTCTTGATGCAGATCCAGATACACCACGATATTTTGTTGTATCAAATATCCAGAATTTCAAACTTATTAACGAAGAACTTGGTGCAGAGAAATGTGACATGATCCTAAAAGCTCACGCTGATATCCAGAAAAATATTCAGGATAAATCCATCATTATCGGTCGTATATCAGCAGACAGATTTGCATATCTTGTCCCAAAGAAAACTTTTACGACAACAGTCATAGACGAAAAAATCCAGAAAATAAAAAATTCTCTCCTGGACTCCAACTATGACATTAAAGTCAATCTTGGAATATACGAAATTTCAAATACAAAAGAAGCAATAACTTCTATGTATGATAAAGCATGCATGGCAATAGATAGATTCCGTAATGAATACATGTCAACTGTGCAGTTTTATGATACTTCCATAATGAAGAATCTCAAAAAAGAAAAGACCCTTATCGGAGAATTTCCTACCGCTCTTGCCAACAGAGAGTTCTGTATGTTCCTGCAGCCACAGACTAATACTAAAGGAACAATTATTGGAGCAGAGGCTTTGGTAAGATGGAATAAACCAGGTAAAGGGCTAGTACCACCTTTTGAGTTTATCCCTATTCTCGAAAAAACAGGATACATTCATCTCCTGGATAGTTTTATATGGGAAGAAGCTGCGGCAAAACTTGCAGACTGGAAGAAAAGAGGAATCCTCGACAAACATATCAGCGTCAATATTTCTGCAAAAGATTTCTATTACACTGATATCTATACCATATTTACTTCTCTCGTCAAAAAATATGACATCAACCCTGCTAATCTCAAGCTGGAGATTACGGAGACAGCCTTGATGCACAACATAGAATCCCATATGCAGATTCTGGAAAATCTCAAGAAACATGGGTTCTGTATTGAGATGGACGATTTTGGAGCCGGGTATTCTTCTCTCAATATGCTAAAAGACATAAATGTTGACGTAGTCAAAATTGACATGGGATTTTTACGCAAGACAGAAAATGAAGAGCGCGCCAATACTGTACTAAAACATATACTTACTATGACTCAAAAGCTTGGAATGCGGACTGTCTGTGAGGGAGTAGAAACAATCGACCAGATAAACAATCTTACCAACATGGGGTGCGATATTTTCCAGGGATATTATTTCAGTAAGCCAATCCCGGTAGATGAGTTTGAAGCAAAGTATTTTAAGGGGGAATCTGTATGAAAAGTATTTTCATGATCCTCTCTGTAATCATCACAGCAATACTTCTTATGATTACAGCATATGTAAGAAAGCAAAAGTCAGAATATTCTCTATATCTTGTCCATCCTATGATTGTAGGAACTTTTGCAAATATTTTTTACTATATGTTCCTCAGGATGGAAACATATACCATGGCCCTTATTTTTGATGAGCTGTATTTTATGTGTACAGATATTATTGTACTGACAATGATGCTCTTTACATTCAAGTATACACATGCTCCTAAGAAAATATCCCGCTATCTTGCCATAGCATTCAGTATTCTTGTCTGTGCAGATTCAATTTCGCTGCTTGTCAATACATGGACACAACACCTCTTTACACTAGAGCCGTATTACATAAATGGCCTATTGTACTGGCATCTCAAGATGAAATTTATGCATTACTTGCATCTTCTTGACTGCTATATCATTGTCACAGTTTCGTTTGTCAATCTTATAAAATATGCAATCATCACACCTTCGTACTATAAGTCCAAATATATCGGGATAATCATTGCATACCTTGTCGTACTTATCGTCAACTTTACATGTTATTCTCTTGATTTGCCTGTAGATTACTCTGTACTGCTATATGCAATCCTGGCAGGATTTATCACATATTTTTCTATTTACTCTGTGCCAAAACTTATTATCAGTAACCTTCTTGTCAGTATATATGACAGCATCAAGGATATAGTCCTTGGATTTAATTCCAAAGGTGAATTCCTCTATGGAAACAAAAAAGCAAAAAAACTTTTTGTATACGAAGGCAAGTTTGATAATCTGATAGTTGAAGAATACCTCTTGTCCAAGACTTACCAGCAAAATGATGAGATAATAGAAAACCTGTGGGATGAAGAAATCGAAGAAGACGGTAAGCTTGTAAAATATCATGTAGATTACCAGAAACTCTTCTATAGCAAAAGACTCATTGGAAGCTTTCTGAAGTTTCAGGACAGAACAAAAGAAATAGAACGCTTTGTAAGGGAGCGCAATCTTGCAACTCATGATAAGCTTACAGGATTAATCAACGCAGAATATTTCTTTGAAAAGACAGCAGCTATACTGATGGCTAATCCTAACGAAAAATATCTTATGTTGTGTTCTAACATCAAGGATTTCCGATTAGTCAATGAGTTTTTTGGAAGAGACACTGGCGATGCAGTGCTAAAAAAACAAGCTGAACTTCTTGCAGAATGTAGCCACCCAACATCTTTGTATGCGAGAGTCGGTGATGATAAATTTGGAATTCTCGTAAACAAAAAATTATTTCATACAGAGATATTCGATCGCAGCATTGAGGCTCTCAGCAAACTTACAGAAAGCAGTATCTATCAGATGCACATCTTCATTGGTGTATACGAGATAACTGATATAACTGAAAATCCTAAGACAATGTTTGACAAAGCCCTCATGGCTATCGAAGACATAAATGATGACTATCAGATAACTTTTGGATATTACAATACAGATCTGATGGACAGACTGCTTGCAGAAAGAAACATAATAAACGATGTAGATACAGCTTTGGAAACACATCAGTTTGAGATGTACTTGCAGGCACAGGTAGACACAAAAGGAACACCTCTTGGAGCAGAAGCTCTTGTCAGATGGAAGCATCCGGAAAAAGGAATGATCTATCCAAACATTTTTATTCCAATTCTGGAGAAAACTGGTCTCATCTACAAAGTTGATAAATTCATTTGGGAAGAAGCTGCCATAAAGCTTTCAGAATGGAAAAAGCAGGGTATCACACATAAGCATATCAGTGTAAACATTTCTGCCAAAGACTTCTACTATGTAGATATTTACCAGGAGTTTGTTAATCTGGTACAAAAATATGACATCGATCCTGCCAACCTCAGGATAGAGATTACGGAAACATTCCTTATGACCAATCTGAAAGGAACAATGGAACTTTTCAGAAAGCTACAGGAAAAGGGATTTTATGTTGAGATAGATGACTTTGGGTCAGGATACTCATCTCTGAACATGCTCAAGGATATCAATGCAGATGTTCTCAAGATTGATATGGGATTTTTACGAGAGACAGAAAACCGCAAGAAGAGCAGGATTATTCTTGAGTCAATCATTTCCATGTCTAAGGAACTTGATATGACAGTAATAACAGAAGGAGTCGAAACAGTCGATCAGGCAGAGATGCTGACAACCATGGGATGTGACATGTTCCAGGGATATTACTATAGCAAACCTATCCCTGTCAGTGAGTTTGAAGAAAAGTTCCTGACAGCAGATAAATATTAAAGGAATGCCGGATCAAAATCCGGTACAAAAGGCAGCATTATAATACTTGCTGCAATAAGAACCGCACCGATAATGATCAGATATAATACTGACATTGCCTTGCGGTTCTTTTTTTTGGCAGTAACATAGTCGTAATATGCCTGTTCACGATATTCTGGATTTGGATGCAGAAAACGGCTCTTAAGCATATAAAAACCATAAGATATGGCATCAAAACCACCATGCACTGAAATAAAAGACAATCCACCAAAAGACAGAAACAAGACGCCGGAAACAAAACATCCGTCACAGGCAAGTCGGAGAAAAGGAAACTTTACTCCCCACAAAGACTGCTCGCCAAACCCTACAGCAAATGCAATCACAACTGCAATAACAGAGGCAACTATCCATTTGATATACGGTTTACTGTTTGTTCCGTCGTCTATTTCCTTCATTATTACTGAATTTCCTTCTTGTATTTTTCTTCTTCAGCAGAGTTGCAGAGAACCCAGTGTCCAGGTTCAACTTCTCTCATTACAGGCTTCTCAGTTGAGTAGTCATGATCAACTACAGGATTGTATACGATACGTACACGTCTCTTTTCATAGTTAGGATCAGGAAGAGGGATAGCACTAAGCAAACTCTTGGTATATGGATGCAATGGGTGATTAAAGAGAACATCTGCAGGAGCAGTCTCTACAATCTTACCAAAGTACATAACAGCAATACGATCACTAAAGTATTTAATAACACTAAGGTCATGGGCAATGAACATAATTGTAAGGCCCATTTCCTTACGGAGATCATTAAGAAGATTGATAACCTGTGCCTTGATAGAAACATCAAGAGCTGATACAGGCTCGTCAGCAATGATAAGCTCTGGGTTCATGATGATAGCACGGGCAATACCGATACGCTGTCTCTGTCCACCAGAGAATTCATGTGGATAACGGTCAGCATATTCTGGAACAAGACCTACACGGCACAGAACTGCTGCAACACGGTCGTTAATCTCTTTTTCGTCCTTGATTCCCTGGATACGGAGACCTTCAGCAATGATTTCGCGTACAGTCATACGTGGATCAAGAGAAGTAACAGGATCCTGGAAGATCATCTGAATCTTAGTTACAAGAGTTTCGTGCTTAAGCTTCTTGAGGGCTTCTTCCTTTGCAGCTCCTGTAAGAGTTGACTCAATCTCTGCACGACGGCGTTCCTGCCAGAGCTTTTCGCAATCCTTTGTATCGCGTTCAGCCTTTGCCATGTCAGCTTTGATACTAGCAAGAGACTTCTTGAGTTCTGCCTTTACCGCTGCGATACCAGCCTTATCTCCAGATTTCTTGAGTTCTGCAATCTTGGCTTTTGCTTCTGTCTTAGCATTGAGAGCAGCATCTGTATAATCCTTAAGACCTGCGTTGATACGCTGCCCCTTAAAGAATACGTTTCCGCCAGTAATCTTATAAAGCTTGATGATAGAGCGACCAGTTGTAGTCTTACCACAACCAGACTCACCTACAACACCAAGAACTTCACCTTTGTTGATATAAAAACTTACATCATCTACAGCATGGAAAGAACCACCGTTAAAATACTGTCTTAAGTGCTCTACCTTCAAGAGTGGTTCGTTATCATTTACATTAGGCATTATGGGCCTCCTCACGAGCTTTCATTCTCTCAATACGATCTGTTACAGTCTTTGGTGGTTCTACCTTTGGTGCATCAGGATGCAAGAGCCATGTAGCAGCATAGTGAGTATCACTAATCTTGAATAGAGGAGGTTCTTCCTCGTAATCAATAGCCATGGCATACTTGTTACGTGCAGCAAAAGCATCACCCTTTGGAGGGTAAATCATATTTGGAGGAGTACCAGGAATTGCTTCGAGAGTATCCTTTGTATCAAGGTCAGGCATACTTGCAAGAAGAGCCCATGTATATGGGTGTGCAGGATGATAGAAGATATCTTCTACAGTACCCTTCTCTACAATCTTACCAGCATACATAACTGCAATCTTGTCAGCAACGTTAGCAACAACACCAAGATCATGAGTAATAAAGATGACACTCATGTTTCTCTTTTTCTTAAGCTTGTTGATAAGCTCGAGAATCTGAGCCTGGATTGTTACGTCCAAAGCTGTAGTTGGTTCGTCACAAATCAAAAGGTCAGGGTTAGCAGCAATAGCGATAGCGATAACAATACGCTGTCTCATACCACCTGAGAACTCAAATGGATACTGGTTAAATCTCTGACGAGGGTTACGGATACCAACTTCTTCCATGATGCGGATAGCCTTATCATAAGCCATCTGCTTTGTAACATGGTAAACAGCAGAATAACTGAGCTCCTTAAAGAGATCGATAATAGCTACAGCGGCAGCTTTAAGCTCATGCTTTTCATCATAGTTCTTATCATCGCTGGCATCTTTAGCATAAAGAGCCCTAAGGTCATTCAATGCACTTACAGCATTAGTATGACTTGCAAGAGGAGTAGCCTTATATGTATTTACAGCCTTTGTAAGAGTACCACGGAGAGTATAGATAGCACGGTCAACATGAATAGCCATTGTATTTCTGGCTTCGTCAACCAGATTACAGAGAGCCTTGATCTCTCTTCTGCAATCTTTAAGATCCCACTCTTCCTTGTCAAAGAGAGCAAGAGCCTTCTCTGCTTCTTTATCAGCCACATCTTCTGCCTTGCGGCTGCGTTCTCTTTCGGCCTTGATAGCTTCAGCAATATCATCGATAAAGCTGTTCATAAACTCTTCATCGATAACCTTACGGAGCTTGTCGTTCATTGCATCAACATCTGCAAAGTCAACACCCTCTGTACCCTTATGAGCCACATAGTAACCAAGAGTAAAGAAATTAGGAGCCTTCTTTTCAAGGAGCTTATTGAGATATGCAGCAATAGCATTTGCAACATCACTCAAAGGCTTTATATCCTTGCTTCCTGGAACATAAATCTGGGCCTCATGGGCAAATTGAGCAACAAGAGCACTGAACTCAGCATTCTCCTTAACAAGGAAATATGTGCTGTATACATGCTCAAGCTTTGCAGAAAGAAGACGACATTCTTCCTTGATATTGTGCTTATCTGATTCCAAAAGGTCATTTGTAAGCTGCTGGATATCAAATACGATAGAATCAGCATAATCAAGAGACTTGTTGTAAGCAGCCAAAAGACCTGAACCTACATGAACAAAGTTCTTAAAGTCAGCAATTTCTTTTGTGCTGCGTTCTTTTGCAACACCAGCTGCATCAAGAGCCTTCTGGAGCATCTTGAGACGACCGTTAAGCTCGCGGCGAGCCATTCTCTGATTAAGCTTACCATTCAGGAGAGCAGCTTCTGTCATCTGTGGACCAATCTTTACAATTGGATCAAGACTGGACATAGGATCCTGGAAGATCATTGTAATCTTGTTACCACGGATGCGGTTAAATTCTTCTTCAGTAAAAGTAAGAAGGTTCTGTCCCTGATAAAGGATTTCACCATCTTCGATAATAGCGTTTGGAGCTTCGATACCAAGGATAGCCTTAGCAGATACAGATTTACCTGAACCAGATTCTCCAACGATAGCAAGAGTCTCACCCTTTTCCAGGTGAAGATCAATATTACGTACAGCGTGTACGATACCCTTGTTTGTCCTAAAAGAAACTACAAGGTGATTTATATCAAGTTCCTGAGTACTGTTATTAGGCATTTTCTGCTCCTCTCAACTGTGGGTTAAAGGCATCTCTCAGACCGTTACCAAATGCGTTAAAACAAATAAGCAAAATAGCTACAAATGCTGCAGGGAAGAACAACGCATGAGGATATGTTGTAAATGCACCCTGAGCAGTAGACATCATTGTACCTACAGAAGTAGCATTGCTACCTTCAAGATTGATAATACCAAGGTAAGAGAATGATGCTTCACTCAAGATTACACTTGGGATAGACAAAACGCTGGCTGTAATAATATATCCGATACCATTAGGCAGAATATGCTTGAAGATAAGACGACCGTCTTTAGCACCGAGAGTACGGCTGGCATTTACGTAGTCCTGATTCTTAAAGCGGTAGAACTGGGCACGTACAACACTTGAAGTACCAATCCAACCATAGAATATAAAGGCAAATCCTGTAGAGAGGACAACTCCAAGCTTCTTTGACAAATAGAGCTGGAACAAAGCAAATGTAACAAGACTAGGTACATCTACAACAATATCCTTGATACGCTCTACAACAAGGTCAAAAGTACCACCATAATAACCTTCAAGAGCACCGATTACGATACCAATAGTAAGGTTAATTACAGAGATAATGATACTGAGCATGAGAGAGAAACGTGCAGCATAAGCCATACGAGTCCAAATATCATAACCATAGAGGTCTGTACCAAAAATAAAGTTTGGATAGAAACCATTCTGATAGTAATACCAGTTCTTATAAAGAACACGAGTCTCAAGCTGGTTACCATTCATACGGCTTATTGTGTAAGCATAACCATCTGGACTTGATTCATCTTTAAGAAGGAGACTTACAGGCTTGCCCATGGAATCATACTTAACAGCACCCTTTTCATCTGTAACAAACCATGCGTTCTCGTCATTCTTGTAGATAGGCTTAACCTGATCTGCATCACGTACAGGATAAAAAAGCTGGACACCAGATTCCTGTTCCCAAGCCTTAGCAGCCTGATACTCTTCTTTTGTCAAAAGCTTCTTGGCATAACCAACTTTTTCATAAGTATCAATCTTAATCTTGTGATACTTTACAGGCTTTTTGGCAACCAGATGTTCTACACTACCGTAATCTTTAAGAATAAGATTTTCGCCATAGTAGTAGTAATCGTATGTAGCCTGGTTTACTTCCATAGTACGGCTACCATCCCAGAATCCAAGCTTGCTGAAAAGCTTTGATCTTGGAGTTACATTCTGATAGTAACCATCACGGTCACCAATACCAAATGGAGAAGCCAATGGAGCAAAAACAGCATAGATAACCAAAACGACAATAACTCCAAAGCAGAAAACCGAAGCCTTGTTCTTAACAAAGCGACTCATGGCATCCTTAAAGAATCCCATAGGTTTAGACTGGAGTTTTGTATCTGTAAGGCGTTCGCCTTTATTAACAAATTCAAATTTTTCTGGTGATATAGATTTATATTCGTTATTAGAGCTCATTATTCTTGTTACCTCCCATACGGATACGTGGGTCAATAATACCGTAGCTCAAGTCAGCTACAATACCTGAGACAAGTGCCAATGCTACATAGAACATTTCGATAGCAATAAATACGCTGTAATCCTTTAACTGGAATGCAGACAAGCTGGCTCTACCAAATCCAGGAATAGCAAAGATAGTTTCAGTAATCATGGCACCACTGAAGATAGCAAAAACTTCTGTCAAGATAGAAGGCATCAAAGGAACCATAGCATTACGCAAAGCATGGCGTATAGTAGCCTGACGCTTTGTAAGACCCTTTGTGCGAGCTAACAACATATATTCACTTGTAAGGCTTTCGCAAAGTTCTGCACGTACAAGACGCATATAACCTGCGATACTACCAAAAGACATAGACAAAATAGGCATAATTGCAGACTTAAAAGTAGCCCATGTAAAGTAGTCAGAACCACCCTTAAAAATAAGAGGCAACCAGTTAAGCTTAAAACCGATGAAATACTGGAGCAAGAATGCGTAAACAAAAGCAGGAACAGAAATAAAGAACATGATGAAAACCTGAATGATATGATCAGGAGCCTTATTCTTGTTTACAGCTGCAATAATACCAAAGAGGATTCCGATAGGAACCGATAGTATAATAGAAAAAATGTTGATGTAAATTGTCACTGGCAATTTACTTGCAAGATACTTTGTAACTGGCTGAAGGAAGGTACCTACCGTAGTACAGAAGCCCCAGTCCCACTTAGTTACAACGTTTCTTAAAAAAATACCATATTGAACTAAAATTGGCTTGTTATACCCCCAAGCTTCACGCATTTCACGCAATGCCTGTGCATAACCACCAGGTACTTCTTCTACCGAGTTAGGAAGAAGTTTGAACAAAACGAAGATCAGGGTCATTATGATCATAAACGACACAAATGCCAACCCCAACCTTTTCAGGATGTACTTTCTCATTTTTTGATCCGCCGTTACTATAAAATTAAAATTCAGGGTAAGGCCCTCCTTACCCTGAATTCATTAAACAAGTTAATTTAATTAAACAAGTTAATTTAACTTTTTTTTTGTTAAAATTCTAGTGCCTGCTTAGTACTTCAACTGATTATTGTTTTCAGCGCAGTATGCATCCCACTCAGCATCATCCATAGAGTATTCCATGAAGTACAATGTACCAAATGCTACAAACTGGTTCATGTAAGTATCAGAGTACTCGATAATACGGTGGCTGCCCAAAGATACTGTTGTAAAGTAAGCCATTGGAGCTACGTTGTAATACTCAAGCAATGCCTTTTCACATTCAGCAAGGATAGTATTCTTTACATCGAAAGAAGCTGTTGTGTATTCTTCCATACACAATGCAACATACCAGTCGTAAAGAGTCTTTGTTACATCCTTACCCTCAATATTGATTGTAACTGTATCTTTCTGTGGGTTTGTACCATATTCATGCTTAGCAGATGGCTCTACATAGCACCAGAGACATCCATAAGGATCCATAGAAGCTCCACCCCATGCTGTCATGGCGATATCAACGTTTCCGTTTCTCATGTTGTCATAGAAGTTCTGGTCACCAATAAGGTTTACAGTGATCTTGCCTTCAAAAGGAGTTCCCTTTGTAGCTTCGTTGAGAGAATCCTGGAGGAACTGAACACGACCTGTGTACTGCGAAGTAGCAGCATAAACGTGGAAGTCAAATTCAAATCTGTCTGTAGCCTTGATATATCCTGCAGCAAGTTCATCATTATATGCCTTGTTGAAGTATTCTCTTGCAGATACAAGGTCATAACCTGTAATATCCTTTTCGTCTGTTACACCATAGTACTCTGTAAGAGCCTTGATAGCCTGAGGTGTTTCACGATAGAGAGTTCCAGACTCTGGATCTGCCATATAGAGGTAGTTAAGGAGAGCATAACCTGGTTCAAACCCAACAGCAGCTGTATCTACATACTTCTGGCGGTCAAGAGAGAGACAAACACCATGGCGGAAGTCCTTATTAGCAAGGATAGAGTGGTTGATACCGTTTCCGTCTTCCTTCTGCAAAGCCTTGCGGTCAATGTTGAAGCTGTACTTGTGTGTATAAGATTCAGGTAATCTGAGAGCATATTCAGAAGCACCGTACTGTTCTGTCTGTGCAGAAGTAAGATCGATAGTATCAAGCTTACCCTGGAGGAAGAGACTCATACGAGTTTCGCTATCTGTAATATACTGGATATCCAAATCTGTTGTCATAAAGTGACTCAATTCTGGGAGATCCCAACCAAACCACTTGTCGTTCTTTGTCATGTGCATATACTTGTCAGCCTGGAATGCATCTACCTTAAATGGACCGTAAGAAGCAGAAGTTTCAGCAGATGTGTTGTACTTTGTCTTAACGATGTTACCCATCTGCTGCTTGTTAGCTTCATAAGTATCTTTCTTAACAAGCATTCCACTTGATCCATGATATGTTACGAAGAACTCTGTCATTGACTGTGTCATGATGATATCAAATGTGTAGTCATCAATCTTTCTGTAACCTACATCAGACCATTCTGTTGGCTCAAGCTTTGTGTATGTAAAGCAGTATTCCTTGTAAGCGTTAGCTCCGTTGTCACCACAGTTCTTACTGATCTTGTAGAGCATATCCTTGGCATCTGCTGTAAGTGCGAAGTAATCCTTACCGCCAGCAAGAGCTTCGAGAGCCTTGTACATATCCTTGTCGCCATCCATGAATTTATCTGGATTGCTAGAATAATATGAAGATACTGTATCTCCAAAGAACATTACCTTCTGATTGAGAGAAACAAGCATGTCGCTGTCTGCAACATCACGATATTCACCGCTACCTACGCATACATCATCGTAAGCCTCTGTTCCCTGATAGTACTTCTTGGCATTTACAAGAGGCCATGAGCTTTCATAGTAGTTAGAAGCACGGAAGTTCTTCATTTCAGGGTTAAGGTACTGCTGAAGAGAATATTCTACATCATCAACATTGATTGGTGTACCATCATCCCATGTAACGTTCTTACGGATTGTGATACGCCAAGCCTTACCTGTTTCTCCATCGCCGATTCCCCACTTTGGGTCAGAAGCGTATTCTGCAGTTACATCTGTTGGCATTGCAGAAGCAAACAATGGGAATATTGTATAACCTTTGCGGTCTTCATTAGGGATATAGTACCAGAATGCAGAAGTAGAATAATCTAATGGAATAGCTTCATCATGATTTTCATAGTCAGTTGGGTTCCATGTCTTAGGATTAGCTGCTACAAAGTGATATGTGTAGTGCTTATCAGCAGAAGCTGTCTTATCAGCTTTTTTTCCACCACAGCTTGTAAGTGCAAGTGCGCTTGCAGCAAGAACTGCAACGCCAGCAGCCTGCTTAACAAACTTTTTCATTTTTATTCCTCCAAAAATTATATTTGACCTAAAAAAAAAGGCGACTCCACTTCCGCAGGTGGCAACGTCGCCTTTTTTTACTAATGGTGATAGATTATACCCTTTTGTTTTATGTGTCAATAAATAACGGGAATATATTTACATAATTATACAAGTATTTGCATAATATTAATACAAATTTAATTTATATTACTGAGAATAAACACCACTGTCTCTTTCTGTCATATCTTACTGTCTAAATTTGTCTGTTTTCTTCTATATACACAGCCATATACAGCGCACTTTTTACACGGAAATACACACTGATTCATAGCGGAATATAAGACCAATACCTAGCTAGGATTTAAACCAATTCCTAACTAGGATTTAAACCAATTCCTAGCTAGGATTTAAACCGATTCCTAACTAGGATTTAAACCAATTCCTAGCTAGGATTTAAACCAGTTCCTAGCTAGGATTTAAACCGATTCCTAGCTAGGATTTAAACCAGTTCCTAGCTAGGATTTAAACCGATTCCTAACTAGGATTTAAACCAGTTCCTAGCTAGGATTTAAACCAATTCCTAACTAGGATTTAAACCAATTCCT
>JAZLGX010000006.1:0-16226 GCA_045616545.1 Treponema sp. | reverse complement strand
CCTAGCTAGGATTTAAACCGATTCCTAGCTAGGATTTAAACCAGTTCCTAGCTAGGATTTAAACCGATTCCTAACTAGGATTTAAACCAGTTCCTAGCTAGGATTTAAACCAATTCCTAACTAGGATTTAAACCAATTCCTAGCTAGGAATCAGTCTCTTACATAGCGGTACATGTAGTTCTTGCACAAAAAAAATCCTGACTTCCGCTGTGGAAATCAGGATTTATTCAGTATGTTAAGGGATAAAGCTTATGGGCATCTCTAAAAATTGCAATTTTTAGAGGTTTCCTTATTTCTTATATGCTCTCTTGTATACACGGGCAAGGGCAATAGCATGGAATTCCAGGTCTTTGACATTCTGCTGTATGACAACTGCATTACACTGCTGATAGACAGGTAATATGATACTGTCATCCATAACCATCTCTTCGGCCTGCTTAAGTGCAGTCCACCTTTCGTCAGGCTTTGTGCACAAATCTCCGTCCGAACACCTTGCAAGAATAGCTTCATAGTGAGGGTTAAAGTATTTTTCGTTGTTTTGGGTATTACCAACCTGCCACATACTGAGGTATGTCATAGGATCGCTATAGTCAGGACCCCAGTTGGTAAATCCAAGCTCAAATTCACCTTTGGACATTGCTTTACGACGTTCCGCACTTTTTTCCATTTTACGGATATTGATTGTAACACCAGGGAGATTCTTTTCTACCTGTGTCTTAAAGCTATCTGCCATGGCATTCTGGGTCGTAGAATCTACAATAAGCAGCTCAAGGATCATATTATTACGGCCAAGTTCTGCCTTAGCCTTTTCAAAGTACTGTCGTGCCAGAGTAGGATTATAATCACAGTATTCAGGACGTTCTACACCTTCCTTGGAAAAATCCTGACCTTTTGAGTTAAAGGTATATCCGGAAGGAACAGGAACATATGCCCCTTTGGAACCATCTCCCAATACTTTGTCAGTAAACTCATTACGGTCAAAGGCAAATGTCAGAGCCTTGCGGAGATTCTTGTTCTCAAGCAGAGGATTAGTCAGATTACATGAGATATAATGGAGGAATCCTGAGTCTACTGTACGGAACTCTGGTTTATCCTTCATTTCTTTTACAGTATCTGTATAAATCTGGAGATAATCCAGCTTGCCTGCTTTAAATGCCGCAAAAGCATCAGCTCTTGTATCGTAGTGTGTAAAATTAAGCCCGGCAAGTTTTACCTTGTCAGCATCATAATATGCAGTATTCTTTACAAACTTGATTGTCTTATCAGGAGTCCACTCTGTCATGACAAAAGCTCCGTTCCCCATGATAGTATCGCAGCTTGTACCATATGCTTCCCCAACAGACTCAACAAATTTCTGATTGGCAGGATAGAATGTGGCAAAATACAAAAGCTGTGTAAAATATGGGACAGGAACAGTCAGCTCTACTGTAAAGGTATAATCATCTACAGCCTTTACACCAAGCTGATTCTTATCCATAAGACCTGCCTGAATGGCAACTCCGTTCTTTATGTGGGCAATATCACTTATCATAAAGGCATATTCTGATGCCGTAGCAGGGTCAATGGCGCGTTGCCATGCAAAGACAAAGTCGTGAGCCGTAACAGGTTCTCCATTATTCCAATATACATCATCCCTAAGATTGAATGTATAGAACAAACCATCTGCGCTGACAGAATAATCCTTACATATTGCATATGTTACGGAACCATCTGGGGCCGGCTGCATCAGGCCATCAATCATACATCCGATAAGCTCAAAACTATTTGTATAGACAGCCAGCTGAGGATCCAGTGTCGTAAGACTATCTAATGGAAGATTTAGTACATCTCCGTTTACATAAAGTTCAGGTAAAGGCCCCTTCTTGCGTGATGCTGATACAGAAGGACTTGATGAGTTGCTCCCGTATCCCAGATCTGAACATGATGACAGTATCAATATAGATAATGACAATACTATAGAAGTAAATAATACTGGATAAATCTTTATTCTCTTAACCATAGATAAAACCCTCATATTGTTAATGATAGAACCTAAATCCCCAAATTCAACATGGCAAATAAAAAATATTAAATTTAGTTAAAAAATTCGTGTTTTTGGCAATTTGTTAAACTATACTAATATAAAAAACAGTCTAGCAAAGGAGTTTCGATGGAAAGCGCAAAAATTTCAGAACTCAGAGAAAAAGGATCGCAGATAAGAGAAGATATCAAGGATACTTACCAGGAAACCAAGAAATACGGTAAGTTTGCCTTTACTTTCAGTATATATGTATTCTTTCTTCTCATTACTTTCTTCTTTATACAGAGCTTCCTCATTGTCCGTAATGTAAGACAAGCCACTTGGGATGACTATTCATCTTTTGGAGGCAAGATTGCCGAAGAAGATGCAGGAAAAATAGGCTTCTGGGCAACTAACCTGCTGACAGACCTACGCTATTATACTGACTCAGATGTTACCAAGCTGGGAAACCAGGACGTCATCATACAGTGGCTGCAAGCCCATGAGTCTTTCCGCAGCAAGGCATTTGACTATGTAGTATTCTGTACTCCTGAGGGAGTCGGATATATGGATACAGGAAGTACAATCACCACAATATCCAAAAAATTCTACACAGAGATTGCCCTTGAACACAAGAGTCATTATGTTTCCAATATTGAATTCCTTGCAGACGGAAGAGTCTGCTTCTATATATCGCGTCCTGCCTATGACAAAAACGGTAACTTCCTCGGTGTATTTGCGGGAGCAGTCAAGCTTGACGAAGTAGAAAAGATGGTCAACGAGCTTGTTCTCGGAGCTGACGGAAAAGCTATCCTTACAGGAAGTGACGGTGTACTTATCTGCCACATGAGCGGAGAAGATACATACATAGACCTTAACTATTCTGACAAGGCAGGATACAAGGGGCTTACAAACTTAGCAAGTGATATTAGAGATCAATCTGTAGGAGAGGGATATTACACCACTCCTGGTGGAGTAGAAAACTTTATTACATATGCTCCGGTACCGGATACTCCATGGACAGTAATTCTCTCTATTCCTGTATCCCAGATTAATGCATCAAGCAACAAGCTCAGGGCTGTAGTATTTGGTATTTGTCTCGTAATCGGCTTTATCACGGTATTTGTCTGTGCATTCATCATTGTACAGATGATCAAGCCTCTCAAGGTTGTAAAAGACTGCATCGTAGATATCTCCAAGGGAGATGCAGACCTTACGCAGACTGTTGTTGTCAAGAGCGGCAACGAAATCGGAGAACTTGGAGACAGCTTCAACCGCTTTATGGGTAAACTCCGTACAATCATCAGTGGAGTCAAGGATTCCAAGGAGACCATGGAGAGCATCAATAAGAGTCTCACAGACCGTATAGATGCCAATGCCAAGTCCATTGACAATATTCTTGACGATCTCCATGCAATGGACAACCAGATAGAAGGACAGAGTAATTCTGTATCTCAGACTGCAGCCTCTGTAGAAGAGATCTCCAAGAACATAGAATCTCTTGAATCAATGATTGAGACACAGTCCTCTGCTGTTACAGAAGCCAGTGCCGCAGTCGAAGAGATGATCGGTAACATTCGCTCCGTAAATGTCTCTGTAGGACACATGGCTCAGTCCTTTGACGCTCTTGCACTTAAGGCAGAAGAAGGTATTGTAAGGCAGGATGATGTTAACAAGCGTATCATAACTATTGAAGAGCAGTCAAAGACTCTGCAAGATGCCAACAAGGTTATCTCAAGTATTGCAAGTCAGACAAACCTTCTTGCCATGAACGCCGCAATCGAGGCTGCCCACGCAGGACAAGCCGGTCGAGGATTCAGTGTAGTTGCAGACGAAATCCGTAAACTAAGCGAAAACTCAAGCCGTCAGTCCAAGAAAATCAGGGACGAGCTTAAGAATATCCAGACTTCCATCGGTGATGTTGTTACTGCAAGCCAGGCTTCCAGCGAAAGCTTTGGTCATGTATCTTCCAGCATCAAGGAAACAGAGCAGCTGGTTCTCCAGATAAAAGCAGCCATGGAAGAACAGGAAACAGGAAGCCAGCAGATTGGTGACGCCCTCAAACTGATGAACGACAATACAATCCAGGTTCGTCAGGCATCTGAGGAAATGGGCGAAGGCAACAAGGCAATCCTGGTAGAAGTAAATGACCTTAGGGAAAGCGCAGGCATGATTCGTGAAAGCATGACAGAAATCAAGAACAGCGCAAAGGAAATCCGGGAAACAAGTGAGTCCCTTAACGAAGTAACAGACTCTGTTAAGGCTTCCGTATCCCAGATTGGAGAACAGATTGATCTGTTTACTGTCTGATTCCCTGAGAGTGTAAGCTCCATAACTTTATTTAGGTTTTGTAAGTTCTCATACTTATCAATAAATGGTGCCTAAAAGGTTTCCACACATTTTTTCTCCTCCGGCGGGATATGTAAGTTTACATGTTCCGCCTTTTTTTTGTGCCAGATGTACTAACGTTTTGGAACTAAAGGGGGGACAAATGCTAATTTTTTTCGTGTTTTCTATTGTTGATAATGCGTTCCACACTGAACTATAAAAAGCTTTTCATCTTCAACTTTATAAACAAGTCTGTTTTTTTGGTCTATTCTTCGACTATAATAACCTGATAATTCATGCTTTAGTTGTTCAGGCTGACCTTTTCCTTTATCAACACCATTTCTTTCAATATCTTTTATCAATTCATGTGTGCTTTTTATTAAATCTTTCTGGTGTTTATTGAAGAATTCTAAATAGTCATTCCATGCTAAATCTGACCATACTTTAATCATTAATTGATTTCCTCTAGTTCATGAATCTGACCATTCCCTATTTCTATCTGCTTTATACTTTCTCTTAAGTATTTCATATTTTCTTCAGAATAAACATAAGGATCTTCGGCAGCTTTTAGTGCGAAAGGCATTCCATTCTCTCTGATTGTTGCCTTCACAAAAGCATTTATTGCAGAAGAAATATTAATTCCCATAGAATCACAGATTCTTTCAAAAGAAATTTTGTCGTTATTGTCTATTTTAGCAGATATCGTAGTCATATATAGTACCTCTTACTACAGAATAATACTTTATCTGTATTCCGTCAAATACATGAGCTTTCCTATTCAAACTTTTATCCACTTCAGAGTTCGCCTCTGTGGTAAATCCAGCCTGAATAGCCGTTTGCAGTGGGATTTAAGTGGCAAGGCTACAGTTGTTAAACATTTTCCGACACAGGAGAGTTATCCACAGAAGTTAATAACAAATCCACATCTCTGTGGATAACTACAGAAGACGGCACCAGATATAGCCTCAGCGTGATAGAGCAACCTCAGAATAATCCACAGAATCCACAAGGTTTTCCACAGGTTGTATCTGTGCCAAATTACCAAAAAAATATTTTCGACTCCTCTCAACCTTAACTATTTGATATGTCTCAAATTACCAATTTTACTCCACACTTGTTAAGGTTGACAGATACCACTACCCCTAGTACACTTGTTATTGAAATTACAAAAAGTACACTAGATATGGAGAATAGGAGAAGAAGTAATTTTTTATGAAAATTATTAAACGTAGTGGTGCTGAAGTAGACTTTGACCGTTCTAAGATTTATGTTGCCATATCAAAGGCAAATGCTCAGGTTGACGAAAAAGATCGCATGAACGAGGATAGGATCAATTCAATCGTGGATGACATTGAAATCCAGTGTCATAAAGAAGGCCATGCCCTTAACGTAGAGGACATCCAGGATCTTGTAGAAACCGGCATAATGCAGAGCGGTTTTTACCAGGTAGCTAAGCTCTACATTACTTACAGATACCGCCACCAGATTCTCCGTAAAGAAAATACAACTGACAAGCAGATTCTCAGTCTATTGGAAGAAAAGAATGAGGAAGTAAAGCAGGAAAACTCCAACAAAAATCCTACTGTCGTATCCGTACAGCGCGATTACATGGCTGGAGAAGTAAGCAAAGATATTACACGCCGTTTCCTCCTTGATCCGGATATCCAGAAGGCTCACGAAGAAGGTATCATACACTTCCATGATGCTGACTATTTTGCCCAGCACATGCATAACTGCGACCTTGTAAATCTCGAAGACATGCTGCAGAACGGAACTGTCATAAGTGGTACTCACATTGACCGTCCTCACTCATTCTCTACCGCATGTAACATTGCTACACAGATTATTGCGCAGGTTGCATCCTGTCAGTATGGTGGACAGAGTATTTCTCTTGCCCATCTGGCTCCTTTTGTTGAGGTAAGCCGTCGCAAGATTCAAAAAGAAATTCGCGAAACAAGCAAGGAAATAGACCTTAACCTTACAGAAGATCAGTTTAACGCAATGGTTGACCGCCAGCTTCGTCGTGAGATTACAAAGGGTGTTCAGACTATTCAGTATCAGGTTATTACTTTGATGACAACAAACGGACAGGCTCCATTTGTAACTGTTTTCATGTACCTTAACGAAGCTAAGAATGATCAGGAAAAAGCCGACCTTGCCCTTATCATCGAAGAAGTTCTCAAACAGCGCTATCAGGGTGTAAAAAACGAAAAAGGTGCATGGATTACTCCAGCCTTCCCTAAGCTTATATATGTTCTGGAAGAAGATAATATCACTCCAGAGAGCAAATATTACTATCTCTCGGAACTGGCTGCTAAATGTACTGCACGCCGCATGGTTCCTGACTACATCTCCGAAAAGAAAATGCTTGAGATGAAAGACGGTAACTGCTATCCATGCATGGGCTGCCGCTCATTCCTTACTGTATACAAGGACGAAAACAATAAGCCTAAATTCTACGGAAGGTTCAATCAGGGAGTTGTTACCATCAATCTTGTTGACGTAGCATGTTCTTCCGAAGGTAACATGGATACATTCTGGACTCTGATGAACGAACGTCTTGAACTATGTCACAGAGCTCTCCGTATCCGTCATGAGAGACTTTTAGGTACCAAGTCTGATGTTGCTCCTATACTTTGGCAGAATGGTGCATTGGCCCGTCTGGGTAAAGGAGAGGCTATCGACAAGTTACTCTACAATGGCTACTCTACTATTTCTCTTGGATATGCAGGTCTTTGTGAATGCGTAAAATACATGACAGGAACCTCTCACACCACTCCAGAAGGTAAACCATTTGCTCTCAGCGTAATGAAAGCTCTTAATGATGCCTGCAACAAGTGGAAGGCAGAAGAACATATAGATTACTCTGTATATGGTACTCCTCTAGAAAGCACTACATACAAGTTTGCCAAGTGTCTCAAGAAGAGATTTGGCATAATCCAGGATGTTACAGACAAAAACTACATTACCAACAGCTATCATGTAAATGTAAGAGAAAAAATTGATGCATTTACAAAGCTTACATTTGAGTCTGAGTTCCAGAAGCTTAGTCCAGGTGGAGCAGTAAGTTATGTAGAAGTTCCTAACATGGAAAACAACATTCCTGCTGTTATGGCTCTCTTAAAGCACATATACGAGAATATAATGTATGCAGAGCTTAATACAAAGAGTGATTACTGTCAGATCTGCGGTTACACAGGAGAAATACAGATTACCACCAACAAGGACAAAAAACTTGTCTGGCAATGTCCTAACTGTGGCAATACAGATCAGACAACAATGAATGTTGCCCGCCGTACTTGCGGATATATCGGTACCCAGTACTGGAACCAGGGACGCACTCAGGAAATCAAGGACAGAGTTCTTCACCTATAGAACCAGAATTAGCGGCAATAATTTGCTGTATTTCCATAATCCTCGGATCTTAAGGTCCGGGGATATTTTTTTATTTGGGGCTGACCCTCCAAGGAGCAATACATGAACTATGGCGAAATCAAGACAACAGACATTGCTAACGGCGAAGGTGTACGCGTAAGTCTCTTTGTATCTGGATGCAGACTGCATTGCAAGGGCTGCTTTAATTCCTGTACATGGGATTTTGACTATGGCAAGCCTTTTACATCCGAAACTGAAGATTTTATCCTTAAAGCCCTTGCTCCTGATTATATTGCAGGACTTACAGTTCTTGGGGGAGACCCTTTCGAGGAAGAAAATCAGGCGTGTCTTACTCCTTTTCTCAAAAAAGTCCGTGAGACCTATCCTGCAAAGGATATATGGTGCTATTCAGGTTACGTATACGATGTAGACCTCAAACCCCAAAATGGACGTAAACACACGGAATTTACAGATGAAATGCTTTCGTATATAGATACTCTGGTGGACGGACCATTTATTCTGGAACAAAGGGATTTAATGTTACAATTTAGAGGTTCAAAAAATCAAAGAATTTTGAAACTAAAACAGTAGTAAGTTGTTTTGGCATATTTCGTGCAAAAAGACCCTTTGCTATTGCATAAAAATTGCATAAAATTTACAATTTAAGGCAGTATGAATGAAAACTTAATAGAACTATTTGTTAGTTCAGACACAATTGAGGCTCTCAATACTCTTCTTGCTTCAGAGGACGAAGGCACTGTAGCTAATGCCGCTTCTAAACTTGCCAACGATACATTTGGAGCAGGCACAGCTTTTACTGCAATTGCAGATAAAAGTGGTGATGGTGAAGAAAAATTAATTTCAAGCTTTCATAATAACATGCTGCTTTTAATCCAGAAAACATGGGTTGAACAGTCAGATGCTGACCTTAAGGCTAGCGTATTATATAAATTGGATGAGTTTATCAAAGCTATCAAAGTAAAAGAGTATTCAACTATTTACATGCAGTTCCTGGACATTGTAAACAATACTGTTTATTTAATGTTTGGATCACAGACCAAGAGTAAGGATTTTGGAGATTATGCACTGCGCATTGATCCTGAATTCGGTATCTTCTGGTGGTACATCACATCATTACCCAAAAACAATACTCAATGGTCTCAGGATAAAGAACGTATTGCAGTTCTTTTGGGAATGTATTTCCTTGCAAATTACTAAGCAAAAAATTCAATAAGCATAAAAAGTCTGGAGGAAGTTCCATGAATCTTGATTCGGTTTGTGCAGAATTGAAGGATGGAGCTTCGCTCCTTTCTTTATGCACTGCACAGCAAAAAAATCGAGCTTTGGAGTGTGTAAAGCAATCACTCCTCGCTCACAAAGAAGATATCTTATCAGCTAACAAAAAAGATGTAGAGTTGTCCCGTGCCAAAGGTACCAGCGAGGCTCTTATTGAGCGCCTTGCTCTTGATGACAAGAAATTTGCATCTATCATCCAAAGTATCGATATTATCATCAGTCAGACAGATCCTATCGGAGAAGAAACAGCCGGGTGGAAGATGCCTAATGGAGCACAGATACGTCAAATCAGAGTTCCTTTAGGAGTTGTAGCCATTATCTATGAATCACGCCCTAACGTAACAGTAGATGCTTTTGCTCTTGCATACAAAAGTGGCAATGCAATCTTGCTCCGTGGTTCCTCCAGTGCTCTTACATCTAATGCAGCTATCGTAGATGCCATAAAACAAGGGCTCAAGGCTGCAGGCAACGATGGTATTGAGTCTGCTATTTACCTTTGTCCAAGTACAGATCACAGTGATGTTGACCAGATTCTTACAGCTCATGGCAAAATTGATGTAGTTTTACCACGAGGTTCATCCAGGCTCATCAATACAGTAGTAGATAATGCCCGTATCCCTGTAATTCAGACTGGAGCCGGTATTTGTCATCTTTACGTAGATGATCCATGCAATCTTGATATGGCAGTAAATATCGCATTTAATGCAAAGATTCAGCGTCCTGGTGCCTGCAATGCAATCGAAACTCTCCTCGTAAACCGTAATATAATGGCAGAGTTTCTGCCTAAGCTTGCTGAAAAACTTGATGGCAAAGTTGAACTTAGAGCTGATGATGACTGCTATAAGTATCTGGAACCATGTTATAAAAATTTAAAACATGCAACAGAAGATGACTTTGGATATGAATTCCTTGATTTTATCCTGGCAGTAAAGGCTGTAGACAATGTTACTCAAGCCATAGACTTTATTAACAGCCACAACACAAAGCACAGCGAGTGTATTGTTACAGATAATCGTAACAATGCCCGTATATTCCAGTCCAAGATTGATGCAGCCTGTGTATATGTCAACGCAAGCACAAGATTTACAGATGGCGGAGAATTTGGTTTTGGTGCAGAGCTTGGTATCAGCACTCAAAAACTTCATGCCCGTGGTCCAATGGGAATAAAAGCACTCACTACAACAAAATACCTCATTGATGGAGACGGACAAACAAGATGACAATCAAGGAAGTTATCGGGGAATCCCGTAAAATAGTAATTAAGGTAGGATCCAACACACTCGCCAAAAAAGATGGTACCATAAACACAGAGTTTATGGAAAGCTTTGCAGCAGAATGCAACGACCTTATGCAGCAAGGTAAACAGATAATACTTGTTTCTTCAGGTGCCCAGGTATCTGGCCTATCAGCAATCAAAGGTTGGGCACACAAGAGAGATGTTCATTACCGTCAGGCTCTTTGTGCCATTGGCCAGGTAGAACTCATGAACAAATGGCGTGAAACATTTGCCAAATATGACACTCATGTTGCACAGCTTTTGCTTACCAAAGATGACTTTGAAGATGATCACCGTACTCTTAATATACGCAACACAATGTTTACTCTCGTAGACGAAAATGTAATACCAATCATCAACGAGAATGACTCTGTTTCATTTGATGAAATTCGTATTGGGGATAATGACAACCTTTCTGCTCTCACAGCAATTTTGTGGAGTGCAGATCTGCTTGTTCTTTTTAGTGATATTGATGGAGTATACACAGACAACCCAAAGACTAACCCTAACGCAGTACTTATAGAATCTGTAAAAGATATCAGTCAGCTACGCAAAGAGATTACTATCGGACAGACAAATAGTTTTGGAACAGGTGGCATCGAAACTAAACTCCAGGCTGCAGAAAAGACTACAGCTTCTGGAATTCCTCTGGTACTTGCCAACGGTGGTAAAGAAAAAGCTCTTACGGCTCTTGCTTCCGGAGACCAGAAGGGAACATTGTTCGAAGCAGATCAGGACAGCCTTTACAGAGCTATTGTAGGTAAATAACTGAACAAGCTGAAATAGGGATGTTTTCTGGTACGTCCCTAATGTAATTTCTTATAGGAGATCCAATGAAAGATTTAAACAAAATAACAATCGGCTGTATCGGCTGTGGAACTATGGGAGGAGCAGTGATTAAGGCAATAGCTAAAGCCTACACTCCGTCCAACATATATATAAGTGCAGCTCATTTTGAAAAAGCACAAGCATTTGCTTGTGAAACAAAAGTAAATGCATTGCAATCAAATATTGAAGTAGCACAAAAAAGTGACTATATCTTCCTGGCAGTAAAACCAGCTTACATCAAAGAAGTTTTACAGGAGATAAAGCCAGCATTTACTTCCGAAAAGATCATCATATCTATGGCAGCGGGACTTACACTCAACACATTGTACTCCGCAATAAAAACAACTGATCTGTCTGCCACAGAAGATGCTGCAGTCCTTCCTCATATCATACGCATAATGCCTAACCTGCCTGCAACTGTGGGAGAAGCAATGACAGCAATAACACCAAGTACATATGCTACAGAAGAAGATGTCGAAGTTGTAAAGACATTACTTGAATGTACAGGTAAGGCAGAAGTTGTTGCTGAAAAGCTCATGGACGGTGTAACAGCTGTAAGTGGATCAGGTCCAGCATATGCCTTTATGTTTATCGAAGCTCTTGCAGATGCTGCCGTTAAGTTTGGAATTCCACGTAAACAGGCATATACTTATGCAGCCCAGACACTGAAAGGTGCTGCAACTCTTTTTATGGAAGATGGCAGAAGCATAAGTGAACTAAAAGATGCAGTTTGTTCCCCAAGTGGAACAACAATCGAAGCTGTAGCAACTCTTGAACGCAAAGCATTCAGAGGAACAATTATCGATGCTGCTACAGCCTGCTATAATAAATCAATAGATTTAGGACGTAAATAAAAAAAAACCGTGCAGAACTAACCTAAATCAAGTCTACACGGTTTTACAAGTTAAGCATTATTTGATTATTTAACACTGTTAATTATTAAGGACATCTCTGCAAATTGCAATTTTTAGATGTTCACTTAACAGTGTTAAAATAATCAAAATACTGTACTTCAGGACATGGAATCTGAACTATGCTCCTTTTGAACTCCATTGCCTTATATTTCTTTTCTATCGAAGCAATTTCTGTATCAGTAAAATCATGCTCCTGTCCTCGGATAAGCGTATCCAATCTTTCATATGTAAATCCTTTTATATCAAGCTGAACAGAAAGATTTTCTTCATCAGTACTTCCACACATTCCATCGCTTGGAAGTTTGTGAACAAGATCGTGTGGAAGACCAAGAGCATCACCTATTTTGCGTACTTCCGTAACAGTATAGCGGCTTAAAGGTGCATAGCTACCTGCACAATCCCCATATAATGTGGAATATCCAAGGATAGATTCGTCGCGGTTATCTGTACAGATTACAGTTCCACCTTCCAATGCAGAAAAAGCGTACAGTGTCGTCATGCGTAAGCGTGCAGGAGTATTTGTTCTATACTGATAATTACCAGATACGTTATCTTCAGAAATATCATTACCTGCACAAATAGCTTGGCCCAACGCATTGTATGCACCTTCTATATTTACCAATTTGCGGTTAATACCAAGGTGACTTATAAGTTTTTCGCTATCAGAGATATCCTTCTGTACCCCATTAGGCATCATTATACCTGTTACATTTTCTTTACCAAAGGCCTCTACTGCCAGAGCTGCACAGACAGAGCTATCTTTACCACCAGAGATTCCTATTATTGCTCTAGGATTCTTGGAATATGAACAGTAAGACTTCATGTGTGAAACTATATTATCTATAGCCTGCTTAGCATCAAAATTATATTCCTGCATTACTCTACCTCGCTTTCAAGTCTTCTACGAATATCCATAAGAGTTACCTTGTTTACAAGTTTACCCTCATTGAATACAACACGGAATTCATTCTTGTGGCTCTTACTGTATTCTTCAAAAGTTGTTTTAGTAAATCCATCTGTTGTCTTATAATTACCATCATCAAGTTTTTCTACAAAGATAAGGCCCTTGTGAGATTTCTTGAGATTCTCAGTATCTGTCTTTGGATTTTTGATGACTTCCAATTCAGAACCATTTTCCATCTCGATATAAGTTGTTTTCTGTGCAAATCCCCATGTATCACGAGTAGAGACAACCATCTTATCTCCTTCAAATACAGCATGAAAGCAGAATGCTCCAACCCCAAAGATAACATTTGTAGCAGCAAACTTCATTTCAGTCAGCTTTTTCCAGATCTTGTTAACCTGTTTGAGTGTACAGCCATCTCCCAAAATGATTCCCACGTGAGAATCTAGTATTTTGTATCCTTTCTTGTTTTCTGTACCACCAAAGTTTTCCCATAATGACTGTACAGTCTGTATTACATTTTCATACTGATCGCCTGAGTCAGGACGTACAAGAAGTTTTCCATTGTGAGCCATAATCTCACTCTTGATTGACGGAAGAACATTCTTTACGATATCCCAGTAGTCATATGTATCTGATACATAACTAAAGCTTGTATCCTTATACTGAGCAAGAAGCTTGAGTAACAGCTCCTTTTCTGTCAGCCCGTTAGCAACATTGGAACTAACTACCGAATGTTCGATTGAAACAGCCCCCACACCAAGCCTATGATACGAACAATCAGCATTGTACATATTATCAAGCCAGGCGATAGCTGGTACTGTAGAAGTCTTATTAAAAGAGATCAACCATGCAGCAGAACACTTCATAGCTTCTGTCATACATGACATACCACGCATACCAAAGTCAGATGCAGCCATTCTAGGATCAGCACCATCAGTTGTAAGATTATAATATTTCTTTGCAAGCTTGTAGTACATATATCCTATAGTTGCATCATTACAAGGCTTCCATATTTCACCCTGTAACCAACACTCTGTCCATTGTGCAAGCCAATCAAAATCTTTTACAGTATTATATACGTGTACTATTGGAGTACCCATATTAACAAGGGAACCTTCAGGTATTGCCTCGATACAGAGAGGCAGATAACCTAGCTCATATAATTTTTCGACATGATCAGAATTGTAATTTCCAGAACCAAGCTGTAGATTCATAGTGCGCTCATAATCACGGATAACATCCGCAAGAGGCTTGGCAAACCACGCATCCCAAGATTCCTTGAACTCTTTGAGAAATGCCTGTATACCAAAGACAACAACCTTCGGCTGTGACTCCATCATTGATTTACGAGGTACAAGATATGAGTGCAAAGACTTAGCACCTTTAGGATATGAATCACAATGGATATTTTTGTAGCTATCAGCTATAAGTATTGAATCTATAAACATAATTTACTCTCCGATTACTGTTACGAATTTATCATCTCCACGCCAAATTGACTTTGTCGTAAAGATACCACATACTCCAGCTTCTCTTAATGCTGGGATATCAACAACATTCTCAAGATGTGATACAAACAGATAAATATTTTTGGCTCCCATTGATTTTAATTGGAGCGCAGCAAACTTATATGTACCACCCCTGGAACACACATCATCTATAATGCAGATATCTTTATCTTTGACATCATCTGCGTTTCCGTCAACTGTAAGACCTAGAATATTTCCTGTCTTCCAGTCTCTGTGCTTGTTACCGACAACGATATTATAGGACTCCTTTATCCTTGCAAAATCAGAATATCTTTTGCAGGCACCTTCATCTGGAAACATTATAGTAGTCACTGTGTATGGTATATAGGCATCAAAGAATTTACCAAGAGTATTCCAGACACAGTCAGTTACATTATCCAACAGTGCCATAGAAACATTACTATGAGCATTTTCAACCATGATGCTGTCAAACTTCATCATATTGATTGCATTACATAGTGTCTTTAATGTAAACACATCTTCAGGATTCTTTACCCTGTCCATTCTAGCATTAGGAATATATGGCAGTTTGAGAACCATTTTTGATGCATAGGGCTTCAGCTTGTCATGTATGCACATCAAGTTAAAAAGCTCACTCATATCATCAAAGAGCCACTCTATTTCTACAGCTTTATTATCATCAGATACCAGTAAAGATGCATCAACTTTAAGCAAAGGTGTTCCATCCGGAAACCTGTCCTGAGATATTAATTTTCCATTTACACTTATCATAAGGATCCCCTTACATTACATTTATCTGACAACTTCTCATTGTCTCAAGAGCAGCTTCATGCTTTTGAGGAGAAAGTCCAGCACATGCTTTAGAGTCAACTGTAATTTCGATATTTGGGAAAATAGCTTTTAAGGCAAGGGCATTTGATACTACGCAGATATCAGTACAGGTTCCACACAACTCGATTTCATCTGGAAGATCTTTTCCAGCATAAAAATTATTGAGGTATGATTCCCAATCCTTAAACCCAAATGTGGGCTTATTAAGAACATTGTCTGCATAAGGAGCCAGTTCATTGACAATCTGCCAGCCTTCTGTGTCTTCTACACAATGAGTAACAGGAAGCTTTTTTCCTTCCGGAGTCTGGAGATAATCATTCTGGTGAGTATCACGAGTAAAGAGGGAACTTGAATATAAACCAGATTCAAGCTTTGATTTGATGGTAGGAATAATTGCTACAGCATCTTGATTTGCAAGACTTCCAGTACAGAAGTCATTCTGCATGTCAATAACGACAAGTAAAGTGTTTTTCATAAGCGTCAATCTCCTAAATAAGGTGATGTATAAATTAAAATTGACATATAAAAGCATACATCCAGGATAAACGTACACAAATAGCATACACCCAAACTTCTGCAGATATAAATCAATTAAAATATCTGACTTTGTCTTTCTGATTATTATTATAATATTTCAAAAAAATATTTCAACTGCACATACATAAAAACAATAATATTTTTATAAATTTCTTTTTTTTAAATAAAATAACTCCAATATATAAAAAAGAACCATTTTTCATAAATATCTCTAGTAACTGATCTGTGGAATCGTCTTTTCTTAGAGTCAATTTTTGCAAAGAGATTATGAGTTCCTCCACTTTTGCAACAGCAGAACCTCTAACAGTAAGCGCAATTCTACTAATATTCCCTGAATAACGGCATAAGCCTCTAATACCTAGCTAGGATTTAAATCAGTTCCTAGTTAGGATTTAAACCAGTTCCTAGTTAGGATTTAAACCAATTCCTAGCTAGGATTTAAACC
>JAZLGX010000005.1:0-13617 GCA_045616545.1 Treponema sp. | reverse complement strand
TGCTTCTGGAAAGATTGCTGTTACTCAGTATTGGGTAAAGGAGCAGAGACCTGTACAGAGAAATGATTTTAAGGAGATTATGGAAGAACTGGGAAAGGTTCTTGATGGAACTTATTCTGAATCCCAGGCAAAGGAATTCTTCGGAAGAATTGCTGATTTAGATTTGAATTATCCTAAATATGACGATCCTAATTTTACCAAACTTATAAGGGACTGGAGAAATGAAAATTACGGAAATGATTTTAGTAATGGAGTTTCTAAAATAACAAGTATAAAAGGAACCCTTACTGTAAAGAGCTTTGATGAAGCAGGAAGTGTAAATGTGTATTCAAGGCCTGGAACTATTGGAGAAGTTCTTTTTACTCTGGATGATGGAGTAGATTTTGCCCCTACCAAAGCTGCAACCTGGTGGTATTCAACTGGAGACGACGGCTGGTTTGATGTAATGTTCTATTATTATTCCGGTGAAAACGGAGAAGGCTGGATAAGAAGCTGTGACCTTGTTGCCTTGAATGGCGGTAAATGCATGATTACCGGCAACCTGCAGAACCCATATGAAAGAGATATATATTTTGGATATAATAAACCTCTTGGTCCAGAAAAAGAAAATAAGGGATATTATGGATCCGACTGGGACATGAGCTATTACGAACTGAATGATAGCACAGATAAAGCTAACTTTGAGTACACAAATGTAATTGGCTTTAATCCTGATTGCCACTTTGTAATTACTGATGCACTTTATGGCAAAGAATCTGTAATCCTTTACAAGGATCCTGAATTAAAGGGAGAATCTCTTGAAATTAAAGATGGACAGGCTGTTGCTGTACTTGGGGCATGGGTTTTGAAGCAATGGGGCTATAAGGAATGCTTTAACAGTGCAGTGGCCATAAAGGTTGATTGGAAGGATAATCCATGGTGGATCAGCATCAATGAATGCTATGTGCCGGAGTATCCTATTCTTTACGAAGGAAAATAACCTGCACATGCTAAATTGAAACACCCCCTATTTTTGTTATCAGAAATAGGAGGTGTTACTCATCTTTATTTATACCTGGAAGTTATCTATCTGCTCCCCAATTGCACCAATTGCTGTGTTCATGTTATCAGAGATTCCGTTTAATGTAGAGCCAGTCTCGTGGATTTTGCGAGCACTTTTACGTACAGTTTCCATAGAAGACTGAATCTCCAACGTCATTCCCTCGAGATTCTTTACGCTCTCGAGAATAGCCTGATTACCTTCTGCCATTTCTCGGGAAGCACTGCGAACTTCTCCTGCAGCATCTCCCATGTTCTTCAAGGCGCCAACAATCTGCTTACTACCTTCGTTTTGTTCTGCCATTGCATTTTTGATTTGGCGTACGATATCATCAGTCTGTTTAATTCCATTGGATACGGAATCAAAGGTTTGCTTTGTCTCTACTGAAGAATTAACAACAGCTTCGATAGATGAATTGATATTCTGTAGCTGTTCTCCAATTGTCTTGGACTGAGAAGAAGAAGTTTCTGCCAGTTTACGGATTTCACTGGCTACTACAGCAAATCCTTTACCAGCCTCCCCTGCATGAGCCGCCTCAATTGCTGCATTCATTGCAAGAAGATTTGTCTGTTCCGCAATATCTGCAATAGCAGTATTTGCTTCCTGAAGCATAACTGACTGTTGAGATATAAGTTTAATACGTTCAGCCATCTCGGACTGCTTTTGATTTCCATTGTTTGCCTTAACTTCAAGATCTTCAAAGGAAGCTGCCATTCTTTCTACAGAATTATTTACGCTGGCAATATTGCCAATCATCTCCTCTACTGCAGCACTAGCTTCACTAATACCTGACACTTGCGAGGCAATCATGTTTTCAAGCGAATCAATATTGGCAGCAATCTGATTAACGGCACCTGCTGTATTTTGTACACTGCCTCTCTGGTTTTCGATATCTTCATTTACTTTATACAAGCTACTGAGGATTTCATCTACAGAGTTGGTATTTTCATCAATACCGCCATTTAAGTCTATACCTGCATTTTGAAGATTGACCTTAGAGCTTTTTACTTTAGTCATAATATCATGAAGCTTGGCCACAAAAGTATTGAAACTTTCAGTTACAGATGCAATCTCATCATTACCTGTAACAGTGAGTCGTTGAGTAAGGTCAGCCTCACCTGTTGCTATCTGAGTGATATTTTTATTAAGCTTACGTAGTGGTTTTATAGTAATCGCAATTGTAAAGCAAATGGTTATCACAAGAATAACCGCAATGATAATACCAAGAAAAATCATCGTATTACGCAATAACAATACAGGTTTATTTACGGTGCTGTCTGGTACAACAAGAGCAATGGACCATAGAGTATTTGTAACGGGAGCAAATACCATCAGATACCTTTTACCATTGTAAGTAATCCATCCACTAGATTTTTCCCTATTGGTCATCTGCTTTGCAATTTCAGTTATTCCCTGTATGCCATACTTACTCTCTGCGTTAAAGATATTCTCCTTTAAAACTATACTGTCATCAGGCGGATAAGCCATGACTGTACCATCGTTGGCAATAAGAATGGCAAAACTTTCATCCCATCCCATGGCTTTTATGGCTCTTACAAGAGTATCATAATTAATAGTGATTATAAAAAATCCTACACACTTTTTGTTTTTGGTAACGCCTTTGCAGATATAATAAACAGAGTCTTCTGCACTTGTACCTATAGGGTTGCTTATGTACTGGGTCATACCCCCTTCTACAATGGATCTGTATATTTCTGTATCCTTTAAGTTAAGGGTCTTGCCTGTATCAGACTTTGCAATACCTGTTTCGGCATCGCAGTAATATACGTCCTCAAAATCATAGCTTCGGACTTTTGCATGCTTTACAAGCCAGTCTACAATTTCTTCTGAAGGTACATCCTTACCATCATTCCATACAAAATCATTATGAGAATAGAAACGCATTTGCTGATAAAACTTGGAGTTTCGGTTCAAGACATTGGCAGCCTGCGAGTCCACCAGTACGGAATATGTTTCCGTTAAGGTATTGGTAGATGTCTTTTTTACATTATCAAGACTTAAATAAACAAGTATGGCTGTAAGAGCAACTACTTCGATAAAGAGTTGAATCGCAATTTTAAAGATAATTTTAGTCCGCCTCTTTCCTGTTTCATTCTTCATTATGTAAACCTTCTTAAAAAATATAGATATCCCTTATTATTTTAACTCAATTTTCACACAAAAAAAGCAAATGCTAAATTAACATCCATATTTTTTACAACAGACACTTCACCGAGCCCCTGAGTCAAAGCACAATTTTCGCAAAACCTTTAAATTAAAAACGGCTTATGTTATTTTCATAAGCCGCTTTATGAGGTTAATAGATTTTTTGTACGGATTCAGGATTAGACTAGACTGTAAAATGTTTTACATGGCTATGTATTGTAGCAACCGCATCTTTGTTATCTTTTGCAGAGTCTGATACACTTTGTACAGAGCTACGCAGATTGGATACAGCGATACTACTTTCGTTTACGGCGGTCATCGTGGAATCTGAGGCACTTACTACTGTAGACATAAAGTCTTTTACTCTTAACGCTGCCTGACTTTCCTGGTCGGTTATAGTATTTACTGCATTAACAGAGTCAAAAACCTCTATGGCAGACTGTTGGGTAGATTTTGCACCCTGACTCTGCTCCTCCATTGCCTGAGAAATACTGTTGACATAGGCTGCATTTTCTTCGACACGATGAGATATATCATTAAATGACTTTCCGGCAATATTAATTGCCTCTACGCCTTGATTTACCTTAGAAGCCATCTGCTTGATATGCTTCTGAATATTCTTGGCACTTTTAGACGAAGATTCTGCAAGGCTACGTACTTCGTCAGCGACAACAGCAAAGCCCTGTCCATACACTCCGGCATGACTTGCTTCGATTGCTGCGTTCATAGACAAAAGATTTGTCTGACTGGCAATTGCCTGTATAACCTTGATTATCTTGATAACTTCTTTAGAATACTCCTGAATCTGATTCATGGTTTCTACTGCATTACGTATAGATTCTTCACCAATCTGGCTGGAGGTTGTTAACGCATTGGAAGTATCCTGAGCTTTTCGGGCAATATCTGCTACAGAAGTTATGCTGTCGCTCATCTTTGATACGGAGTCTGAGATATTTTCTGCATACTTAAGCTGTTGCCTGACATGCTCTTTTACAGTCTCAACACTGTCTGTAAGATTGACAATATTCTCATCAGCCTGCTTGATGAGACTGTTTTGGTTATTGGAGTTATCATTTATCTTTTTGAGAGAGGCATCCATCTGCTCCAAAGCTGTTGACGCTGTAAACGATGTATCGGTAATATTATCCGCAGCAAAACTAGCCTGCTCAGTCTTGTTGGTAAGTTCCTTAATCATGTCTGACAGAGTAACAATCATTTTGTTGATAGAAGAAGTAACCTGACCAAAATCGTCAAGCATTGTAATATCAATACGCTGAGACAGGTCTCCCTTGACAGCAATTGTATCTATAGATTCCTTTGTCAAAACCATACGTTCTTTCAGCCCATTGAATATAAAGCTAAAGGCTATCAAAGACACAACGGCCGAAACTATACAGCACAAAATCACTTTACCTATCCAGGATTCACTAAAACCTGTTTGGTTAAATCCATAGATGACAGATACTAAATTGATTGCAATAAAGTACAGGGAAATACAAAAAGTTACTATAATACTGGTCGAAATCTTTGTGATCCTAAGATTATTAAAATCGTCAAAGCTCTGTATCTTTAGCATCTTACGGTATTTGGCGAATACACTGTCCAATCCGTTAATTACGACAATGGCACCCATCATACCAAAACCTACCGCCTGCATTACTACAATGGTATGCATGAGGGGTACAAAAGAAATTTTTCCCGTTACAACAGAAGTAGCCGTTACAATAATCTGACCAAAAAAGAATCCTATAAGATTGACTATAATTGTTGCAAGATTCAGATTCTGATATGTTTTCAGGCAGGCATATTTTTCGTCATTACTGATATCCAGTTTGCCTTCCTGAATCTCTTTTACTGCTTTATCAAATGGACGGGTTATTTTATATGAAATTATAAGACAGGCTATCAACAGAACTACAACAACAATCATCGAAGTACCAAAGCTTCCTGTAAAATAATCAGGTATATTGTCATATATAAACGACAATGAGAAAAATCTTAAAAGTAAAAAGCTTATGAATACTGTAGGAACAAATAATACCAAATACGAAAGATAAACTACCATATCATTGATTATAATAACAAATATTGATTTAACAATGATATGATAAGTTTTTACACAAAAAGCTTTACATAAAATAAAATTATTTTAAGAAAAGCTTTTATTTTAACTCTTTAATTAACAGCCTTTTTTTTACTTACCTTTATTGTTGCAGCATATGCACTGTTACAAAGACCAAGAACAGCAGACACAATAAACAAAGTCTCAATGCCTAGCTTTTGCCAGATCCAGCCTCCAAAAAGCGCAATAAAGATAGTAATCATATGATTGACAGAAATACCGGTAGAGATTGTAGCACGCATTTCTTCTTTGCTGTCAGAGATATCCTGAACATAAACATTCGAAGCCATACTTGCCAATGATATTACAGAGTCCAAAACATAATTTACACAGCAGACAATGAATGCGATGTTTTTTGGAAAGATATGATGGGCAAAGCCATAAAAAAAGCATACGATGACAAGAATCAGAGTATCGCCAACCATGACAGGCTTATATCCAAGCCTATCAACTATCTTACCTACTACGGGAGACAAAAAGAAGCAGCTTATGGCAGAAACAGCAAAAAGCAGACTTATTACAGAGGCATTGGCTCCATAAAACAAAATAAGAACGTAAGGGCCAAAGGTAAAAAATACCTGTTTGCGAGCTCCATAAAAAACTTCGAGCATATAATACTTTGTAAACTTCTTTTTAAAGTAGAACCTGCTTTTTGTTTTGTCAGTTTCGCTTTTACCAGTAAGATTCAGTGCAAAACAAAAAGCTATCACAATAAACAGAGTTGAAGCCATAAAAAAAGGCTTGTACATATTTTTGCTAGCCAGAATCCAAAAGACAACCATTACAATAATATAACCTGCAAGGTTACCTGCCTGGTAAATTGCATTTTGATAACCGAGAGCCTGGCCTCCCAAACCTGTTTTAGAGTACTCCAGCGATAAAGTATTCTTCATGCCAAGCTGAATATGTTCACCTGTGGAATACAAAAAGATTGAAAAGATAACAAGAGCTTTGTATGAAGGCACAAAAGCAAGAAGACCCATACCTACAACCATAATGAGGCCGCCAAACTTGTACATCTTTTCGGCCGAAAACTTATAAAACAATGCCAGGATAAATATGAGCAAGAATCCAGGAATCTCTCTAAAAAACTCAGTAACACCCCTGTCCATCTCACCCATGCCTACAACTTCTGCAAGGTAGTTGTCTACAATACCTTTATGCAAGCCATATCCAACAGACATCATTAATATGGATAAAAACAATGTCTTCCATTTTGTGTCGTTCTTAAAAACCGAAGCTATTTTACTCATAATTTTTCCTTATATTTAGGCTAATCTATCATTTTTACCTGATAATTACCATAAAAAAATCTTACATTCACAACAACTGCAAGCACAGTTAACCGAAAATACTACAATAAAACTAAACTTTGGTTAATTGTATTTTTGCATTCCATTTCGTACACTTAAAATATCATGACAAAGAAAATACCATATGCAAAAGCAATTTGCTACTCCGGCTACCGAGAAAACCAGGCGCCAAACTCTGTTTACCCAACAGATGCTCAGATTTACGAGGATTTGACTATACTTGTCAATGACGGTTATTCATATATCAGAATGTACGATCCTAATGATTATGCAGAAGCTGTCTGCCGTATAATAAGGGATAAAAAGATAAACCTCAAGCTTATGCTGGGGCCAGGACTTATCAACGAAGTAAACAATACAAACTGTGAGTGGAACAAAACGATATACACTGAAGAACAGCTGGCAGAACGCAGACAACACAATGAGCAGCAGTTTAATCGGTTAATTACACTGGCAAACAAATACCAGGATGTTATCTTTGCCGTATCTGTAGGCAACGAAAATACTCCGGACTGGGGAGAGAACTCAGTACCACAGGAACGACTTTGCTACTATGCTGACTTACTCCACAAAGAGACAAAGGCCCTTGTTACTTTCAATGAAGGTGCCATGGAGTGGCCAAAGCTTACTGAGCTTGCAAAGCACCTTGATGTAATTTGTATCCACTCTTATCCTCTATGGTACGGGCTTACTTTGGACAAAGCCATAGAAGCAAACCAAAAAGATTACAACAATGTAAAATCCTGTTACCCTGATAAGGAGATACTCTTCAGCGAGGCGGGATGGACTACAAGTTGTGTACCAGGTAACAGAATGATTCCTACAGAAACAAACGTTGACAACATGAAAAAATACTACGAGCGTTTCTATCAGTGGATTGAAGAAGAACAAATAGTTTCTTTTATGTTTGAAGCTTTTGATGAGCCATGGAAAGGCGGAAACAATCCTGATGAAGCCGAAAAGCATTGGGGTATCTACAACGTAGACCGCAGTAAAAAATAGAAACACATGCAAAAGAGCTACCTGTTTACTACCAGATAACTCTTTTGCAAAAAACTTATATTGTTACATTAGTAAAGTACAGGCCATCCATTTACAGTTTTGATATCCTGAATACATAGATTTGCGACACCGTTATTTGCCTTGTTATAATAATGGAATCCCATTGAAGTTTTGCCGTTGGCGTCTGTAAATATACACTGTCCACCTGGTCCAATCATATTTCCGCTTGACTGTTTAAGTATTGTTCCACCTCCATCAAGCATTGATTTTCCACTCTGATCATAATATGGACCTGTTATCTTTGATGCTCTTCCATATCTGATATTGTATGTACTATTTGTTCCGTTACAGCACTTATCATATGAGGCAAACAGATAGAAATAACCATTTCCACGATTCCAGATACATGCTCCTTCAATGGCATTTGCAGAAAGATCTCTGTCTGCAATCTGTATTGGACTCTGATTAGGCTTCATTGTACTTGAACTTAATCTTGTAATCCATATACCATCAAACCATGAACCAAAGACCAGATATGGAGTTGTTCCATCATATACAAAGTTTGGATCGATACAATTATACTTGCTACCACTTGTCGAGCTAATAACAACACCCATATCTACCCAGTCACCTTTAAGAATACTTGTACACTGCATTAAACCTATACATGAAGTATTGCTTCCAAAAGTTGATACTGAATAATAAAGATTATATTTACCGTTATAGTAAGAGATATCAGGAGCCCAGATATTGAAGTCAGTCTTTGAAGGTACATATTTTGACCACCATGATGGTGCTTTTGAAAAGATTTGTACACCATCATTCCACTTTTTGCCATCAGTAGAGTATTTTACTCCGATACCATCTGCTGTATAGAACATCCAGTAAAGTCCATCGGCATAGATAATAGATGGATCATGAGTAAATGTTGTTCCGGTAGACCATACACTTCTTTCTTCTGTTGCGTCTGCAGTGTCAACATCTTGTGAGCTTACAACAAAGTCACTACATCCACCCAAAAAAAGCATAAGAGTAATAGTACTTACTACAGATACTATACCTTTTTTCATTTTTTCCTCCTTTTGGAAAACCTTTGAATAATATACATCATGACAGTTTATTTTTGTCCTGATGATTTTTGGGTACAAAAAAAATCCAGCACTACTCAAAAAGAGTTACTTTAAACGAGTCGATACTGAAGTTTTATTATTAAATAATCTGTAAGTATTTTGTATTGGGGCATCTCTAAAAACACATTTTAGATATGCCAATTAGTTTTTTGTCTCTCACCGATGATAATAGTGTAAATCAACTTTTATATATACGCAACAATTATTTTTGATTTTATTATTTATTTAATGAGAAGCCAGCTTTTTAGATAATCATAATATAAAAGCGGTTCAATTTTGTTATTATCAGGGCTAAAATAAGCTGTAAATAAGGCTCTATGAGGTAATTCACCTGTATCTGGAGTCATCATGGAAGCTGTATAAGCTTTTTTTAGAACTTCTTTCATCCTCATGGAAGCAACTGATTCGGAGTCTTTTATATCAACTTTATTTGATAATATAAACGCAGGAACACTTCTATCTCCTTCAGTAAAAATGTCATCACTCCCCAATGCATATTCGTCTATTGATTCTAAAAAAGCATTGTCATCTCCAACACAAGGAGGAATCAATCCAAGAGATACAAGAATTGCTATATGTTCTGCTTTTCGTTTTTTGTTGCTAATCGTATTCCACAGTACACAATCAGTTCCGCTTTGCTCAAAATGCTCGAAGGCTCCCATTTCATCAAGTTCTGCTACGATGTTCTCTGAATTAAGTCTGTAAAACTTATCACGATAATCTTTTGCAATCTGGTTTATGATGTTATCTCTTTTTGGATCACTGAGTTTTCGACAATCTGGACAAGTATTGCGGCTAAGATATAAAAGAAACGTATTTCCATCATTCACTTCTGCCCTAAGCTCATTGATTCCCGTCAATTCTTTTCTTAAGGATAAATTTCCAGTTCCTGAAGAAATGTCAAAATATTTTTTTACAAAGTTATCTACTTTGCCTGTATTTTCGATATCAAAGTTTCCACTTATAGACCCTTTCCGTTTTCCATCGACAAATGCAACGAGTCTACCTGATGTAAGATTGATTCCATCACTTGATCCAAGTTTTTTTAGAAAATCACTTATCTCTTCTTTTGTTCCCTGATTATAGTCAATTCTATAGGACAAAACACTGAACCCTGTCTTTTTTACCCATGAGTCAACTACAGGTTTTACTTCATTACATGTCAGACAGTCTTCTTCTTCAAAAAAAACAAGGATACTTTTTCTCTCTCCAAAGCTCTCATATTCGCCACTCCCAGTACCTATCATTGAGGTAAGGTCTGAAAGAGATGATTCCACCACCCCTTCCTTAAAGGATATTTCAAGAACAGGCTTTATCTCTTTACTTTTGCAGCTTATGAACAAGGACATCATTGCAACTATAAAAATAGACATTATGTTTTCGGATTTCACTGATACACTTTCCTATCATATAATTTGCCAAAAAGACTTTTAGCATATATAATTTATATCATGAAATCTGTAAAATGCACTATAATTATTTTTATAATTTTTGCTCTTGTCATAAGCTTTACAGGATGCTCGCTTTCCCAACAACAAATTTGCATAGAAGAATATGCAGTTAGTAATGGATATTCTGTTGAAACATGTGGAAGATGCGGTTATACATCCATCACCCTCAAGAACGGTGACATTCTTTTACTTCACTGGGATTCTCCTTATGTTGACTATCAAAACAAGCAAAAAAGAATCAAGCTCAGAAGCAAAACCAGATATTATAACTCACTTACATACGCTGACAAAAAACTTCTTAAAATTATATAGCTGGAGCAGAAGTCTCATTTCAAGCTGGTTTCCTTGAATTATAAAGTTCAAACCTGTCCAGTATTCAGGACTTCTATCCAGCGTTTTAACTTAACCGTATCTCGAAAATAATATATCAGAATCATAAAAGTCTTGGTATTAAATCACAACTTTATTCAAAAACTTCATGTCATCCTATATAATGAACGAATAACTGAAAGTCTACTTTACAAAGCCATCTTGAAAAAATCTCAAATGCTATTTGCAAAATTGCACTGGCTAGACTGGAAAATCAGATTGCAAGTGAAGAGAAAGTTTGGAAAAATATGGAAGAAAAAATGTATATCCCACAGTCAATTTTGCAGATTATAGATTCTCAAGAGTACAGCCTGAATGAAATTGGTAAGTCTGACTCAACTGTTCTTATGTTTCCGGATTATGTGCTGAAAATTCAAAAACAGTCTGCAGAAACCGATAACGAGGTAAAAATCATTTCCTGGCTGAAAAACAGCATCCCTTGTCCGCAGATTTTGAAGTATGAGGTTGAAAAGGATACTTCTTATACTTTGGAATCTAGAATAAAAGGTAAAATGCTTTGTGATGAAGAATATTTAAATAACAAGGATTTGCTTTTGGATTTAATGGCAGAAGGTATAAAATCACTTTGGAAAGTTGATGTAAGCACTTGCTCTGTCACGGAAGTAAGCCCATTGAGTATGCGGTTGGAACAGGCTCGATATAATGTGGAACATAATCTTGTAGATATGGATTGTCTGGAAGAAGATACATTTGGTCCTCAAGGTTTTAAAGATCCTATGGATCTACTTATATGGCTTGAAAACAACAGACCAGAAGAAGATATAGTTTTGAGCCACGGAGACTTTTGTCTTCCAAACATTTTTTCAGATGGAAAACAGATTACAGGATTTATTGATCTGGGTAAAATGGGACCTGCTGACCGCTGGCAAGATGTGGCAATCGCTATAAGAAGTCTTGAACACAATGCTTCTGGAGTTTATTCAAATGGGAAAAAATATTTTGATTTTGTCCCTGAAATGCTTTTAGAACGCCTCGGAATAAAAATGGATTCCCATAAAAATAAATATTATAAACTGCTCGATGAGTTGTTTTAGACATAAAATTAATTGGAGTGAAAAATGATTTACTTAAAAGAAGCAAACTTTGAAGACATTGAAAAAGAATGGCCGTATATAGCCGCTATGCCGGAAGATGAAAATGGACTTACCAATCAGTGGGCTAATATTTCTCGCGAGGATTTTGAAAAGATTGCTCTACCTGATATCATTAAACATTCAAAAGGTATTGATATGCCAGATTGGATGGTTGCCGAAACTTTCCTGTTTCTTTGGGATGATGATACAATTGTTGGACTCTTCAGATTACGCCAGTATTTGAACGATACTCTCCGGGAGGGAGCTGGACACATTGGTTATGGAATTGGTAAAGCATATCGTGGGAAAGGCTATGCTACAAAAGGCCTGGCACTAACCCTCGAGTATGGTAAAGATATTATCCCAGAAGATGAGTTTTATCTGAGAGTTAATAAAGATAATCCCGCATCACTAAAAGTTATGACTAAAAATGGCGGCAGAATTGTTGGCGAAAATGAAGAAAAGTATTTTGTGCGGATAAAGAAATGACACATGCAGAAAATTACATAGCCCAAATTAAGGGCTATGTATAACATAAGCTATCCAGTACAACCATGTTGAGATGTTCCGACAAGCCTGTGAGACTTCCGGGAAGCTGTTTGTAGAGATTCCACTCTTGCTGATAAAGTCTCAAATCATCATCCCAGAAGTTCATTAATCTCATATTCCGAGCAATATAAGTTTCGAGATAAAGCCTTCTTTTTCATATCAGCTTTTTCGATAGCACTGAAATTTACACTTTTTTCTTTTACACTATAATTATAAACATTACAGAAAAAAACATATGGTTTATATTTTATCACTAAGTCAAGGGTCTTCTGGCGTGTAGAATATTTTTCTTCAATCTCCTTTGTAATTTCAATTCCAGAAAACATAAGTGATCGTGCTTTATCAGGATCAAGTGATAATATATCTTGTTTTAATAAAATATCATATTCATCATCACTTATTAATTCACCCACATATCTTAAGTTTTCAAGACACTTTTCACAGCTAGAATTAGCAAGTATGCATGCACCTACTATATTTACTCCATCAAAAGCATATTCTGCAATATTTTCTATATGAAGACTTTTTAAAGGTTCAATATTACCTGTTTCAAGTAAAACTTTTATTACCTCTTCTTTTTCCATACACGTCTACCTCAATAATTCTTGTACTGTTAAATCTGCTGTTAAAAAACCTTCTGCATATAGAGTTCTGGCATAAAGTTGTTTACTTTTAACCAATTCGTCATCATCAGGCCATAAAACAAGGTTATATACCATACCTTTATAATGGACAAATTCAACTTTTGGCAGAACCCACTTTTGATTAAAATAAATCTGATCTGTATTAAGGATTCCTTCCGCTTTTGTCACGGTAACTTCACCATATCTCAAAACAACTATTGGATGTAGTTTTGTTACTTTCAATATATTATTTTTATAGGTTATTGATACAATGTCATCATCCACAAAATCTGATGTAACACCATAAACATAAAATAACTTTTTCATATCTTACCCTAAAACATAATCACCAACTTCAAAATTTTGAATACTTTTTTTTCCATCTACAGTCATAATCTCTGTATCTTTTACAAAACAATTTCTGAGTCTTTCATCTAACCACCACATATACAGTCTAGCACTTGTAGATTGCTTTTTTACTTTGAATTCAGGACTTAATTCATTGGTCGAACAATTTTCGTCAACAATCATATTCTTGCATCCTACTAAAGATAATAAGCAGCAAATAAAACCTATTATAAAACACTCTTCTTCATTATAAACTCCAAAAATAAATTGATAAGCTAATTTTATATAAATATCAAAACTAACACCATTTCGTTTATAGAAAAAATAAATTTCTTAAAACATCAATATATTTACATATCACTTAATAATATCTAAAATAGATTTAATGGCTATTTATTCAATTAATAATCA
>JAZLGX010000004.1:0-21387 GCA_045616545.1 Treponema sp. | reverse complement strand
ATTCCTTAAAAGAAATCCGATGAGCTAAATACTGTTCTAAAGATTCTTGATTAAGATCTATTAGAACATGTGATACTCCTTCCATAAAAAACCTCTCAATCATTGTGATCTACTGATCCAAAGGACAAAATTTCCTTTTTTTGTATATCTATAAGCATTTGCTTCACCAGTAGATTTATTATAGCTTAATTCTTTATGAGCACCTTTTAGATTTTGCTTAAAAGCTAAAGCTTTATCTAAGTATTGTTTAGTGGATAATGCTCCAACTTCGTCACCGTGTCTATCATAATGATCTAATAAGGATTTATAGGAACTTTCATAAGTACCAGCCCCCCCAACCTTCAACCTTATCCCAATTCTCATTACCTTCCGAGTGTGCCCATGCTTGATCAATGGTACACATAATACTTCCATCAGGAGCATATATGTTACCATCTGCATCTTTTTCATAATTAGGAGGCAATGAAGGACTTACTTGAACACTAGAGCCTTGTAATGATAAACAAAATACTCCAATAGATAATAAACTAACTAGACTTCCTGAGGCTTCTGCTACAGATTTGGCTGCCTTTTTTCCTCCATATACAATAAACTCAAGTAAAGGTGTACTTTCTTTTAAGGCACAGGATCCATCTGTATCAACCCTTCCATCCGGATCAATATACTTAACCGGATTGTTCCCGGCGTAGTGGTACAAATTACCATTGTCAGGCTAATGGGCTCTTTTTCACCCCTCTTGGACTATGACTATACTTCCTCACACCAATTTCAATTGATGGGACAGACAATTTTTATACAGGTAATGTCGATTTTTCTGAATCTATTTCGCTTCCATCATCTTTCCTTAACGAACATATTCGCTCCAATTCCGAAGACAAGAAACTTTCAAAAGATTCCCAACTATAGAGTGAAGTCGCATCATCGCTCTTGCAAAGATGTACATTATTATCTCTGATATTTATATATACCAATGAACCATCCCAGTTATATGAACCGATAAAGAAATATTCATCTTTACTATTCTTAGGTTTCTCTTTTAAGTTAACAGTCAAAATATTAAATGGTTGTTGAATAACATCATTATAATTTCGATTCATATTTTCTCTATACCCAAAAAGAGAAAGTGTTCCAAAGAATAAATCCAATCCATTACAACAATTTGCTAAAAATTCTTTATACTCATTTGGAAGAATAATTCTATCCGTAAGAGTTAATATTTCTTCATATCTTAAAGGAGCAAATATTTTAATTAGCCAATAAAAAGGTTTATCCGTATTTGGATTACCTATTAATCTTGAATTATTTGCCGTTCGTTTTTCACCAAGTGGTATGAATCTATAAATCGGTTTTAATAAAATCTCATAATTAGTCATTATTCAATACTCCTATTCAACAGATTTCCTTCTGTAGGGTTTCTATAATTTCCCCCATGAGCTTGCAAATGCTCATCACTTTTCAGAAATTCTATGTTATTGGGATCTCTTGCCAGTGAAGGATATTCCTTATTCCTTTGGTCTGGATATAGACAAAATCCTGCCGTAACAGGTCTTTTATCCGTACTTTTTGGCATTAGGACATTTCTACAAATACCTTTTAGAGATGCCTGCCGAGCTTAAGGCCTTGAAATTGCAAGGCTTTTAACATCGCATTTTCAAAGTTGTCTCTAAAAATTGCAATCTTTAGGGATTCCAATTATTGTAATCGTATGTTTTCTTTATTTTTGTACTTGAAAGGTCTTTTTATAATCGGGAGCTTGTGGGGACTTTTATTGGATTTCCTATTCTATTGATTTTACCAAAGGATTTCAATCCTTTTACCCTATAAACAAAAAAAGCCTTGAACTGACTTCTTACCAAACTGAGGCTTTGCCTTATGTCTAAATGGTTATCCCCATTTCCGTTGCTAAGGCTTTTATCTGCTCAACGCACAGCCCTATACAGGATTCTCCCTTGTTGTTCTTGACGTATGCCAGGAAATCTCTCAGCTCTGCATCTTTCTCTTTGTCACAGGCAGAGCAATCTAACATCAAGTGATGCCTCCTGGAGCCCCAGGCTCTACATAACTATCTTCCCTGCATGCACTGTCTGCCTGCCACATGAACATCTAGCCTGCCCCTCTTGGAAGAACAAGGAACTATGCGTTCCCCGTAATCAATCAGGTCCTGCCGGACATTATAACTCCAATATCTCAAGCAAAACATAAAGAAACCCTAAAGAATATTCAGCAAATTCATCCTGATAGTACAGCCTGTCATTGAATTTTATCATATCTTTATTTAGACTTTAAGCGGGGAGAAAAATCAAATGAAATCACTAATAATGGCCATAGCAAGCCTGGCACTAGTCATCTATGGGATAGTACAGATCCTTAGAGAACTGAATATCAAAAAACTTGGGTCCAGCGATAAGGCTGCATCTGTGGAAGGAACCCTTAACCAGATCGTCATCAAGACAGCCTACCATTGGATAAAATTGTCAAAAGTATTCCACTACAGCTACACGGTAAACGACAAGACCTACAACAAGTCAGTAACAGTATCCAATTCCACGCCAGATCCGGCAACTACCGACATAAGAGTAATATACAACAGGGACAACCCTGATGTTTCCATGATAGCATCTGTTACGCCACAGATGATCGGCCGTAATGCAGTCTCTACAATAATATTCGCTGTGCTGTTTACTATATTCATCTACAAATCCCCTGTCGGAGATACACTGTTCCTTGTACAGCACTGGAATGACAGCGTTCATCCGGAAGTTGCTTTTTCTTACAATGACTACAATACGTCCTATTACATCCAGAAGGACTACATCATCAATCCACAGTCATGCCCGGACCCATATGATTATAAAATGCCAGTTGCAGCAATCGTAAAACACGCTGTCGAGAGCAACACTCCTCTCTACCTTGCAATAGACAGTCACACCACCTTTGAGATAAAGCATATATACGAGGACCTTGCATGGAGCCTTATCCGAGGCAAGGCAAAGAGAGCCGGCATGAACATTGCTTCATACACTTCCGGCGAAGGAACCTTAAAAAACAATAATGACACGGATTACCTCAAGTCATGGCTGGACCTGAATGCACAGAACATCTATCTTGTGCGCATGCCTGAGCTCAAAGGCGGTTACTATGAGATATGGGATACTTACGGAATCAATCTGATGGCAGATACAATGAACCTGGACGAAGAACAGTTCAACGACTTCATCACAGCAGTGTACTCCAACGAGAACGAAGATGCCTGCCTCTTCCTTACCATGAACCTGAACCTGCTGCTGCTGGATAAGCCGGACCCTACAGAATACGGAGGAGTCATCCTCAACAGGGGAACAGACCTTGTACAGATGTACAGGACCAATACCCTCAACGAAACTATCGACGAGATATTCCAGGAATATGACATCACCCCAGAAGAATATTACGACATATGCTATGGGGAAGATACATCATATGATGAAGACTCCAGCGATGGAGTGCAACTGTAGCCGAGACTGAGGAATGTCCTCAGGTCATTAAACTTGAGGACTACTACAGCTGAAAAACTTCGGCTAAGCCTTAAACCTATAAATCCTGGTTGTATATCTTTTTGACGTCTTCCTTACGTGGGATAAAAATCACAAGGGCACTTATGACATTCAGCATCATGAATATCAGTATGACCAGCCGGATATTTATAAAGTCACTGGCAGCACCTACAGCCAGTCTTCCTATGATTGCACTCAGGCTGACAAGCATATTGAATGTTCCATTGAATCTTCCTTTCTTGTCGTCAGGAACGTAGTTCTGGGTAGAGGCAATGCGTATGTTATAACTTGTCATACCAAGGATTCCGTCTATGAAGTATAGTATGCACATGCAGATAAAAGGCATGAAAAGCAGCGTCGACTCTATCATTGACGTAATGCAATACACTCCAAGGGACACGAGGAGCTTTCTGCTACTTGGAATCTTGTACTTGTAATGAAGCCTTCCTCCAGTAATGCGGCCAAGGCCATAGCAGCCACACATATACATATAGAGCATCTCGCCATCAGGAACATTAGTCTTAAAGTATGGAAGGAGATTTACATCCAGTGCACTGGCAAAAAAAGTCAAAAGCGTAAAGTACACCACGATAGAAAAGAGCCCCTTTTCTCCAGTTACATAAGAGATACCCTCCTTGAAAGTCCTTGCATATTCCCTAAGACCAAAGACTTCGTCCTCATCCTTGACATAGTTTTCCTCCTGGCGGATAAAAATCTCAAACACCGCCGCAACTACATAGCAGACAAAGTTGATTGCATAAAGATAGCCCATCCCCACAAGGCGATATAAGAGAAGACTTAAAGGCATCACAAACGGCACGATGGATTCTATGGTAGAAGAAACTGCATAAGCCTTGGAATAATTTTTTTTCTCTACAAGGAGAGGGTAAAAACTCTGATAAGCCACTCCATATATACTGCCGATGGATCCCAGAACCACGTTTCCTATGGCAATGACCCAATAGTTAAGGTGCCCGGTAAAATACATTGCGGCATAAACGGCATACACGATCCCCGAAACAAAATCCAAGGTATAGATTGCCTTACGCCGGCTGAACTTGTCCAAAAAAGGACCGCAGAATACAGGCAATATGATCCCCGGAAGGATTCCCAGGACTGAGAACAATGCAAAAAGGAATGTAGAAGAAGTCTCGTCCAGGACAAAAAGACTTGATGCATAGGCTGTAAGGTTGGATCCAGTCATCGATACTATGGAACCCAAAGTAAGTATCGTAAAATTGCGGTTCCAGATTGAGTTTTTGATATTGTCAGTTTTCATAATGGATATAAGTCTATCATATTGATCCCGCAATGAATAGCTATGCGAGCCACTGCAAAAGAACATATTTCGTGAAACGCTTGAAATTCCCATAAACGAGGACATAATTAAGTCATGAACCTGAATTATCGTATTTTGGACTGTGACCTTTTTGAAAGCTACATGGCACTGGAAGGCTGGGAAAACTTTCCCTATCTCAGGAAACTTCTGGACGAAGACGGCTCCCTGGGCTTTATGATGCAGGACTTTAGCTTCATGATATTTGACTTTACACCAAGCGGCAACCTGCTTAAGGCAATCTGCATGTACCAGGTATTCGGCGATACTCTCAGCATCCAGTATTTTGAGGTATCCAAGGAATACCGCAAAATGGGCGTAGGCAGTGCCGGAGCTTCTATCAACACACCTTCCTACAGCTTCAAGCTTGTTGTTACAGTTGACGAATCTATCAAGGGTGAAATTGACTTTAAAGAGAATGGAGAAGATCTTGAATCTATATTCTTTGACAGTGTGAAGGGTAATGTTACTGTGACAATGTATGACAACAGCAATAATAAAATCTATTCTGTATCTTACTCAGCCAAGGATCTTTACGACCTCATCAAGGAACTCCAGGAAGACCCAAATTTCTTCTAGGCTAAAATAGCCATAAAAAAGCACCGGTTAAGTTGAAGTGTACTTCACACTTTAGCTCAAAGCCGGTGCTTTTTTTTGCCTGCCAGGTCTTTGCAAAAAGACTACTTGTTTTTGCAAAAAGAGTACTCGTTTTTGTCAAAAGACTACTCGTTTTTGCCAAAAGACTACTCGTTTTTGGCCGAAATACAAGTTAATGTCACCTGCAAGGCTCCTTTGCAAATTAATTTATTGTAAATTCCAGTTTCTCTGTTATAATTATATGTGGAATCTCTAAAAAACTAACTTTTGTATCTTTTGGAGATTCCTGTTACTTTGGGACTGCTATATAAAGCAAAGATTTAGCAGCTCCCTTAAATATCTGGAGTTTATGATGAAAAAAGAAAAACTTTTAAAGCGCATATTCATGAGCGTAATCGGGGTCATTGTGGCAGGTTTCAGTGTGGGACTTTTCAAGAGGTCTTGCTTTGGTGTGGATCCTTTTCAGTCGCTGATGAGTGGTCTGGATGCAATGATTCCAATATCCTTTGGAACGCTGTATGTTATTGTAAACGCAATTCTTCTGCTTGTCTCCATAATCTTTGACAGATCCAAGATTGGTATTGCAACATTCATCAATCTGTTTCTTCTGGGGTATGTAGTTGATTTTTCCCACAACCTCATGTGGTCAATGTTCCCTGACCTGGGGCTCCTTGGAAGAATCATAATGCTTACTATAGGTCTTGTAATCATCTGCTTTGCTTCGGCTTTCTACTTTACCGCGGACTTAGGGGTTTCTACCTATGATGCGGTCTCACTGATTCTAAGCCAGAAGTTTACAAAGATCTCATTCAAGTTCTGGCGCATCATAACAGATGTTATTTGCGTTCTTCTTGGAACAGGTCTTTTTATCCTCGCCAATACAAGGTCCACTGAAACGACTTCTCTATTTACAGGACTATCTGCAGTAGTAGGAGCCGGCACCATCATCACGGCATTCTTTATGGGACCGCTCATTGCATTCTTCAAGAAATTCGTTTCCGAACCTTTCCTCAAGGGCCGTAAATAACTCAAAAATAAACAGCCGACTGTCCTGCCGGCTGTTTATTTTTTGCTAATCTTTATTCTGCAGCTTCAAGAACCTTGTAGAAATCAGCCTTTGCATAGTATTCACTTCCAATCTTTGTAAAGAGAAGTGGATATGGAGTAAATACAGGACGCTGATTATGGAGCCAAGATGACTTGTCATCAAGCCCCCAGATTGTGATACATGTTACACCATTATTGCTTGATGTCTTTTTGTTGTTAAGCATTGTCTTAAAGTACTCATAGTAGAGACCACCATTGAGACTTTCAGAGTATGGAGCTTTACGGTTGTTAAGGTCAAACTCTGTGACATGTACATCAACACCTTTTGCAACATATGCCTTGATAGCTATATCAAATGTTTCTGGTGAAGGGAAATCATCAAGAACGTGAGACTGCATTCCAACTACATCAATGCGTCCAGGAAGATTCTCATCATCTGAAGTAGCTTTGATTTCATCTACAATCTTACAAATTGCTTTAGTCTTGTTTTCCATGTAACTGTTGTAGTCATTGTAGCAGAGGAGAACATCGCTTGGAGCATACTTGTTTGCATACTGGAATGCAGAGATGATAAAGTCTTCGTTTCCGTATACGTTGTACCAGTCAGAACCATTCTTTGAACCTTCTGTTGCACCTCTCAACCACTTACCTGAATCAACATTTGCATCATCAGCCATTGCTTCGTTTACAACATCCCAAGCCCAGATGATATGTTTACCATTATTGTTTACTCTTTCCCATTCTTTGATGTGTTCAAGAACAGACTTGATATACCATTCCTGGCGGGCATCCATAACTTCTTTTGATACAAGAGGCTTTGATGCATCAAAGTTTTCACGGAAGAACTTTGTATTTGACTGGCTATGCCATACAAGTACGTGACCTCTCATCTGAAGTCCATTATCCTTACATACCTGGAGGATTTGATCTACATTATTGAAGTATGGGAGGTTTGATGGAACATCAATTGTAACTCCCTTGCTTGAAGTAAACTTTGCGTCTACTACTGGAGCTATACCAGCATAGTGACCGAATACTGAGTCTACCTTAAACTCATTACCCATTGTGATTGTGTTGGCATGACGTCTAAGACCTGCCTGTACTACATCATTGCTAAGCTGGTTCCATTCTACAGCAAAACCAAAGTAATCAATGTGCTTTTTGTACGCATCCAAGAGAGATTCTGCATCGAGCCAGTTTACTTTGTCCCCTACTTCAGCCTTAACAGGTGTTACTTTAAGACTGAAATTAGAGATTTCGATTGTAAGGGCTTCTTTTGTTGTACTATATGTCGAAAGATAGAATGAACTGTTAGAAAGCTGCTGTTCATTACTATATTCAAAGTGCCAGGTGTTTTTTCCTGGGTTGAACCCATGTGATGTCAGCACAGGATAATTACTACCCTGAGTAATCTGCCACATGAGATTTTCAGACTTAGAACCACTATTGGTTACAGTCATGTCACAGCTAAAATCCAGCTTAACTTCTTCATTACCAAATTGGGCAAGAGAAGCTTCTACATAGTTCCATCCATCGACTTTTGAACCATCAATCACATACGAATTTGATGCTGCATCATAAACTATATGATTTCCCTCATTAAACTTTGTGATTTTTACAGATGGATTTATTGGTTCAGGAGTTGGAGCCGGAGCTGGACCAGATCCGGAAGAGCTTGGATTACTCTGAATAACAGTAGCACCATCTGGGCTTAATTCATTACTACAAGCTGAAATAAGCATTGCAGCAAGCATTGGCAGTGCAAGATACTTTGCACCTTTACTAAAACGTTTCATACGTTCCTCCTACTTTTATGATACTAAAATTATACGGGAGGTTTTTAAAACGCGTTTTGCATTTATTGCTAAAATAAGTCTACAAATTGCTTTTTTTATAAAACTTTTAGTCCAATGAAATAATTATTTGAGATTTTCGATATATTTATTTAAGCTTATAGGTAACTCAAAAAAGAAACAGCCGACTGTCCTGCCGGCTGTTTCTTTTTTGCAACTATGCGTCTTTTAGAATGCTCTTCTATGAATAACGGTTGGGTCCATACTTGACAAATCTCTTACACCTGTTCTAGCCATTATTCCAGATAATTCTTCGGTCATCTTGATGATTCTGGCAGCTACGGCCTCATGGCCTTCTTTCAGAGGGGACATGAGATGCCTGCCTACAGAAACTCCACTTGCTCCAAGTGCCAGCGCCTTATAGACATCATAACCGCTCTCGATTCCACAATCTACAAAAACAGGAATCTCATTTGAAACTACATCCAGTATTTCAGGCAGAACCATTAATGGAGGAACAGCATACTGCATCATTCCATGATGATGAGATACGACAATGGCTTTACAGCCTGCTTTCAGGCATTTTTCTGCATCGCTGGTACTTAGTACACCCTTGGCAACAAACGGAATGCCAGAAGCCTTTACAAATCCACTAAGTTCTTCCATTGTCTTGGGCTTCATCTTCAGTCCAAAGACTTCATCATAATTTCCGTCACTCTTGAATGAATGGTCAATATCCATGCCTATCGCAAAGCACCCGGCCTTGACTGCATGGTCAATCTTTCTATAAACAGTGTCATTATCAAAATGAGGTTTGATGATTTTGATTGTCGTAGCACCTGTCGCAATTATATCTTCAAGCTCACTATCCTCTCCCATTCCTACCCAGTGAACAGCATTGCACATAGCCGCAGCTTTGGCATATTTTACCATTCCATCAGGAGCCGTGTTATCAAGGTGAGAAAGAGCAGCCGTCATTATAGGTGTGCTGAAAGTTCTTCCAAATAATTTGTACTCTGTAGAAACCTTGTCACTGTCTAGATATCTACTCTCGAGCAAAAGGGAATCAAAGAAATCCCTTGTTATTTTATCTGTGTTTGAAGTATATTCCATTCAATAATTCTATCATGGAAATATTATTCCATAAACAAAAATAAACAAGAAATTCGCAATATTCCAGGATTCTCCAAAAGAATTCAGAGAATCCTGGAACATATACATCAATGATTTACAGCACCATGAAAAGGGTTCCGCCTGTAATCAGGATACAGCCGACAACGCTCTTCCACGTAAACTCCTCGTGCAAAAAGACAAAAGCCAGGATAAGGGTCAGGACTGCACTCATCTTGTCTATAGGAACAACTTTGCTGGCAGGTCCTGTCTGCAAAGCCTTGTAGTAGCACAGCCAGCTGAGTCCTGTAGCAAGGCCGGAGAGAACAAGGAATATCCAGCTGCGCCTGGATATTTCAGTTACACCACTTTGGGTATGGGTAACAAACACCATGAGCCAGGCCATCAATACAACAACCACAGTCCTTATGGCAGTAGCAAGGTTAGAGTTGACTCCGTCAATTCCTATCTTGGCAAGAATCGAGGTAAGGGAGGCAAACACCGCTGACAAAATTGCAAATATCATCCACATAAAAAACTCCTGTAAACTCCACAATAGCAACATTACGTTGCCCCCGTATCATGGCAAAAGGTTATTTTCTCTTTCTTCCGGATTCAATCAGTTCCTTCTCAAAGGCCTCAGGATTCTTGAGGTAATAGTCCTGATGATATGTCTCAGCTTCATAGAAGTTCTTGAATTCCTCAATGGCTATGTATACTTCCTTGCCGGATTTTTCCTCCAGCTCACGGATCTTGCGTTCTGCAATTTGTTTCTCTTCTTCATTTGTGTAATACAGGGCCAGTGTGTAGGAAAATCCCTTGTCAATGAACTGTCCTTCCTTGTCAAAAGGATCTACATTTGCAAGGAAGATGTCTACCAGCTTGTCATAGGTCACCATGCTTGTCTTATACTCTACGGCTATTGTTTCCCGATGGCCTGTCTTCTGATGCTTGACATCTTCGTATGTAGGGTTTACTTCGTCCCCACCGGAATAGCCGCACAATGACTTATCTGCACGATACATCTTGAATATCGGAGTGATGCACCAAAAGCATCCCCCTGCAAAGTAAGAGACTTTTTTCTTGCAGTCACCTTTCATGAGTGCCATTGTCGTAGGAGATAAATGTTCCAAGCTGTTAGATTTTGACACTTTAACCTTGCCATTATAGATATCCCATTCGTGAAGTCCAGTATCTCCTGTAGTAAAGAACTGTTTTCCCATCACAGAGAGGCCAAGCATATGGCGGTACAACTGGTTGATGACTCCTCCATGGGTTACAAGTACAACAGTATCAGTGTCAGTGCCACTGGCTACTACCTTATCATATACACTGGAAACCCTGTTACGAAAATCCCTGACCGATTCCTTGTTGTAGTCACAGGATGTCTCTGTCAGTTCCTTTTCCGGGAACTTTCTTGCAGCATACTCATAAGAGTGCCCTGCAAGGAGTCCGTTGTCATGTTCCATGAGATTATCTTCAAATTCGACTGATATTCCTGTAGCCTCACCGATGAGCTCAGCCACAGCCTTTGCTCTTCTAAGCGGGCTGGATATTATCTTGGTCACATTGTAATTGACCTTGATGGACTTTGCCAAATCCTGAGCCTGTTCTTTTCCCAGGTCAGTAAGGGAAAAATCAGCCATTCCCTCATGCACATTAAGGATATCTGCTTCTGACTCACCGTGTCTTACTATGATAAGTTTCATCTTTGTATTTCCTGTATTTTTGCAAGTTAAATTCTTTTGCAAAAGAATAGCAAGAATTGGCTATTTATTCCACAAATATCTGCCGGTAATTGCAATAAAATATTAAATGCAATGGGATTTTCCAAAATATACATATAAATTTCGTATTAATATTTTGTTATTCAATACTAAATACAAGCATGTTTTATAAAAATCGTGTACAATATAATTATGAAGACAGTACATGATTTTATCAAGGCCTGTGGCACATATTACCTTGCCACAGTAGAAGACGGGCAGCCTAGAGTTCGCCCATTTGGAACAATCAACATCTTTGAAGACAAACTTTACATCCAGACTGGTAAAGTAAAGGAAGTTTCAAAGCAGATTCAGAAGAACAACAAGGTGGAACTGTGTTGCTTCAACGGACAGAAGTGGCTTCGTCTCTCTGGAGAACTTGTACGCGATGACAGAGTGGAAGCAAAGGCTGCCATGCTCGAATCCTATCCTAACCTTAAGGCAATGTACAGCGCAGAAGACGACAATACAGAAGTTCTGTATTTCAAGAATGCCAAAGCTGTATTCTCAAGCTTTGCTGATGCACCAGTTACTGTAGAATTCTAAGAGGATATTACGATGAACGAGACATTGAATACTTTAACAACAAGACGTAGCTGCCGCAAATTCATTGCAGACAAGATGCCTTCAGAAGAAGATATCTGTGCAATCATCAATGCCGGAGTATATGCTCCAAGTGGCATGGGGCACCAGAGTGCAAAAGTTATTGCCATAACAAACAAGGAACTCCGCAACAAGATCAGCGGCGAGAACGCAAAGTTCATGGGACAGGGCGAAGGTTTTGACCCATTCTACGGTGCTCCAGTTATTCTGGCAGTCATTGCCAACAAGGCTACTCCAACATATGTATGTGACGGATCACTTGTCTTGGGTAACATGCTTAACGCAGCTCACAGCATCGGTCTTGGAAGCATCTGGATTCACCGTGCCAAGGAAGAATTTGAGTGCGAGACAGGCAAGAAGATTCTCAAGGATCTTGGTATCGAAGGAGACTGGGAAGGTATCGGTTTCGCAGCAATCGGTTACGCTGCCGAAGGTGGAACAGCTACTGCTGCTCCTCGTAAGGACAATATCCACTTTATAAAATAAGTTTTCTTAACCCCTGATGCCCCCCTGTTACTTGTTACAGCCTGTCACTTGTTACAGACTGTGACAGGAGGCTGGGCGCATCGGGCCTTATATTTTCTTAATCAAAGGGAGAGTTTATCATGAGCGACAAATTCAGATGGTGCTTTATCGGAACGGGACGACTGGCAAAGTCTGTTGCTAAAGAAATACTGGATTCCGGCCTGCACACCATTACGGCGGTATATTCAAGAAGATTTGAGAGTGCCTCAGATTTTGCTTCCACCTATGGAGGCAAAGCCTATGAAGATGTAGAGGAAGCATTCAGGAACAGAGACTTTGATGCTGTCTACATAGTCACTCCCCACTCAAGCCACTTCCAGTATGCCAAGCTTGCATTGCAGCATAAGATTCCAGTCCTATGCGAAAAGCCTGTGACCACAAGTGCTTCACAAGCCCAGGAACTGTTTGACTTGTCAGTTGCCAACAATACATATTTTGCCGAGGCCATGTGGACTTGGTTTAGTCCTATTGCCAACCGTGTAAAGGAATGGCTGGACCAGGGCAAGTTTGGCACTATCCAAAAACTGGACTTAAGCTACCACTGCAACATTGTGCCTCTTTTTGGCGGACGACTCATAGACCCAGAGCGGGCAGGAGGAGCTCTCCTTGACATAGGGATATACCCTATAACCTATCTGTACCGCCTCTTTGGAAAACCTACAGCCATCACATGTCGGGGAGTTGTAGACAAGGGAGTTGACCTAAAGGAAGAAATTGACATGACGTTTGCTGACGGAAGAACTTACACCGCGACAGTATCCATGGTAGACATAAAGGGAGGAGAAAAGATTGTCATCAAGGGAGACAAGGCCAGCACAAAGATAAATTTCTTCCACATGACCAACCATGCCTCTCTGAAAAAAGGTCTCAGGACCCTGGACAGAATAGATGCTGACGGAAGTATCCTTAACGAGTTCAACCTGTCGTGCGAAGAAATCCGTCAGGGCAAGATACACAGTGACTATGTAAAACCGGAAGACACAGTTACAGTTCTCCACCTCATGGACGAATGCCGCAGGCAGATGAACCTTGTCTACCCTTTTGAAAACGGTCTGCCGGAGTAAAACAAACTGTATTCTTTCTACCAGTCAGGGTGATTGTCAGAACTCCAGCTGGTAACTTAGACACCGGGCATCACTTTGATGCCCGAGATCCATAGTACAGGCGACAGGCAAAGTCTTGTCGTCTATCACATCCAGCACCAGAGAATACAGGTTCTCCATATTGCCTTCCCGGCTTATTGCCGAAAAGTTTCCCAGAAGAACGCTGGAACAAGCACTGAATACCCCGTCATCCTTAAGCTGCGTGAGAAACCCCTTTATGCGACAAAGGTCTCCACCGTAAGATTCAAGGAACAGAACTTTATCCCTGAAGTCAGGCTTATACTTTGTATCAAAAAGCTTCAGGGTACATCGGATGTTTCCTCCTGCAATACCGGATCCTTTCAGGGCTGTCCCCTGCAAAAACCTGTAATAAAAGTCCATGAACCCCAAATCTTCCTCAGCCCCAGAGGAGTCATGATCTGCGCTTGACCTCTCGATAGAGGCGCCTGACCTCTCGATAAAGGCGCAGAACCTGTCAAAGTTTTCCCTGCTGTCTGCGATGAACTTTATCTGATAGTAGTAACAATCTATGCCACTAAGCTGTCTAAGCGGATTTATGATGACAGAGTTGTCACTGTAACCAAAAAAAGGCTTGGGATTAAGCTTTATGGACTCAAAGTCTACATAATCAAGGATCTCCTTACAGGCATCTCCACCTGTAACATCAAATATTGCGTCAATGGACTTGTCCATAAAAGCATCCATCAGGTTGGAGGCCCTTATCTTTGGGTCAACAGTTTCGTCACTAGCATTGCTGAAGACACTTTCGTACACTATGGGGTCAAGGCCAGCCTCCCTCAAGAGCGCTACAGTCCGCTCCACATAGCCAATGTATTTCTTCCGGTTGCTGTCGGAGCAGCCCACGAGCGCAACTTTGGAACCTTTACCAATCTTCATTTCCATACCAGTCCTTGAGGCCATAAAGTTCTTCCTTGATTTTTTCAAGTTCTTCCCGTGCCCTCTCCAGGTCTTCTGACTTGGACTTGCTTTCCTGGGCAAAGAATTCTTCCAGAGATACGGCATCACTGTCAATTATAGGGACAAATTCTATATTCTCATATAAAGGCGACAGTATCATATGGATGTAGTTTTTTCCGAGAGCCTCTACAGCCTTATCCAGGTACTGAAAATTCCTTGGGTCAGAAATAGATTTCATGTACGCCATGTCCTTTTCCTCGGCATAGCCATTTACTTTTTTCTGGGCAATGTCATTATTGTCTACATAGATGGAACCTATCACTCCGTCCTTCATGTTTACGCGGCGAAGCTCCTTGACGGGAGTAGACATATCGTTGAACACAGGGCCTCCCACAGGCATATTGTAAATGCGGGAAACCTGAACAGTATCATCGGAAGTCTTCTTGATGATGATCTTGTTAAGGTCTATGCCAAACTTCTGGGAGTAATCGTAGTTCTTTATCACAAGATACTCATCAAAAAACTCATCTGCAATAAATCCCCACCCGTTCTTGACAGTATCCCCGTTCTTGTCCTCTATCAGCTCCTTGTATATCTTTGTGTCCTTGATGGTTGTCTCAAGGACAGCCAGCTCACTTATTTCCTTGAACTCGCTGAACTGCATCTTGCAACCGCTCAACATTGCCACCTGATCCTTCAGATGATCTACTTCTGTCTGCTTGGCATCCAGTTCTGCCACCAGCTGTCCGGCGCTCCTGCCACCGGCGGCCACAGTCCCTGTTGCAGAAGAAGCAACTATGGCATCAAAGGAAGTCTTTAGTGGAATCGTGCACCCGCATGCAAGGAGCATGCCAAATATTATGGAAAGGGTACCTCGAACACTTTTGCCCTTTTGCAAGATGATGCTCAAAACCATACATATAACTACCCCACTGAGGCTCAAAAAGAACAGTACCATATAGCTGACATCTGCAATTCTTCCAAATATATTAGAAATATCCGTAAAAAAACTCATATCAATTACCTCTCTGTCTTAATTTACCCCATATTGTGTTTTTTTTGCAACCTTCTGGGAGAAAATGTGTCTAATTTGTACATGAAGAACATAACAGTAAGCGGAGCCATAATAATCCGTACAAACCCTGTGACAAACACAAAAGAAATGCTGGCAACCCAGAGGGGATACGGTGATTACAAGGGCAGCTGGGAAATACCTGGCGGAAAACTCGAAATCGGAGAGACTCCTCAGCAATGTATCGTACGGGAAATACAGGAAGAATTGGCTGTACAGGTCACAGCAGACAGAGTCATCGATGTAGTGGAATATGACTATCCTGCATTCCATCTGACAATGCACTGTATCCTCTGTACCATAATCCAGGGAGAAGTACAACTCCTGGAACACGATGACAGCAAATGGCTTACCAAAGAAACCTTGGACAGTGTAGACTGGCTCCCGGCTGACAGACTGATCCTCGACTCCATAAGAAAACTCCTGGACTAGGAGTACACATAAGCATCAAGCCCTACCCTTTGTCCAGACAGGAATCCTCTTTCACATTGTTTATTAATAACTCTGCATTATTAAACATATCATTCATCGCGGTCAACTCTATTCTATAGATAAATGCATATGCCTGATGGTAAAAGATATCAAACATCCTGTTCTCATATTTCATATAATATATCTGTGTAAAGAAATCCAACAAAGTGCCGGTTAGGCAGTACAATCTTCACAAGTTTATACGGATACTCCATTATTAGTTTTCTATTTCCATAAGCAGCTCTGCATTGCAACTCAGTGATTTCGCCAGCTTGACTACGGTTTCAAATTTTGCTGCATTTATGTTTTTTTGTTTCTGCTCATACTGTTGAATTGTTTTAAGTGGAACTTCTGATATTTTTGAAAGTTCACTCTGGGATAATCCTGCAGCCATACGAAATTTCTTTATATTAGGGACAGAATCTCGTTCATTATATAAAGATTTCATGTAATCACAAAACTGTGATATGTCCATTTCGTGATAAGGATTATACATTGTTCGGATTTCAGTTATTGGAATCAAATTATTTATCTGTGCGAATTTCAGGTTTGTTTCCCACTGAAAATGTGCAAGAGCCCATCCGGCCCAATATTCAGGACTTCTGTCTGTAACAGGTTTATATTTATCAGCCTTGGTATCATCCCCTATAATTTCCAGTGTCAATTCAATTCCTGACTTGCCTGCAATGATGGAAGTATCACCTTCCTCAAACCTGTGAGAAATTTCCGACAGCAAAAAAAGCTTATAAAAATCCTCCAGGTGAAAATCCAGATCGTAGACAGCAAAATCAAACATTACTGCAAGAGTATTCTTAGCTTTTGCCAGATAGTTTTTATCGTATGCGTGGATCATCAGCTTTTATTTCCTCATCAAGGATCTGAACAATATAAAGGTCTCCCCTTTGTCGTCTATTCTTCTCAACATCAAAGTATTGTCTTCTGGCAGATTTATCTCTTATTTCTTTTTTAGAAAACCATTCCAAACAATCTGCTATTTCATGACCTTCATATATAATAGCATCAAAGGCTTTCTGACTTTTTAACACAAACTGAGTTCCCAATTTACCAAGATGCATTGCATTTCCCAGCTGTCGTACCGAAATTGCACCGTTGATAAAATCCTGAGCAAAAGAAAAATAACTGTCGTCAGCACGATAACCTGTAATAATATCAAACTCATTGTATGGAATAGAAAAGTTTTTTAAAAGATATTCTTTGGCTTCTTGCGCCAGGGCCGTATTTATATCAAATATCCGGTTCTCCAAAAGGACTGACAACCAGTGAAGAATTGTATATTGCTCTGAATTTAAATCTAGGCAAGTCAAATTTTCAGTCTCTATTGAATAGCAATTAACATAGCCGTTTGAATCTTTTGTTACAGCCCATTCCTTTGCAAGCGTCAGGTCCTCCGTGCAATAAAATCCCAGGCCATAATCATTTTTTAATTTGCCATAACCAAATACAGGTTTCTCAATAATGGATTGTGAACCATGGTAAATAGTCTTTTCCATATAATCCATTATACTCCTATAAGGGTATAGAATCAACAGCTAAAACACTTCAGGATATTCTCGTAATAGATAAAGTCACTCTAGATAAATATGCTAAGGATATTGAAAGCGTAAATTTTAAGGATTAATATCATAATACCAGTTGTCACCCTCCTTATAAGAAATATTATGAGAGAAATACTGATCTAAAGATTCTTGATTAAGATCTATTAGAATATGTGATACACCTTCCATAAAAACTTCTCAACCATTGTTAATCTACCGATCCAAAGAACAAAATTTCTTATGACTCGATATCAAACCCAGAAATTCCAGATTTACCTGAAAAATCCTGCAAAAAAAATCATGAATTCTACCGGTTTAACAACCTAGAACTTCTCTTCCCACACCAATTTCAATTGATGGGGAAACACAAAAAACATTCCGAATATCACTCTAACTAAAATTAATTATTTTTAACAGTATCATTATCACCGTTATTACATTCAATATTCATTTCCTTAATTCGCTGTCTTCGGCAATAAAACAGAAAGAGAAGATATAGTATTTTTACAATCTGAGTCAAAAGAGGTGATTTTGATTTTCCAGATGTAAAAGTGGCTAAATCATATCCTAGAAATATTAGTTGTGCACACATAACAACATTCATAAGAAACTTAATTAAAAAAGTATTTTTAAGTCGTATGTAAAAAAAGAAAATGAAAACCAGTATTTCAAAAATCTGCTTAATGATTACCATAGCCGTTATAGGATGGATTCCTCTTCCTATAAGTATATTTACTTTGATAATCAAAAATATCAATAGACCAGAGCAAATAACTTCATAAATCAATAAAAAGTTATATAACATGTTATTCTTCATTTTTTGCTCCTGATTTAATTACCATATCACGTAGCATATTAAACTCCATTTCATTTGACAATTCTATTGTTTTACCACTAAGTGTTTTACCATTTTCATCTTTCCATCGCAAAGTAACAAAATAGTCAGTCCTTATTTTATCAGGAAGATCTTCAACTGTACCAGTTGGATTATTTAATAACATTTCCCAAACAGTTGCAAAATCATTTTGTTTTCCTACAACTTTTTCTAACGTAGCAAAAGTTAATTCTAAAGAACAATTTTTGTCAAATGACTTACCATCAGAATAATTTTTCAGTGCTGAAATTTCTGTATCTTGATAGGTTGAAATAAATTCTTCAGGAGCGGAAGTAAACAACCAAACTATACTTGATGTTAAAGTTGATGCTCCTCCTATATATTCAGAATAGGGAAATGGTATCATGGATAGATAAGCTCCAGCTGTTGCAATATTATTTACAATATCTGCTCTGTTTTTTTTAGTAGATAAACTACTAATTAAGTTTTCCTGCATAGTATTTTCCAGCGTAAAAGACTGACAAACCCTTCCATCCGGGTCAATATACTTAACCGGATTGTTCCCAGCGTAGTGGTACAAATTACCATTGTCAGGCTAAGGGCTTCTTTTTCGCCTCTCCTAGACTAATTTTAGCATCAGAAACCTAGGATTTCACTAAGAAATTCCAGATTTACCGGAAGAATCCTGCAGAAAAAGCATGAATTCTTCCGGTTTTTTCAGCCTATAACCGCTGTTTCCCAATCAATTTCAATTGATGGGAAGACAGTTGTTATATTTAGACTGGAAAACTCAACAAATACATATCATTGGCTAAATTTTGGCAACTTTAGTAGATATCATCGTAAAAAAATCTGCTAGTGATTTTTTTACGATGATTATTCCTCTAGTGAAAGCTCATTGTTCGCAGTATACAACATCACAATTTTATTCCAAAGCTATGGTGTTTAGACAAATAAAGTAACCGTCAATTCTCGTGTATTTTCCCAAAATAAATATTTAATCTAAACTTCTACCCAAGGAGGAAGAAATTATGAAATCAAATTACAGTCGTGAAGAACGTTCTTGATTTTCTTGAAGGCTATGAAGGGAATGTAATCCAGTCCGACGGATATTCCGGCTACAATGCTGCCATCAACTACTGGAACCTTAGGCATCCAGACCATAAAATAGAATTACTCAACTGCTGGGTTCATGCCCGTCGAGGATTCGCTGATGCAGTAAAGGCAACAAAGTAAAAACATGCAGCACAGGCAATAAAGCTGTTCAAGGATGTATTTGACAATGAGAATCGCCTCAGAAAACTTTTTGATGAAGAAAAAATTTCTGAAGCTGAGTTCCTTGAAAGACGAGTAAAAGAAGTAAAACCCCATATGGATAACCTCCATTCATGGCTTATTGAAAAGAAACAGAAGGAAATGATTCTTGATTCCTCAAGGACAAAGGAAGCTATAAACTACTGCTTAAACCGATGGGAAAATCTTGAAAACTTCATAAAATATCCTGGAGCTACTTTTTCGACTAATACTGCAGAACGTAGCGTAAAAAACTGGGTAATGGCAAAACGCAATTTTCTTTTCAGCGGTAGCGGTAATAGAGCAAGAGCATCATGTTTTATTCTGTCCCTTATTGAAACAGCCAAGCAGAATGGAATTGCACCAGAAGATTATCTTCGTTGTCTTTTTGAGAAAGCACCTTATGCCGAAACTGAAAATGACTGGGAAAAATTTCTCCCCTGGAATATTGAAATTACGCCTTATAAGATTCGTGGTGAATGGATTTAATTTGTGGTATAATTAGGTAAACGTAAATTTAATTTGCGGATACTTTTTTAACTCAAGTTTAATTTCTAAAACTCTTTTAAAAAAATTACTGATGCTTACTATACCATTCGTTGCGCCACTCTATGTCCCAGGTGTTTTCTACTCTGTAGAGAGTATGTAACTGCGTAGTTTTATTATAGCGAAGTACGTAAAGATCTCCTGATGGATGAATAGCAGATGACTCTATTTGTTCAATTCCTGTTTCATCATTCGTATTTATCACAATTCTTTTACCATTAATTCTTAACGAAAACTCAGTATCATCTAATTTTTTATATTTATTACCATTAAGAATGAAACCTTCAAAATAAATCTCATTATCACCTTTGAAAAGATTTTTTCCTTCAACATACCTCAAATCACCAACATCTATATCTGTTTTTTTCTGCAAAATTTCTATAGTTTGTTCATGATTTCTTACATTTTTTTTATTCTGCTTAAGGTCTGTAGAAGGATGTACAATACAGCATAACTCAAAATTTTTTCTACTTAAATAAAACAAAATATCCGTATCAAAATCATAATAAGCTCCATATGAGTAATCATCAATTCGAACTTCAGTTTCATTTATTGTATATATTTTATTAAAATCACTATTAACAAGTGTTGACCTATATCCTCCATTTGAAGTATCAAAAAGATAATAATTATCCGTAATAATTCTTAATTTTTCAACACGGCTATAATGAAGAAACTTAAGATCATGAATAACTTCTAAAGAATAATCCTTTTGATTCACCTTTAACAGTTGGTATCTATCCCAGTTCTGTATATAAAGTTCACCATCATCTGAAAAACAAATATAATTCCCTGTAGCATCACAATCGTCGCCTACTTCAACAGGAGGCCTTCTTACAAGCCCTTCGTTAGTATTATCAAATACTGCAACTTTTTTAAAAGTATAATCTTCTGCAAAACTGGATAATACAACAAACAAACTAATAATACTTAACAATGCTTTTTTCATTTCTGCCTCCATATGCTCCATGTTCGATTATTTATCATTTCAACGGTTCGTTTATTAACAACACCCCAACATTCATTCGTATCGTGATAAACGCTTTCAAATGAACTCTTAACTATTTTGGATATAAATAATTTTGTATCCCCAAATTTTTCTATTCCTTTTTTTCCAAGACTCTATATAATCCATATTTGAGGAGTTATCTAGTTCTAAGAATATTTCTTTTTGGGACACTTCTTTTATAGTTAATGGGAATTCTCCAAATTTGCATCTTCCTAAAAAGAGTTTATTTTTAGAGAAAATATAAAGATACTTATGTCCGGAACCAAAACTATAC
>JAZLGX010000003.1:0-8861 GCA_045616545.1 Treponema sp. | reverse complement strand
TCAAGTGTAACCTTTGCTTTGAAATCCTTACTGAACGACTGTCTCTTTTTTCCCATGTGCCTACCGCCTTGTTTAGTTTATCGGCTGTTTGCACCTTAAATATGCTCCTTTTTCTGTGTTGTTTTACGCACTCATTTTAATTTCACCTAAGCTCAACTCTTCAAACAAAGCCAAAAGTCTATCCTTGCAATTCCAATAATCTTCCACAGGATTACGAAAGAAATGTTGCATATCATCAGCATCTTTAAGAATCTCGTCAATAGAATCCTTTTTTCCGTGGACCATATCCTTATCACTATGATGATATACAGCATGAACAATCATATCTATTTCTTCCACGGTAAACCTCATGGTTTCCTTCAATATACCATCAACTAAAATAGCCCCTTTGTGAGCATGATCATCCTCAGTACAATACATAAATTTATACAAATCATGCAGCATACCAGCAACTTCACATAACTCAGCATACTCACGATTCCGTCCACGCTTAAAGGCAAGTATTGCAGCACAAAGTCCCACACCATATAAGTGAACATATGCACATCGCTTACGCTCTTCATCATCCATCAACTTAATCTTACTATCCAAAATATTTCTAATAAGATCAACTCTCGTATAATCCCGCATACCAAAATATTCCCATAAAGATTTCTATTCTTTAGTCAATAATTTTTTGTAACTACTATCCATGAGAACTGCCCCTAACGGTGCCGTCATAATTATTGCAGCAACAGCTACAGTCAGAACTATGTTTCCACAATCAAGTCCCATCGCCAAAGGAACTGACCCAATGGCCGCTTGCACCGTAGCTTTAGGCATATAACTGAATACACAAAACATTTTTTCTCCTAGATTGAGATGAGTTCCTGAAACAGCAATGATAACTCCCACTGCACGTATTGCAAGAGCGATAAATATAACAATGACTACACTCCACCCTGCATTAAAAGCATATCTGATATCAACAGCAGCTCCTACAAGAACAAATAACATTAATTCAAAGGCATACCAAATCTTTCCAAACTTGGCACTAAGATCATAAATTGTACTTTCCCGAGGTATCTTAATTCTAACAACACAAGCCATACTTATCACAGCAATCAAACCTGAAACATGTACAAATCCATTTGTCACATATTTTATCCATGATTCCATAGTCATTAGCAGGAACGCTGCACCAAGAATGTATATAACCTTAAGGGAATTACGTACGCTCTTATGTTTTCTGTTCATATAGTTAAAATACAAGCTCAAGCATAATCCTGCAAAACAACCTGCTATGATCCCAAGAATAACAGACAACGGAATATCAGCAAAAGCCTTCAAATCTATATCTCCACCAGTTCCCATGGTGCAGAATGTGCTAAAAAGTACAATGACAAAAACATCATCGAGACTTGCCCCGGCAAGAATCATTTGTGGAATTCCTTTTTTAGTACCATATTGTGATTCGATTAGAGTAACCATACGAGGAACAACAACAGCAGGACTAACAGCTGCAAGAACACTTCCCATTATGGCACCTTCAAGGTGCGATATTCCAAAGAACAAAGGAGCAACAAAAGTATAGGCGATAATTTCGATACTGGCAGGAACAAAAGACATAAGGATGGCAGGCCTTCCGACCTTTTTCAGATCTTTAATATTCAAAGCAAGTCCAGCCTTGATTAAAATTATGATAAGTGCAACCTGCCTAATCTGACCTGATACCAGAAGTATGGAAGAATCGAGGAGATTCAAACAGGATGGACCTAAAATAATACCAACCCCTAAAAGTCCTATAATATATGGGATATGGATACGTTTACATAATTCTTCGGCTGCAATACCAAGCAAGAATACAAATGCAAGAGATGAAACAAAGTTTAATGTCATACCTAAAACTAGATTAAATAAAACCTAATGTCAATGAGTCAGTATTCTACACAAACCTATTGTTTTTTCTATAATTAACCTGCTTTATTCCCCCATTTAATTGATATTTGGTCTTAATGTGCTAACATTTAAAGATATGGGTACTTTCAATCAATTATTCAACACAAAGGCTTCCATAAGAAAATCCCTTATAATTTACTTGGGATCAGGTATGCTTGTAGCGTCACTTATTATGACCGTAATAATCAGCAATACTGTTAAAAGGGTTAACACAGAACAAATATCTACAGGAATTCTTGCCTTAACTGAAAAAAAAGCAGACATTGTTGAAAAAGAAATGAAAGAATATGTTTATTCTTTGGAATCGATGGCAAGTATTCTTTCTGCATCATGGAGCATACCGGAAAAGAGACGAAGAAGCGCTACCTCTATGTCACTGTATTCCTTGATCAAACACTCAAGCATAAAATCTGCATGGGCATGTTGGCAACCAGGTGCCTTTGACAGAAGAGATCAAGAATTTGCAGATCCCGAATATAACTATGATGGAAGTTTTCGTATACGATATGTAAGATCCGATACAGGTCGAGTCAGAACTGATGAAATGGACTCTTTTGACAACAACTGGATAGAAGAGGCCATGAAAACAACTGAGACAAGAATTACAGACCCTCAAACTATCGAAATCGAAGGTAACCCAGTAATTACTGCAACAGCCTATACCAGAATGCTCAATTATAACTACGAAACTGTAGGTATTGCAGGTGTCGATATTATTCTTTCTTCCCTAGAGCATCTTTTGGATGGTAAAACCATATACAATGGTACTGAAATCGAGTTTATTTCAAGTGACGGTACAATAATCCTTGCAAACAACGGGAAAAAAACAGGCGATAAGAGTCTCCTTTTTAGAGATACATCATTAGCCAATTATTTTGACGGTGAACAATCTGCCATGTTCAGCTATGACAAGGAAGGCAAAGACGAACTTATAACAATAGCCAAGATATCTCCAGACCGAAGGGAATACATCAATTGGTACATAATTGCAAGAACACCTTTTAATGAAATCAATCGGACTACAAGATTTACAACTTACAATATATTCATTCTGCTCATGATAGAAGTATTGGTAGTCCAAATTGCTATCTGGATTCTTGTAACAAATATAGTGAATCCACTCAAGCACAGTGCTGCAGCCCTTAAGAACATAGCTGAAGGTGATGGAGATCTTACGGTCAGACTCAATAGCAGGGTAAAAAACGAAATTGGAGTTATGTGTGATAGCTTCAATAAGACAATGGAAAAAATAAGCACATCTGTCAGTGACGTTAAACAGGAAAGTCGACTGATGAAAGACATTGGCAATAGCCTTAACGAGTCCATGGACAATGCAAACAATGCCGTACAAGGAATCATGGATGGTATTTCCATTGTTCAGCGTAATATGATTGAACAAAATCAAGGTGTACAGAACACGCGAGATGTAGTAACCCAGATAGTTGACAATATACGCATTCTCTCAGAAAACATAGATGAACAGTCTGCATCAGTTACAGAATCATCTTCTTCTATCGAAGAAATGACAGCAAACATAGGTTCTGTCAGTCAGATACTACAGAGAAACAGGGAGTCTATCGAGAATCTTGAAAAATCCTCAGAAGAAGGCATGACCTTAGTTAATACTACGGTAAATCAGACTCTGGAGATCCAGGAACAGTCAAAAACACTGATTGAGGCAGCAGCTGTAATCAAGAATATATCAAGTCAGACAAATCTTCTTGCTATGAATGCAGCAATCGAGGCCGCACATGCCGGAGCTTCAGGACAAGGATTTGCTGTTGTTGCAGGAGAAATCCGAAAACTAGCTGAGCAATCTGGTTCCCAAGGTTCCAGAATCCAACAAGCACTTAAGGACGTAAGACAATCTATAAATAATGTCTCAGAATCCAGCCGCACAATGCAGAATCAGTTTACAAGCATTCTCAGTATGACAAGAACAGTCAGTGAACAGGAACGAGTCATAGATGAGGCTATGAGACAACAAACTGAAGGTGGAGAACAGATTCTTCAAGCTATAAAACAGATCAACGCAATTACAGCTGAAGTCAAGACAAATTCAGAAGCTATGTATGAATCCAGCAAGAAAGTTACAGAGGAAATACAGAAACTGGCAGAAACAACAGTTACTGTCAATCAAAGTATGGATACAATGACCCAGAAAACAGCGGAAATTTCCATAAGTACTGAAAAAGCCATGAGTGACGTAGCACGAAACCTTGACAGTATTGAAAAACTCAACATATCCATGAATAAGTTCAAAGTTGACAAGGAGTAATAGCACATGAAAAAATTACTATCTATTGCACTGATATGTTCAATAATAACTGGTTTTGTCTATGCAGAAACCTTTGGGGCTGCCATGCCATCAGGCCCTGGAACAAAAGTGGAAGACTTTGAAGACGGATTTGTGTGGATACATGCAGGAGCAGACTGGGACCGATGGGGAGATCATCATGTTTCTTGTGGTGCAGAACTTGCCAGAAAATGGAAAACAACGGGAAGATATTCTCTAATGGTCTCATATGATCGTGTATATGAAGGAGATAACTCCATGTGGTATACAGACTACGAAGATTCAGATCTCCTCGACCTGTCTCCATATTCCTATATAACAATGGATGTTTATAATCCAAACGATTACCCTCTTGTACTTGGCCTTACAGGACTTGATAAAGAATGGAAATGGCTGCAGTCAGAAACATGGTGCTGGTTTCCAAAGGGGGAACATACTCTTGTATTCGATATAACAACAATACCCCTTGAACAGAAAAAAAACATCAAGCGGCTGCAGCTCCTGCAAGCAATCACAACACCAGATGAAGGTTATTTCTATATAGATACTATCAGAGGATATAAATAGTACATTCAAACAACCAATTTGATACAGGTTGTTTTTAATTGATATTAGTGATATTTTATATGCAAGGTAAGAACATCTGTATAGGATTCGACTTACCTAATTTACTCTTATTTCAGATGGAAGATAAATATGGATTTTGTAAAAGAGCTTGAACAGAAAGCCGCAAAGCTCGGCAAAAAAATTGTACTTTGCGAAGGTGAAGACAAACGTGTTGTAGAAGCAGCTTCTAAGATTGTGAAGGAAGGTATTGCAAAAATTATACTTTTGGGAACAAAAGAAGAATGCGAAAAGGTTGCTCCTGGAGTTGACCTTACAGGTATCGAAATCGTAGACCCTGCAAACTGTCCAAATGCAGATAAATATGCAGAACTCTTGTTCAATGCACGTAAAGGCAAAATCAATAAAAAGACTCAGCAGCCAGAATACCCTGATGTAGCTTCTGCAAAAGAATATATCATCAAGGATCGTACAATGTTTGGTGCACTCATTCTTAAGGCAGGAGATGCTGATGGCTTTGTTTCCGGAGCATGTCATTCTACAGCAAATACACTTCGCCCAGGACTTCAGGTTATCAAGACAGCCCCTGGAATCCAGACTGTATCGTCAAGCTTTATTCTCGTTGCCCCAGAGGGTGGTAATCCATACATTCCAGAAGGTGTTGCACTCTTTGGTGACTGCGCAATCAACATTGAACCAAGTGCTAACGAACTTGCAGATATAGCTATTGCAACTGCCGATACTGCAAAGAAAATCGCAGGAATTGAACCACATGTAGCAATGCTTTCATTCTCTACAAAAGGTTCAGGAAACGATGACAGATACTTCCAGTCTGTTCCAAAGATGCAGGAAGCTACAAAGCTTGCTCAGGAACGCGCACCAGAACTCGCAATTGACGGCGAATTCCAGTTTGATGCAGCAGTTGCTCCAGAAGTTGGAGAACTCAAAGCTCCAGGAAGTAAAGTTGCAGGTCATGCAAATACATTTATCTTCCCTAACATCAACGCTGGTAACATCGGTTACAAGATTTGTCAGAGAATGGGCGGATGGATGGCAATTGGTCCAATCTGTCAGGGCTTTGCAAAGCCTCTCAACGATTTGAGCCGTGGATGTAATGTAGACGACATCGTAGCTACAGTAGCTGTAACAGCTCTTCAGGCATAATAATTTCTTAGAAATATACAAACATGGATAAATTTGATTTTTAAATCGTTTATCCATGTTTTTTTTTCGTTTTGAATTAAATTATAAGGTAATAACTTTTTTTGGGAGTTTATATGCCTCAAGACTTAATTCAAAAGAATACCACTTCGATTGTTTCAATAACAATTCTATATGCATCGCTTTTTTTGGTAGGCGACTTCATCATATGGATTCCACTTGCAAATGCACAAGTTATAGACTTGCAAACCATTGGCAAGATTCTGTTAAATCCGTCTCAAATCGTCTTTCTGTCAGCAAAATATATAAGCTTAGTATTTCTATACATTGCTGGAATCAAAGCAATCAGGAACAATGACAATACCGAAAAATCAAGAACCAAAGTAAATAGTTATCTTAGTGTTTTTGAAAAGCAGGTATGGATTTACCAGTCTGTTTACCTTTTGATTTTAATTCTTGTTGTTCAGGCAATATGTAAGCGTACAAATATTCAGATAAATACCGTAGCATTTGCATTGATGAGTATAGGCAGCTCAGGTATAACAATATCATTTATCTTCACATTCTTTTTGGAAGGCTTTGAAAAATGGGCAGCTAACTACATAAAGTTTTCTCTGGACGATAAGATTCATGTAGGTACTGCAGGAAGATCAATCTTAATAGTAGAAGTTGGCTTTATAAGCTTTTCCCTGACAGTATTGGGAATGTTCATGGCAACACAAAACTTTACCCATGACTATAACAAGTTCGTAACCGGCAAAGTTTTCCCTACCCTGGTTGTTGACACTTTTCTAGTAACTTTTTCCATCATACATTTGCTGCAGCAGAACAAACGTACACTTGTCAAACTCTCTAACGTCTTGGAAAAAGTAGGCACAGGAAACTATGCTGTCGAGATTCCAAAAGTAACATCACGCGAAGAATACGGAAAGATTGCATTATCCATGGAAAACTTTGTTGATAACACAAAGACTCTGCTCAAGAACATCCAGAAGAATGCAATGTCAACCCATAGTCTTGCTCGTGATTTGGCAGTTCAAACCGGTTTAACAAAAAAAGCTGCTCAAAACATATCCTCAAGCACAACAAAAATGAGTGAAACCGTAAAGGCTGAAGTCCAAGCCTTTAATGCAATAAATACAAGTGGAAAACAGATATCATCTGATATATATAATCTGGACTCCGAAGTACAAAAACAGATGATAACAGTAGACCAATCAGGAAGAGCAGTACATAATATGGTCGAAAGCATCCGCTCTGTAACAGCTATTCTTGACAAGAATGCCATTGCTGTAGCTAACCTATCGAATGCTGCAGAAGAAGGCCGTAAGAAAATGGAGCTCTCTGTCCAGTCTGCAACTCATATACTTAAAGATTCAGCTGGGCTTTTGGAAGCCAGTAATGTAATACAGAATATTGCAGAGCAAACAAATCTTTTGTCTATGAATGCTGCGATTGAAGCAGCTCACGCTGGTGAATCCGGAAAAGGATTTGCTGTTGTTGCCAATGAGATCCGAAAGCTTGCTGAAGATTCAAATAAGCAAGGTAAGATAATCACAGAAAGTTTGCAGAAATTACAGGAAAGTATCAAGGAAATCTCTGAAACCACAAATGCTGTAAGCATTAATTTTAATCAGATATTTGACTTGACAACTACAGTGCGAGATCAGGAAGAAACCATTAAGGAATCCATGGATGCACAGGCTGCAGGTAGTGAACAGGTTCTTTCCGGTGTCAAACAGCTTGCAGAAATTTCCACCAGCGTTACGAACGGCTCAAGGCGTATAATTGACAGCAACTCAACTATGCAAAATGAACTTGAAAAGATGGCTACAGAGATAGACTTATTTGACAAGACTATGACAGAAGTCACAGCAAATGCCGATGAAATATCTAAGGTAGTCATTGAGACTGCTTCTGCTACAGAACAGAATAACATAAGTGTTCAGATATTGAAGCAGGAAATAGAAAAATTCAAGATTTAAGCAAAAAGGTTCAAAACAATATGGATAAGATTGCAATTCTAAGAGAGCTAATAAATTCAAGCAATAATATCGTATTCTTTGGGGGAGCAGGTGTTTCGACAGAAAGCGGAATACCTGATTTCAGAAGTAAAGACGGATTATATAACCAAAAGTGGTCTTATCCCCCCGAAGAAATATTAAGTGCATCTTTCTTTTGGAAGAATACCCAAGAGTTTTATAGGTTCTATCATGAAAAACTATTGATTCAGGGCATAGCTCCTAATATAACCCACAAAAAGCTCGCTGAATTGGAGCAGTCAGGAAAGCTAAAAGCTGTAATCACACAGAATATTGACGGATTACATCAAAGAGCAGGAAGCAAGTCTGTGTGGGAACTACATGGGAGTACACTCCGTAACTACTGTACTAAATGTCATAAATTCTTTGATGCAGATTATATGTATGCTCATTCCAATGATGAGATTCCTCTATGTGACGAGTGCACAGGCTTAATTAAGCCAGATGTAGTCCTGTACGAAGAAGGTCTCGACCAAGATATTATTGAAGGTGCCATAAAAGCCTTGCAGGAGGCAGATTTACTTATTATCGGAGGGACTTCGCTGACTGTATATCCAGCGGCAGGATTGATTCAATACTTTAGAGGGAACAAAATTGTCCTCATCAATAAGGATCCTACACCAAACGAAGACTTTGCAACTCTTGTCATCCATGATAGTTTGGGCAAAATCTTTGAACAAGTTATATAATAAAAAAACTGGCTAAATTGCGGGGAAATCGGTTTAAAATAAAAAAAGCTGGCAGCTACCTACTTTCGCACCAAAGGGCACTATCATCGGCGTTAGAGAGCTTGACTTCCGTGTTCGGAATGGGAACGGGTATTGCCTCTCCACTATGGCCACCAGCATCATTATACATGC
>JAZLGX010000002.1:0-32801 GCA_045616545.1 Treponema sp. | reverse complement strand
TAGGATTTAAACCAATTCCTAGCTAGGATTTAAACCAGTTCCTAGTTAGGATTTAAACCAGTTCCTAGTTAGGATTTAAACCAGTTCCTAGCTAGGAATCAGAGTGTTTTATAGCCGTACAGGATTGAGAAAAATAGCCAATGTCAGAGGGGATTTATAATCAGGTAGATAAATGACTTTACTGATAGAGGTCTACATAAAGGAACCATTTTTTAAGGTTCCCTTATCACACATTTTTTATCTTATATCTTCCAAGACAATCTTATCATTATCAAAATTAATGCAAAAATCACAAATATCTCTAGTAGCGGATCTGTGGGATACAACTATAATAATTGAATCCGCAAATTTCGCCTTTAGATAGTTAAGAATCTTCTTTTCTTTCACTTCATCAACACCAGATAGACTTTCATCAAGTAAAATAATTTTCTGATTAGTTTTGTTATCTTTACTCAATAAGCGAAGAATATTGATTCGCTGCATCTGACCAGTAGACAATGGCACAGAATCTTTTGTATCCAGGAACAAGTCTTTATTTATATTTTCAGATTCATCAAACATTAAATCAAGCTCTGATTGATCAATGTCTGAATCTTCAAACAAAGTTATATTTTCTTTGACAGTACCATTAAAGATATGGGGACTCGTACTTAAATATGTAAGATGTTCAAACAAACTGTCTTCGTCAACATCAGCAATATTCTGATTATCAACTGTAACTACACTATCAGGAGATGACAAAAGTTTGGAAACTATCTTCAACACAGTGGACTTACCAGTTCCACTTTTACCGCTAAAGAAATATATACCACTCTTAGAAATATTAATATCACAACCAAAGTTCAAATGGTTGTTCTTATATTCATGATCTATAGAGCCGATATTGATACTCTTACAATCTACAGACTTGCTTCCCTTGGTCATGACGGTAAGATCCTTCATCTTCTCTTCGACAAGTTCCTTTCGCTTTGTTGCAGAAATCATCTGCATCTTAAAGCTCGTAAGATTAGTAATAGGCTCAATAAAAAAGTTAAGATACATATAGAATGCAATTGAAGCACTGATTGTACATCGCCCATAATGAGAAAGAATCAGACCAAGTACCAGTGACAGTATTGGCAGAACAGAAAAGAGAATGTCAAATGAATCCCTAGACAATCTATCTATGAAATTAAGACGTTTTTCGAGAGTATAAAAATCATCATTTTCTTTTCTGAATCTCTTGTCAAAGTTATCTTCTGCATGCTGGACTTTGATTTCCTCAAAGCCTTCACACATTTCTTTTATAGCAAAACTTACACGTTCATAATGAAGTCTATGCTCTTCAGAAATCTTCTGCATCTTTTTTTTGATAAGTGCTGTATTTAAATAGATAAGAGGAATCAGAAGACAAACTGCAATAAATATATATATGCTTATTCTGATAAGAATCAATGACGAAACGACAAGCATGATTATGTTTATCGAAAGCATTACATCTTTAAGACCATCAATAGAACCAAAAGCGTACACTTCGTTCATCAGTCTGTTGTTCATGGCACTCTGGTCAATTTTGTATGCATTCTGTGACGAAGATTTCAGCAGCACAGATACATATTCTTGGCGCTTATCATGACTTGCAAGATTATACAGGTTGTTGAAAAAGTAATTAAAGAAAAAATCAAATACTTTCCTGACAGGAATAGCCAAGAGTATCAGTGCAACAAGTTTATAATCCAGATAATTGCTTGTAATGCCATCAATTAACCTCTGCACAAGAAAAGGAATTAATGCTGATAAAGAAATCGCAAAACAGGATAAGGCAATAGTTACTGCCTTATTCTTAGAATACTTCACTTTCATAAATGATATTTGCCTCCAGTTCCATTCATAGCAATTGCAAAAGTCTCCAGAACGTTGTTTGAATCATCAAAGGCCTCATAATGCTAAAAATGACATCAGAAGACAAATCGTAACTATGCTGATTCAAAAACATCATACATAGTGGAATTGGAAATATTAGATTCCAAAACCACGTTAAAAACGACTTTAATTCAACTTTTAATTCTATAAATGCAATATGAACCATTATAAGATAAATTCAAAAAGACGCCATAACGTTTCACGAAAAAATCAAAAATTATTGTCAAAATTATTGAAATAATATATATTTCTTTGAAAGTAAAAAAGGAAACTAAATATGCCGTTGTACTCAGCAGGACAGCTAATACGCGATTTCAGATTGAGAGAAAATATCTCTCAAGAGGAATTTTGCGACGGAATATGCTCTGTTCCAACATTGTCCAGAATAGAAACCTGTAAACAAAATCCCAGCAAGAAAGTCCTGGAAGCTTTATTAAGTCGCGCCGGCATTAATGTCGGAATATTTAACGTAGCAGTCTCTGAACAGGAACTACAAAGAGAAAAGTTAGAGTATAAAATTGTAGATATGATTGCTAAAAATAATGGCGATTTCTTAAACGAATTAAATCAGTATTGGGACGAAAAAATAGAGATAGATAATCTTGATAAACAGTTTTATATACTTTCAAAGGCAATTTATAAAAGCAAACATGGTTATTCACATGAAGAGGTTATATTAGATTTACTATCGGCATTAAAGATAACATATCCCAATTTTAATTTTAACGATTTACCCCAGACTAAGTTTTTTACAGCGACAGAACTTACTATACTAAACAATATAGCAATACATTGTCATCTAAACCGCAACAAAGACTATTCCATTAAATTATTTCACTTCATCATGACTTACTATGAAGAACATGAAATTGATGCAGATACATTTTCTAAGAAATATCCCACTGCACTGTTTAACTTCATAAACTGTAAAGATATGAGTTATCATGATAAAGGAACTATTACATTATGTGACAAAGGTATTGACTGTTGTAAAAAATATAATAGGTTAAATCTTTTGCCTTTCTTTTTATATCATAAAGGTTATGGATTCTGTAATTTGGGTAATACAGAATTAGGAAAAGTGTACATTGAACAATCACTAGCAATTCATGAAGCTCTGGGGAATACAGAAAAAGCAGCCTGGTTAGCTGATTGCGTTAATAGACATTTTAATCTTGATTTATCTGTAAAATTAGAACTCAATCCAGAAAGAAAACATCTTTTTTTAATCTAAAATAAGACTAAGCATCTCATATTGATTGTGCTTCAGACGTTGTTATTTTGTCTTGCAAATGACAATAAACCGGTTACATAGTCAAAGAGATCACTGTACACATCCGCGTCCATCATTCCTTTTTCGTATGCAATATAACCAAATAATGTATTCTGCACTGTAAGTTCCTTAAAGAACAAAGTATGCCTTCTTTCTGCAAGGAATTCCTTAGGAATAAGATATTGCCTGCAGTCAAAAGTCACAGTGGAATCCAGATGTCTTTCGTTGGACTTAAAGGACTTTTCATCATACAGATACGTGAGTTCAGCATCATAGCCTTTTACCAGAACCAATGCAAAAAATCTGGGTTTTATATTCTGCATGGAGTTTTTAAGAGTCTCCACTATTCCGTCAAAACCCGAAGACTTGGAAAGGCTCTGGTAAATAGATCTTAAAGATACCCTGTCTCGCTGGTTATTTATCTGCATGAGGCGGTTAGTAAAAAAATCATCTTCTTCATAGTTATGGCTTTTTCCATCCATATCCACATAATCTGTCTTGCAGTCTTCCGCTGCAATACATCCACATGATTTACGGCAAAAGATATTACTTGTGCTTTTGGTCCACACTGCGGTCCTGCTTTTTTGCAGCACAGAAATTATATCATGCACTAAAACTTCCGGCATGCTCCCTATACTTGTTAAAGTAGTATCTACCGAAGCAGCCAAGACACTGTTGTCAAATCCAACAACTTTCAGTTCACCAGGTATCTGGATATTACGTTTCCGGCAGTATCTCAATACCCCTAAAGCCATATCATCATTCAATGCAATGATGCAATCCACATCCAGGGCATACTGACTTTCAAAATAAATCATTGCTCCATATCCTGATGTTTCATCATTACTACCATAAAAGATATGATTTTCTTCTACTTCAATTCCAAATGAGGCAAGAACATTCAGCAGGCAACTAAGGCGCTCACTGGATGCACGGCAATTTTTTGGACCTGTTACAATATTATACGAAAAACAATCATGCTTTTTTACAAGGTGATTTATAAGATCATAATATGTAACACTGTCAGGACTTACACAGTAATCATTGTCTTTATAATCCAAAAGGCTGATATACTTTAGATCTGAGCACCCCAAACCGGCTACTGCATTACTAAGATAATACAAGTTAATATCAGCGCTTATACACTGATGTTCCAGTTCTTTATATAATTCACTTTTATAGAGAAAATCTTTTGGATTTGTCTGAATTGCAGCTGTCAGTCGGACTTCCATAACCTAATTATAGGCACATAATTCATATTTTAAAGATAATATGCTATGGAATATATTCCGGAGACTTCAAACCCTGCATTAAGATAGCATTTTATAGCGCTGGCATTGTCTTTCTTGACAAAAAGAACTGACTTCCTGCCCTGCTGGTTTTCAGCGTTTATAATATGGGATATAAGAACCCGTCCGTATCCATGATTCCGGTAATCGGGATGAGTATAGACTCCTCCTATCTGTGCATAGCTCTGGGTTCTGGCACTGATGTTTATTTTGGAAACAATCTTTCCTTCATTCAGGAGGACATACATTGATTTTTGTTTTACATAACGACTGAGACTCATACGCTCTGCAGCTGCGGAAGGAAGCCGTTTAAGGGGCATGACTTCTTTCTGCATATAATCCATCTGCATAGGAAACAGCTCATCAAGCCACTCTTCACGACATAATTCTATTCTATATTGGGAATTTTTATCTTTTTGGGGGAGTTGGCTACAAGTCATAAATAGCATTTCCCTAAGTTCAGACGGAGTTCTCCTGCCTGCTATATATAACGCTGAGATTATTTGATCTGCATATTCCTTAGCACCGGAAATGCAGAATATCTTTCTATCCCTGAAAAAACTGATGAGAGCCTCTTTTATAAAAGAATCTCTATATGGAAGACAGCAGAATACAACTTCTCCTTTGGGTCCCCAAGTAAAGATTCCTTTTATTTCTTCCTTCAGCAGTGTCTCAGAGTTTAATATCACATAGATGTTGGGATTTTTTTCCTGTATCTGTTCCACAAGAGAACAGCATATTCCCTCATATGGCCTTATAAAATCCATACACTGGGTAAACAATATGCTGTTATCTGATGCTCTGACTATCTTGCAGGACAATTAATTACGGAATGAATGTATTGGAGCTGGAATACGTCCACCACGATTGATAAAGTCTGCACATCCAAATGGACTTACTTTCATACATGGCATTCCACCAAGCAATCCACCAAATTCTACCCAGTCACCTTCTTTTTTGCCTGGAGCTGGAATAATGCGGACTGCTGTTGTCTTGGAATTAACCATACCAATAGCAAATTCATCAGCCATGATTCCTGAGATTGTTGTAGCTGGTGTATCTCCAGGAATTGCAATCATATCAAGACCTACTGAACATACAGTTGTCATTGCCTCAAGCTTTTCGAGACAAATGGAACCTGTATTTACAGCATTAATCATTCCTTCGTCTTCAGACACAGGGATAAAGGCTCCTGACAATCCACCAACATTTGTAGATGCCATTACACCACCCTTCTTTACCATATCTGTAAGCATGGCAAGAGCTGCTGTTGTTCCAGGTCCTCCACAACCTTCAATACCAATCTCTTCGATAATGCGTGCAACGGAGTCTCCTACTTCCGGTGTTGGAGCAAGGGACAAATCAAGAATACCAAAATTTGTATTAAGACGGCGTGCAGCTTCTGTTCCTACCATCTGTCCCATACGGGTGATCTTGAATGCCATCTTTTTGATACCATCAGCAAGCTCGTTGATTGGACGACCCTTGTATTCTTTGGCAGCAGCAAGGATTACTCCAGGTCCAGAAACTCCTACATTGATTACAGAGTCACCTTCTCCAGGTCCATGGAATGCACCAGCCATAAACGGATTATCTTCTGGAGCATTGCAGAATACTACCAGCTTGGAACATCCATTTACTGCACAATCTTTACTAGCTTCAGCAGTCTTTTTTATTGTTTCTCCCATGAGCTTAACGGCATCCATATTGATACCGTTCTTTGTAGTTCCTACATTTACAGAAGAACATACATAATCTGTTGTAGCAAGAGCTTCTGGGATACTGTCTATCAATATGCGATCAGCAGGTGTAATTCCTTTCTGCACAAGGGCACTGAATCCACCAATAAAGTTTACTCCAAGTTCCTTAGCACATTTATCAAGTGTCTGGCAGTAACTGACATAAGACTTGTCAGAAGAGGCGCCAGCTACAAGAGCAATTGGTGTAACAGAAATGCGTTTATTGATAATAGGTACACCATACTCTTTTTCGATGTCTTGTCCAACCTTTACAAGGTTACCTGCATAACGCATTATCTTATCATAAATCTTCTGATTAGCTCTCTTACTGTCTTCACATGCACAGTCCAAAAGGGAGATACCCATTGTTACACAACGAATATCCAGCTTCTGTCTCATGAACATGTTTACTGTTTCCTGGATTTCTACTGGTGAAAAAATCATACAAACCTCATGGGACTTTCTAGAAAGTCACTTAATCTAATTACCCTCATTCTATATAATTCTGTGATAAATATCAATTATATGCAGATTTTTTAAATATTTATACCATATTCTGCGTATATCACGGTATATTGATAAGTTCACGAGGTTTACTACCATTAGCAGGTCCAACAATGCCTCTCTCTTCCATCTCTTCTACAAGACGAGCGGCTCTGTTGTATCCTATCTTCAGACGGCGTTGAATATATGATGCACTGGCCTTACCTGCTTGCACTACAATCTCCAAAGCCTTTTCATATAAAGGATCTTCTCCTCCCTCAGGATTAAAAAGAGACATCTGGTCACTACTTTCTACATCTTCATCATCAACAAAAATCTCATCATCGATGTACTCTGGTTCTCCCCACTGCTTTACAGCATCAACTACATCTTCGACTTCCTGATCACTGATAAAGGTTCCCTGTATACGTGTCGGGAATGGATCTGTAGCACCAGCATAAAGCATATCACCCATTCCCAAGAGCTTTTCTGCTCCAATCTGGTCAAGAATGACACGGCTATCTGTCTTACTGGAAACCATAAAGGCAATACGGCTTGGAATATTTGCTTTGATAAGTCCTGTAATAACATCAATAGACGGACGCTGAGTTGCAAGTACAAGATGGATTCCAACAGCACGGCTCATGGCAGCCAAGCGGGCAATGATACCTTCCAGCTGTTTACCTGTAGTTGCCATAAGATCTGCAAATTCATCAATAATTACTACCAGATAAGGTAGTTTCTCAGTAGCTATATGCTGCTCTACTATTTTTTTGTTATAACTGGCAATATCGCGGCAACCTAAACTGTCAAGGACTGCGTAACGACGTTCCATTTCGCACAGACAATACTGAAGTGCCTGCAAAGCTTTCTTTGGCTCAGTTATAACACGAGTCAAAAGATGTGGTATATCATTATAAAGTTTTAACTCAACAACCTTTGGATCTATGAGTATCATCTTTACTTCGCTTGGATTTCGTTTATACAGAATACTTAAGATAAGGCTGTTTACACATACTGATTTACCAGCACCTGTAGCACCTGCTATCAAAAGATGAGGAGTCCTTACTATATCCATAAGCTTGACTTCACCTTCAATATCTTTACCTAGAACTACGGGGACTGCCATCTTTTTCCATTCAGGACGATTCTGCTCTATACACTCCCTGAAAGATACCATAGCTCTCTGCTTGTTTGGAATCTCAATTCCCATGGCGGTCTTACCAGGAATATGAGGAACAATACGAACAGAACGAGCTGCAAGACGTAGGGCAATATTATCAGAAAGGGAAACTATTTTTGTTACATTTACACCTGGAGCAGGTAACATCTCAAACATTGTTACTACAGGTCCTTTGCGAATTCCTGTAATTGTTACATCGATTTTAAATTCCCTAAGGGTTTCCTTTAGGAGCTGTGCGGCATTGTTTGTCTCTTCATCGATGATCCAATACGGATTATCTTCGTAGACAGTCAAAAGCTCTGTTGGAATCTTATATGTTCCGTTTATACGTTTCTTTGGTTCTGGAACACTGATTGGAGTTGAAATCATATTACCATCTTTATCTACTACAGTGGTAACAGCTATTGGTTGACTTACCTGCTCTGGTACATCGTCCTCAGAAAATGTTTCTCCAACAGGGATGCTATCTTCTCCTGCATTCTCACCAGATATCATATCTTCACCAGAAACATTTTCATCTGAATCAGCATCCAATTCAGGTATATCCAAATCAGAATCATAGTCATCAGAGTTCATATCCATTTCAGGTTCTTCGTCAGTCACAAGAACAGGTTCTTCCATCATGTCAGAATCATCTTGGCTCTCTAAAACAGTATCACTGGCTATTACAGGTTCATCTTCTGTTGTAATTGCAGCAAAAGCATCATCCATGACAGGCTCTAATTCTGCAAAGGAGTCATCAGCTACAGAATCTGATATTATGGCTACAGAATCTTGATCCTGTAAATCCTCATCTTCTGGTTCATCATAATGATTGTCCATATCACCGCTGACATAATCTGCCATAGCTTCTTTTTCCATCTTGTCAAAGACATTATCCAAAGCAGAAATCATCGAATGTTTAGCGGATTTTACAGCTACAACCTGTTCCCTGAGAGGAGAATCAAAATCAGCGGAGTCTTCAAAGTTTTGTTTCTCAAACTGAGCGATGATATCATCTTCATCTGTAACTCTATCCTCGATATCAGCAGCGACAGGTTCCTCAAAAAATACATCATTATTCATTGTTGATTCCTGCTCTGGCTCTGTGTCATCCAATGCAGGAGTTATGACGTGCCAAGGATCACTGTTCATATCTACTTCGGAGTCATCTCCAGAAGCATGTTTGATTCGATTCTTCTTTGGTTCACCTTGATCGTCTATCGACCAGATATCATCTTCTTTTGTTTCTTCCTCTACTTCCTTATAAGTTTTTTTTAAAAGCTCATTAAGAGTCCATTTACTGTCATCTGTAACTTCATCAATAGTTTTATCTACAGCCGCATTTATTTCTTCATCAATATCATCAGACAAATCTTTTATTGTATCCGATTGCTTTTCAGTTGTATCGTCATCAGCTGCAACTGTCTCCATAGTTTCAGCATGGGAAGCATTTATTATAGAGTCTACTGTTGGAATATCAGGTTCTGCTACTTCAGCTGGTTCATCTCTGCTTTCTCCAACAGTAGCTTCAATATTCTCAGTTACAGGAGCTTCCACTGGCTCCGGATTTATAATTGGCTCAAGCTCTACAGTATCAACAAAGTCTTCTTCACTTATAATTTCGTCTGTCACATCAACTTTCACAGAAGAAGCATTTTTGAGACTTTTTGCTGCAGCTGACAAATTTGAGGCTGTGTTTACCGACAAGTTATCTTTTGAGGCTCCAGTTGTTCTTGAACTAAATCTACCGGACAATACTATCGTTGCAAGATACTCGATAGTTGCCAGCATAAAAGCCAACAACATAATGCCTGTTATTTTTATAATTGCAATAGGATCGAGTCCCTGTGCAGCAATTTTACGACTTAGGTTTTCTGCCACTGAAACAGTAAAGAAAGGGACAATGCTCACAAGCAATGAAGCTAATTTTTGTAATGACCATGAAGAATCAATGCTGAATATTCCTGCTATAAACAGAAAAACCGGTATCAATATACTAGATAACCCATATACACTATACAGCATAGAGCCAAAAATATGCAGAGGACTGCCCATACCAGGAGTCACTGAACCATAGTCAAGTATTCCTATCAAAAGAGATATTGATACAACAGCTGACAGTACAAAAAGTATTGATCCTGTCACTATTGATGTTATTTTTTCTTTATTTCTCATTTTATTTATCCTTTTATAAAGATACTTTTTTATCGGCCTTTAATGCAAGTCGTTTTAGTTTTTAAGATAGCTCATAAAGTATTGAAATCTTTATATCTTGCTATTATACTGTTTTATGTGTCAGTATTATATATAGTTGCAACCCCAATAGGAAATTTGGGAGATATCACATACAGAGCTCTTGAAACATTAAAAAGCGTTGATGTTGTAGCCGCAGAGGATACACGTCACACTATGGAACTTTTGACACATTTTGAGATTCGTAAGCCTCTTATCAGCTGCAGATCACAGAATGAAGAGTTTGCGTCTGATAAGATAATCAAAATGCTGGATGAGGGACAGACTGTAGCCTACGCCAGTGACGCAGGAACTCCTGGTATCAGTGACCCTGGTGCAATACTTGCCGGTAAAGCTAGGAGTGCAGGACATACGGTTGTACCTATTCCAGGTGCATGTGCATTTGCCACTTTAGCAAGTGTAGCTGGAGCCGGAGGAAAAACTCTCATATTTGAAGGATTCCTTTCACCTAAGCCAGGAAGACGACGCAGTCGCCTCAGAGAACTGATGGAAACAGGGGATGCCATAATTTTATATGAAAGTCCCTTTAGAATTGTTAAGCTTTTACAGGACATTGTCGATATAGACAGTACACGCCGAGTTGTAGTAGGCAGAGAACTCACAAAGCTCCATGAAGAAATCAATGACGGAACGGCGCAGGAAATACTTGATGATTACTCCTCAAGAGCTAGTATAAAAGGTGAGTTTGCTGTTTTCATATCAGGCAATAAAAAAGTAAAGCTTTCGACCGAAAGTACCGATAATTAAAGTGAGGCAGGTTATGATGATAGACAAGATTTCCAGTGTTAATTCTATTAACAGTTTGCAGAGTGCAAAACGTTCTAATTCAGTAGACAGGATTAGGCAGGGTTCGGACGAAATCAATGTTTCTCTAGAAGCTAAGAGGGCCTCTGATGCCTATTATCTTACACAAGTAGCTAATGACACACCTGATGTCAGAACAGAACTTGTTGAACAGATTAAACAGAAGATTCAGGATCCTAACTATCTTAATGATGCAACAATTGCTGCTACTGCTGATAAGATTCTTTCTGCATTCGGACTTTAATTATTACTAACATCACTAATTACTTCAGGAAGACGGAATAAGGGTAGCCTTTTCCGTCTTTTTTTTAACTTCTTTAGGGAGAGATTTTATGGCAGACTTTATTTTTAAGATTCAACCGAATATCATACTTAGTCCTTATGTTTCCAATAATGCAGGAAGTTATGCACGGGACTTTGGATCTCGTTTTATTCTAATAACGGATACAGTAATCAGTCAGACTAGCATATTGGATAAGATAACAGCATCTCTCGCCGAAAACAGAGTAAATTTCTTTACTTATTCAAACATAGACAATAATGCAGATTCCAAAACACTGGAAGAAATCCTAAATCTTTCAAAGAATGCCCATATTGACGGAGTAATTGCTGTAGGCGGTACAAAAGTAATCAGCCTTGGTAGAGCAGTAAGCTCGCTTTACAACGAAGAACAATATATTTATAATTTTCTGGACAATTCTACTCCAAAAGCCCAAAGTCTACCACTTATCTGCATTCCGACAACAATCAGAGACAATTTCATTTTCTCAGAAATTACTCCTATTGTGGATTCCAGGACAGGAAGACTACAGCTTATCAAAAATCAGAATTCCTTATGCAAGGCAGCAATCTTTGACCCTACACTGACATCTACATTGCCAGATAACCAGCGAACTGCAATGGCTATCGAAACCCTCTGCCTTGCCTGTGAGACATACTTAAGCCGAACCGCTACTTTTTTTAGTGAAATGATAAGCTGCAAAGCAATTGAACTTATTGGACTTGCACTACAAGACAAGGAGAATGCATCTGTTACAACCCCAACAGAACTGCTGATGAGTCAAGGAGGTTGTATCGCCAGCTTATCGGCCGGTACAAGCTCTATAGGACCTGCATCTCTTATGGCTCTTTGTATCAATACAAAATACAATATACCATCTTACTTTACATCAATAATATTGTTTCCTTATGTAATCGAAGATGCTACAAAATACAACAAGGTAAAGATAACAAAAATCGCCAGAATCCTTGGAATAAATTCTTCAGACGATAAGTGCACAGAAGAATTACAGAATTACATCAGACAAAAGCTGGCAGCTGCAGGACTTCCGACGAGACTAAAGGATCTTGACCTGACACTGGCACAGCTTAGTGCTGCAGCCGAAGAAGCAGGAGATCTGGATCTTATCAACAAGCTGCCTCGAAGTATGACCACAGAAGACATTTTTGACCTTATCAAAAAAGCCTATTAATACTATAATGCCAGACCATGATAGCACCAGAAAAACTTTTCCAGCTTTCTGCTGGTCAAAAACGCCGAAAACTTGCATTGACCTTCGGAGAGCTTGAACGAGACATAGCAGGAATTGCCGAAAAAGGAACAGCCTACAACTTTACAAAGATGTCTCGTCAGGATTACACAAAAGCTGTAACAAAAATAGTTCTTGAAGATCCTAAATTGCCTCCAGAGACCGCTCAGGAACTCCAGAAACTGATTGATTCAGATCCGTTTGATGAACGCAGATGCTGTAATACAGCACGTAATGCATTATTGGCAATAATCGGGACATTCCCTGCAGAGTGGGATCTTGTCATAGCTCCTCACGCACAGGAAAACGTAACTGTCCAGGAACGTAACTTCTTTAAAGGTGTCAGTGTATATGCAGAAGATATCCGCTCTCCATTTAACGTAGGCTCCATATTCCGTACAGCAGAGGCAATGGGATGCGAAAGCGTATACATTTCACCAAATTGTACAGATCCATCACAGAGCAAAGCCATACGAAGTGGTATGGGATGTATAGAGACATTGGGATATACCAGATGCTCTCTTGATGAACTTCCGGAGGATAAACCTATTTTTGTACTGGAAACAGGAGGAACTCCCATACAGGAATTCAACTTTCCAAAGGAAGGCATAGTCATTATAGGTTCCGAAGAATTAGGAGTAAGCCCTGAAGCTCTAAGAAAAGCAACTTACGGCACAGTAAGTATTCCTATGACAGGATTGAAAGCTTCTCTCAATGTAGGGGTAGCGTTTGGCATACTAATGCAAGCGTGGGTTGATTCTCTGACAAGCAAAAGCTAAAACCTGGTTTCCATGGCAAAAGCTTTTTCTATCTTACGTCCCAAAGTTTCAAACATATCTTGGGATGTAAGATTAAAGCCTCTTATATACGCCCTTTCTATCTGATTAAATTCAATTTCACCATCCATATAGTGTACCAGCATATCAGCAGTATAAATAAGCAAAGCCATAATCCTTACTTCCTGCGGAGCAGCCTTGCAATCATGATGATATTGGATAGCACCTGTGATAACTGCAGGAAAGTTCCACTTTCTCGCTACATCAGCCCCTATATTTGAATGATTGGCACCTGCAACCAAAGTTTCAAACAAATTCTGACTTACATTATGATTTTTACAAATATGATTTACTTTTACAAGATAAGATGGATGTGCAGTCTCAAAAACAAGTTTTCCCATATCATGGAGTAATCCACATACATAACTATCTGTCCTGATATCCTTATAGGCATCATCTTTCAGATATTCCCCGGCTATGTAAGACGAATAGAAGGCAACTTTACAGGAATGGTTCCACATCTTACGTTTCTGCTCATCTTTGGATGCATTGAATATCTGCATGGTACCAATGGAATACAGCATGTTCTGAACACCTCTCAGCCCAATAAGCTTTACAGCATCTGTTATTGAACTGCATTTGTACCGAAGTCCATAAACAGCGGAATTAACCATACGCAAAAGTTCACCTGTAAGCCCTACATCATTTGCAATACACGAAGCAATTTCCGGAACAGAAGATTTTCCACTTTGTATCATGGAATTGATACTGCTTATATTCTCAGGAAACATCGGCAATCCCTGTATAATATCCACAAACTCATGACTCATTTCATCAATATGCATCTTAAGCATATCATTGAATGGTAAAGTCAGATTAGCAATTGTTTCTCCCTCAATACAATCAATACTGTAAAACTCTTCGGATAAACCAAGTTTACGCAATGTAAGAAACATTATCACAAGTCCAAGGCCAGCACCTTCACTACTGTCAATTATCTCAGACATTCCCTGCTCTATGGAAGAATATTGCTGACATCGGCTAAGTCTGTCATGCACGCGCTTGTATTCCAGGACAGACAACTCTACATTATTCCTAACCTCTATCAACAATGACTGACCTTGTACCCGTAGGATTACCTTTACATAAAGTCCCCTCTGCCTAGTATGACTGTCAGAGGCCATAGATTGAAGGCTATCCTTGAATTTAGCTATATTGTCCTTATAGACGTACCTGTCTGTCAGATCGAGATTATTCTCTTCAAAAAAAATTCTCTTCAGATTCGCCTTGTATGCATTGTCTGATAATTCCCTGATACAATAACAAAGTTTATCAGCGGCCTCTGAATACTCAATCTCTGACAGGAATAACTTCAAGAGATTATCTTCATACTGCAATATATCCTGAGATAAATCATATGTCATAAAAGAGACTGGCAAACCGGATTTTACTGCATTACGTACTTTTTCAGCCGTAGTTTTGATATTTTGATTACTTTCCATAACCCTAACCTTATTGTAGAATGATTACCATGACATATCAAACACTAAGTGAATTATTAATTGTTTCTTTATGCACAATTTCATGCATACGCGTTTTTTTTAGAGTAAGATCAGATGCATTGTCCATACTTCCATACTTTACGTTTCCAGTTGCCATTGCAAATGTCTTTGCATGGGGTATAAACTACGAAGATATCATCCTTTTATCCGTAGCATTAGTCATGGCACTTGTCAACGTCAGGTCAGTATTAAGACTCACATCGAATCTCATCGTTGATCACTTTTCTACGTCATTCTCCATATTGAATTTCTTCAATTCTATAATCTGTATAATTTTACTCGTAATAATAATCGTATTCAGACCCATTAATCCAAGTAATAAAGCATACAACACAGTAGAAACACGAAGTTATTACTATCTAGATGATAACAAGAAACCTGCACCCGTCACTAACTTGCTCAACAGCAAAGACATACGCATATATAAATACGGAGAACTACTGTCTGACAAAGGTGATAAAATAATACTTTTTGTCCCAAACCTTATAAACAATTCTCAGACATACAAAACATTGTTCTATAAGCTGAGCCAGGATGGATATACCGTATACACCGCAGAAATCTACGGAAAAACCAATCCGTTATTTGAAAATCTCAATGACAGCCACCTTTTACGCATGTCAAAATGCATTAACTGGAGAAAAAATAATCCACTTGAATATAACAACTTCCTGAAGAAAAACAGCATACTCCTGCAGAATCAGTATCAGATCCTTCTTGATGTTGTTAATCCGGATAAAGATAATACTGTAATCCTATGCTGCGATGGAGACTATAGCAATCAGATCCTCGCTATCAAACAACAGAATCCTGATTTGATAGACGGAACCTTTGATATAAGTACTATCCCTGAATACAAGACCCCAAGCCTTGGACCAATACAGGAAACAGATCCTCTAAATGCATATTTCATGGACCTCAAGAGAGACCCTAGCCTGTATACATCAAAGACAATTGCTTCAAAGATTGAAAATTACATCAATAATCTCAGTTTAAAAAACTGAAGTTTTTACATGTTCTATTAATAGACTTTATGCAATTTGTTTAGTATATTATTAAAAGCATCTCTAAAAATTGCAATTTTTAGAGGTTCCCTTAAAAACGGATAAAAAGATGAACATTAAGAAAAAGATATTACCAATTTCGTTAACAGCTATAGTAATTTTATTGGATCAGATAACCAAAATGCTGGTTGTTAAGAACATACCCCGCCTTAGCGTTTATAATGATGGCTGTGTCATTAATGTATTTGGAGATTTTTTCCGTCTCATACATGTACGAAACAATGCAGTTGCATTCAGCATGGGCTCATCATTACCAGACAATGTCAGACACATTTTGTTTGGAATAATGCCTCTTATAGTAATAGTACTCGTATTTGTCATCTACTTCAGAAACAATGAATTTACAACACTTCAGAGGTGGGCTATCTGCGGTATCCTCGGAGGTGGAATAGGAAACCTCATTGACAGATTCTTCCGTCCAGAGGGCGTAGTAGATTTTCTTGATGTATACTTCCCATTCTTTGGGCTCCAAAGATGGCCTACATTCAATGTAGCTGACTCTGCTGTAGTTGTCTGTGGAATCTTATTCATAATCTCATATATAGTACTTGCAGTACAAGAAAAAAATAAACAAAATCAATAGGAGTTTCCAATGAAAAACAAAAAAGCAAACACAATACTGTTCATTCTTGCATCAACAGTAATCAATGTTATTGTACTTCTCCTGCTTATTATTCTTCTTATAGCTTTGGCAACTGTACTGATCGGAAAAGTTTTCCACATGGGAGACAATGGAAATGTAGTTGTTGTCAGCTATACATTATGCTTTGTACTGGCAATGATAGGTAACATGATACTTTCTGCAAAGGTTACTTCCTGGGTAATCAACCGTTTCCATCTGGAAGATAAACTCGAAACAAACTTCATCAAGACAAAGAAGAAGACTGCTTCCAAGAATACTCAGAATTACAATGCTGAACCAGAGGAAGAAAAGAAAAAGACACGATTACCAGATTCTGTTCTCATGACAGATGATGACGAATAAAAAAAATACCAGTGAGGATTCTCACTGGTATTTTTTTTATCAATAACCATCGCTCATGCTGCGATTCACATCTCGCTGACAAAGTTCTGCATATACAGGACTTCTCTTTTTTAGTTCCTCTTTAAGCGGCTGAGGAAAAGGAAGATATCGCCAGAAAATACCACGGACTTCTTTTTCCAGTTTCTGGGTTCCATTAGATTCCTTAGTCATCCATTCGATATAATCCTGTACAAAGTAAGACTTGATGTCACCCTTAATCTTTCTGGACTCAAGATACTGATAATACATACCTGTAAGACCATCAGACATCCAGTCAAAGCTAGCCTTTTCCTTGGCAACCTGCCATCTCAAATCCGCAACAGCCATAAGACATGCAGTCTTAAGATCTCTAGGATACATAGGAACAACAATACGACCACGGCTGGTTATTCGGTTATACCGATCAAAAGGTTCCCAACAGAACCCAATATCACCATAGCTTGGTATCAGAAGCACAAACGGAACAATCCTATTCTGTATACCTCTGTGGATACGTACAAAACACTCAGGATCAATGGATTCTATCCATGCCAATTCCCTAAGGACATTTTCCCTGAACCCTGTTGTCTTATCAAGACAGTGATAAAATTCTTTGGTAAAGATAGGAAACTGATTACCTTGTCTACCACAAGTCATCTTAGCCATCTGACGGATAGTAGTCATTTCTCCCAAAATCTGTTCTTTTCCAACATTGACAGTAGTAGCAGAACCTGCAGCATCAGCCTTTTCCTGAAGACTTCTGCTTATTTCAAGAGCTTCTTTATACTCATTCAGATACCTTGCAAGTTCTCCATCAACACGCTGCAATGTATGAAGTCTCTGCGTAATTTCTGAAATGAGACGACGCTGGTCATCTCTATAAGGTAGACTATGATTTGGAATACCAGGAACTTCAGTATGCTCACAAAGAGCTTCGACCCGTTCCCTAAGTTCAAATTCCAGATTACCCCTTTCCTGTTCCTTATTCCTAAGGAGATTCTCAGTACTCTGGAGTTTTCCATTATTCTTGGACTGCAGCTGCATTATACGAGACTGCTGGGCAGACGGATCACTATTTGCCCTTACAGGAGCCTCATCTGTAGCACTTGGATTCATAGTTCCCTTTGCAACATTGGCAATCCACTCATCCATGTACAGGACAGGTTCTCCTGATTCATTATTTACAACAGCCTTGCTGAAGAATTCCTTTGTCTCAGGATTAAATAGAGAAGGCAAAAGGACACCATATCTCATAGCCATATGTTTGCTCAGAGGCAATGACGGATTAGTCATCTTTAGAGCCATAGACCTTAAATACTCCCAGTAAAGGTTAACCATCTGCTGTCGATATACAGTCTTGTCAGCCTTATCCTGGCATGTAAGGTATTTACTCAGGAGATTATGAAGTTTTTGACTGTTTTCACCCTCTCCACCTACTGCAGTCTTGTAGTAAGCTGGATCATCATACACTGGATTTGGTGTATCCTCAAAAAATTTAGTTATGGGTTTAAACTCTCGGACGTTCAAATCTACGTCCCAAACACCTCTTGTTGGCAACGCATCTACACTATCACTCATAGCTACCTCAATCTCTATTATAACATGTTTATTTCATCTATCAACTTGACTAGGATTTAATCTCGTTTTCCAAGAAGAGTAAATTCATTTACTCCAGTGCAGAAGGCAATTCCGCTTCCAGGCTGCGAAAGACATGGCAAAGTACGGATCGATTCAAGTACAGCATCTTTCTTGTCATGATCTACAACAATCATCAGCATTTCTTTTTCAGGGACAATATGCATTCCAAAAAACTGGGAATCATCTTCCCTTGCAGTACCCCGCGCATTAACCACAGTTCCTCCACCAGCCCCAGCTTTTCGGGCAGCAGCCATCGCATCATCAGCGTATCCTCTGTTCAAAATAACTGTAATTAACTCCTGATTCCTGGACTCAGCCATAATATTATCTCCTCCGGTAATTGTTCCTGTCCTGACAAGTTTATCTGCATCAAGTGCCATCATATGTCCAAATCCAGGTTTCTCTTCGGCACAAGCCTGGATTATAGACTCTTTTATTGGCAAAAAAGTATCTTTCTGGCATAGAATAAGAACAATATCAACGGTACTTTCCCCCAATCCCAAAGCAGCCATGACACTATTCCTGCTGATATTGCGCCCCAAAAAAACAGTTCCGCCAAAGCTACCCGCCTTGAGAGCTGCATCTGATACAAGCTCAGCCTTATTATGGGGAACCATACTTAATAGTAAAATAAACTCCGTCATTTAGCCTCCGACTTTTTTTTCTTGAAGATGATACCAAGTATCTGTATTGCAATAAGAGGAGTCATTGATACAAGAGCTATAACTCCAAATCCATCTGTAGCAGGATTACCACCACAAGCCCCTGTAGCTCCCAGTGTAAACGATAAGATAAAAGTACTGGTCATAGGACCTGATGCAACTCCACCGGAATCAAATGCTATACCCGTAAACAGATCTGGACACCAAATTGAAAGGAGAAGAGCCAGCCCATATCCTGGAATCAGAACATACCATAGACTAAAGCCATATAGCACCCTGAGCATACTGATACCAATAGAAACTGCAACTCCGGCAGACAATGCAACAAGCATAACCCTTCGTCTGATAGTACCACCACTGACATGCTCTACCTGTTCTGTCAAAACCCACACTGCAGGTTCTGCACATACAACTATCGCACCAAAAATCATACCTACAACAACGATAAGGACTTTAGACCACTGACCAACAAGTGCATTTCTACCCAAAATTGTTCCTAGGGCATCTCCTGCAGGCATAAAGCCACCGTTTGCTCCAAGCAAGAAGACAATCAGTCCTATATAACTATATATAACACCTCTAAACATACGTTTGACCTGAAACGGAGGCATCTTGAGGAGGAATATCTGGAACAGTATAAACATGATCACAAGCGGAAGGAGAGCCATAGAAACTTCCTTAAAGACTTCTGGAAGTAACCGGATAAATATCCCCAGGTCAAGCCCGGAATCCAGTACTTTATTCGAGATATCCACAGAGTTTTCCACAGGTAGAGCATTACTCTGACCAAGTCCCATGAATCTTGTTACTATGCCATATATACACACAGCAGCAACAGGTCCAATAGATGCGATACCAGTAAGGCCAAAGCTGTCACCTCCCTCAATCTGAGAACCTGGAGCACTTCTACCCCTGCTACGTACGGCAGCCACACCCACACCAAGTGCCATGATAAAAGGAACAGTCATAGGCCCTGTAGTCGCACCACCAGCATCAAATGCAACTCCCTGAAAGTTTTTGCTGCACAGGAATGCCAGAACAAACACCGTTACATATGATATTGTAAGAATAATCTTCAGATTAAGAGATAGTACTGTACGAACAAGACCTATCATCGTAAAAAGTCCTATTCCCACAGCAATCATACCAATAAGAACCCATTTATTGACAAAAGGATTTACCCCTTTAATCTGATCGGCCAGAACCTGTACATCAGGTTCCGCGACTGTAACCATAAAACCTATCACAAAGGCAATTATAAGCATGAATGAAAGATTACGTCTTGAAGTAATGGCAGCACCGGTAAGTTCGCCGATAGGAGTTATACCTACATCTACTCCAAGAAGAAACAGAGTAAGCCCAAGAATAACAAATATTCCGCCTATCAAAAAACGAACAATGAGACCGACGCCAAGAGGTGCAAAAGTTATCCCCAAAAGGACAACAATAGCCATGACTGGCAATACAGAATTAACAGTTTCTTTAAATTTTTCAAAAAGATTCATAAATAAGCTATAACTCTCTCTTTAAGAATTACATTAAGTTCCCTTTGCCACTTATTTGTAGCAGTTCCAGCCTTTTTCCTGAATACCTTTTACCCAGCGAGCAGCAAGTTCTTTTGCAGTTTCGAGGTCATGGTCCTTGTAATTACCACATTCCTTTTCGGTAGTGGCAGGAACAGGTTTATCCCATACAGCTACCTTGGCAAGAACGTTGACAAGATGCTCTGCAATATAAGATTCTTCATGGTCTCCCCATACAGTAAAATAGAATCCTGTACGACAACCCATAGGACTAAAGTCAATTACAATGCCAGGAAGTTCGTCACGGATATACTCTGCCACCAGGTGCTCAAGTGTATGGATTGCACCTGTAGACATAAATTCCTTGTTTGGCTGACAGAAACGGATATCATATTTACTTACGATATCACCCTTTTCACCTTCCTTCTTTGCAGCTCTACGCACAAAAGGAGCTGTAACGATTGTATGGTCCAAATTAAAGCTATCTACATTGTATTCTTTCTTTTCCATCTTCTATATCCTCTTAATCATTGATTTTACAAGCTTAGCACTGAGAACAGCAGCCTCTTCTTCGTTAAAGTTATATGTGTTATCGGCGTTTTCATCAGCCATATCACTCATACAGCGGATAACGACAAAAGGTGTATCATTTATAAAACATGCATGGGCAATTGCAGCGCCTTCCATCTCAACACAGGCAGGATCACAATCTGTACGTATTGTGTCCTTCTGAGCCTTGCTATTGATGAACTGGTCTCCAGAAGCAATACGGCCTTTGATAATCGAGTGTCCCTTTGCTTCTTCCAGCTCTGCAAAACATTCTACCGCTGCATCAACCATCTTTGCATCAGCAGTAAAATCTATCGTATCCATTCCAGGAACCTTGCACTTTGGATAACCAAAACCTGTTACATCAAAATCATGGTATACAGCATTTGTTGAAACAACAATATCCTGTACTTTCAGCCCGTGAGCCATAGCCCCTGCAATACCAGTATTGATTATATGGGTTACTCCAAATTGAAGAACAAGACGCTGGGCACAAAGTGCTGCATTTACCTTACCAACTCCAGACTGTACGATGACAACTGGTATATCATCCAAAAGCCCTTCTACAAAAGTACGTCCGCCAGCTTCTGTCACTGTAACTTCGGTACAAAGGCTCTTCAGCATTTTTACTTCAATTTCCATGGCACCAATGATACCAATCTTTTGTTTTTTCATAAAAATGTCACTCCTTGCAAAATATTCAATACTTTTCTTCTAAAATCTATTGACTATATCCAATATCTCTATTATATTATCACCAAGCAGCAAGAAAAAAGGTTATACTTTTTTGAAAGGAGCCATTGTTCATCCTCCTTAAAATGGCTCCTTTATTTTTGTCCTCATTTGTTTTTATATAATCCCTCCTTAAATACCCCTGTAAGTTTTACAGGGGTATTTTTTGTACGACGAAGGGATGCAACTTAAATGTTATACTTTCTCTTATCTTTGTCGTCGTTTGGTCTGTACAATATCGCAACGTTACCAATTACACGAACCAACACACAATCAGTTCCTTCGACAATCTGATCTGTCATTTCAAACTTCTGTTCCTGATACTCATTGTACTTAATCTTTATAAGTTCATGTTTAGCAAGACACTGTCTGACCATTTCGATAACATTTTCTGTAACACCAGCCTGTCCAACCAATACCACAGGATCCAGTGTGTGAGCAAGCTTTTCGAGCTTTTTACGCTGTTTGCTGTTAATTTCTACCATACTTGTGATTTTAATACATTTTACTCTTTAAATATATATGGGCATCTCTAAAAATACCTCTTAGAGATACCTGCCGGTTTTAAAGCCTTATGGTTATGATGTTTCCTTGTTTCTGCCGACTCATCAGACCAATACCTAGCTAGGATTTAAACCGATTCCTAACTAGGATTTAAACCGATTCCTAACTAGGATTTAAACCGATTCCTAGCTAGGATTTAAACCGATTCCTAACTAGGATTTAAACCAGTTCCTAGCTAGGATTTAAACCAGTTCCTAGCTAGGATTTAAACCAGTTTCTAGCTAGGATTTAAACCAATTCCTAGCTAGGATTTAAACCGATTCCTAGCTAGGATTTAAACCGATTCCTAGCTAGGATTTAAACCGATTCCTAGCTAGGATTTAAACCGATTCCTAGCTAGGTATTAGAGTGATTTATAGCAGTACTTATTGTTTTTCCACAGGCACAGACAAAGCTATCATATAATTGTTGACCTCAAGATTTTATTAAGTTAAACTTTCAGTATTATGAAGCTTTTTATACCATATAAGTTTACAAGTCCAAAAATGCTGATTGCAGCAATCATGCTGGGGACAGTACTTTTTCCACAAAATCTTTGGGCTAAGCCAGACAAGAATACCAACCAATACAGAGTCTATGACAATGTACTTGAAGTTGCCCAAGACATGAAACCTGTCTATGAATACATGAAAACGTCTTATGATGAAATCCCCATAGAAAACTGGGCTGGCACTTCAGTAACGCAGGCCCTGACTGAATATACAAAAATGGCTGATAAAGGGGACCTTTATGCATTAACTGCACTTGGCTACTATAATCTCAAAGATACAGGCTTTACACTCAATGAGGACAAAGCCATAGAATACTGGCAGATAGCCAGCGACAAGGGGTTTATACCGGCTACAGCTGCTCTTGGTGCCTATTACTACAAGAAATATGATTATGACACAGCATTAGGCTACATCAGCATGAGTGCCAACAGGAACTATCCGTCATCATTAAGACTTCTTGCTTCCATGTACGAGAACGGCTTTAATGTTGAGACCAACACAAAAAAGGCAACGGAATATTATAACAAGGCGATTCAGCTGGGAGATACAGAAAGCATCTACATGTTGGGCGGATTGTTTTTTACAGAAGGTGATTACGATAAAGCCGAAAAGTATTACAAACTGACTGCTGACAAAGGTATCAATTTGGCAAATCATGCACTTGCAGTTAAATTTTACAGTATCGAAGGTGGTATAAAACCAGATCAGGAAGCTGCCTACAAATATCTTGCAAAATATTATGAAAACCGATATCTGGAAAACAAGAAGGATTTACAGAAGAAAAAAGACCTGCTTCCTTATTGGAAAAAACTTGGTGAAAAAGGCGACCAGAACGCACTTGAAAACTTAAGCAAGTACTACGATCCTGACTTATCTTGTGAGCCAAATAGGGAACTTTTTGAAAAATATACCCTCATGGGAGCTGACAAAGGAAGCCTATACTGCCAGCAAAACGCTATAGATATTTATATCTATACAAAGAGATATCAGAATCTTCTTAAAGGTATGCAGTACCTCTATAACACAGGAAAATATGACGAAGTCGCAGAATACGCAGTTGCAGCTCTTGGTGCAGCCGACTACCTTGACTTCATTTCTGACAGAGATAATGAGGATTACTTTATTTCAGCGCAGCCCGAGATAGATTATTCAACCATCACTGCAGTCCAGGCATTTGCATTTCTCAAATCACTGGAGAACGAGGAATCTTGCCAATGGTATATGAACGCACTGGGATACTGCTATGCCAATGCCATAGGATGCCAGCAGGATCTCTCCCTTGCAGATTATTACGGTTACGACAAGGTATACGAAACAGACAATGAAATAATAACCCATGATGACATGATAAACATGCATACCGAATGGGTCGAAAAATACGAGATTGCCAGCAAAAAAAATCTGGATACTGATACACCGGATATTTCAACTGCATACGCTTATTATCAAACCGCAAAATACTACATCAACTACAACCCATCTCCTGTCAATAACATGACAGCTTTGGAATATCTCAAGAAAGCTGCCAATCTTGGTCTGTCATATGCTTTCTCTGACATTGCCATGATGTATATGACAGGTAATTATATAGAGTATAATCCTGCAGAGGCAGTACGTTACTACAGGATTTCATCTCTGGTAAATGATGACGATTATTCTGACAATTATTCACTTTACCAGGCATACATAGACGGGATTGGTGTTAACTTTGACTTTGACCAGGCAATTTATTACCTATATCTGTTCTACAAGCAGAATGCAATAGGCGCTTATCTGGAAGCCAGGGAAATCCTTGTAAATACACAATATGCCTCATATCTAGATCTTCAGCAGAAGGCAAACTCCAATGATTTCTATGATTTTTATGGTGGTTCCGCAGACGAAGATGAGCAGCCTTTTGACTGGTCCACATTTGGAGAATACATAAGGATCAACAAAGATGAACTCAGTGACTATGCTTTCCTGCCTGAGTGGTATGAGTACACAGATGTCGTAACTTCGTTCCTGTCTTATTATCTTACTAACGATGATGCATGGACTACATACATAACTCATGATGATCTGTTAGAGCAATTCTCTGAAGATGACGACGATGCAATGACCAGGGAAGATCTTATCAGTAATTTCAAATATGAATATGAGACTTTATTCAAGGATATTACAGATTTTAGCTTATTCATCATTACAGAAATGTTTTCGTATGACGAAGAAGCAGGTGTTGCAGCAGTCCCTGTAGGTATGACTTTATATACTGATGACGACAAGGTTCATAACGGATACTTCTACATTCTGATGTGCAAGGATATTGACGGATTTTACTCTATCCTGGAGTTTGACTACAACTAAAAAAAAGGAGGCTGCCTGAAAAACTGGCAGCCTCTTTTTTTGATAAAAGAAGACTTTGGTGTCTTCTGGCCTGCGACTAATCTACCAAAGATACAAGTGGCGTATCCTTTAAGATGAGATATCGGCTTGAATAATTATTGTAAAAGTCATCATCATTCATTGTATAAGCTTTGACATTACGCATGAATGTATCTGCTGGAGTTTCTTCTCCATTCTTGCTTACAACTATTGTATTGTATTCTCTCCACCCGATTTTGACTGTGGCACGAGGATAAACAGTAAGTGTGTGATCATCATCCCATTCAAATTCTTCGCTGTACAAATCACTTACCTTGCAATTTATGAATGCTGCACTATCCCAGCCCATCATCATGGTAGCACTACCTTTACCAGCAGTACGGATTACATACAAATCTGCCTTCTTTCTCTTGTCAGCTGTAAATGTACACTTATTAAACACAAAGCCGCTCTGATTCTTGATAGCAAGGCTTTTTACAGCAAATCCGGCATAATCACCACGATTATCTTCTCTTGTATGAATTGAACAGTCCTCAAAATATGATAAATTGCAGTTACCATATATATAATCAACATCGCCACTTACGTAGCATTTTTCAAACCAGGTGTATCCTTTGACAAATAAGGTATTCTGGCGTCCGATGATTCTCAATCCCTGTGCATAAAGGATTCCATCTGTATTATTCCATACAAATGCTTCTGCACAATCTCCGGAACTTAAGCCTTCCTTATTTGATTTTAAATGAGTATTTTCGATAGTAATATTCTTTAAGGTGACTTTAGTTGCATTTGGTCCAATGACAAATACACCTCTGTTTTCTATACCTTTATTAAAAGCTTCACAATTTTCTGCTTGAATAACACAATCTTCTGCCATGACTCCTGGGGCAGCTTCCATAATAAGAGGATTACTCAGATTATATTTTACCAGTTCCTTATAAATACCAGACTCAAGAATAATGTGCACTGTAGCTGATTTTTCCATAGCTCCAGTAGATGTCATTTCCTTAATCTTTTTTAACGCTGCTGTGATAGCCGCTGGTGAATTACTCTTTACGCTTAGCTCTATCATTTATGACTCCTCTTTTTTTTTGTTTTTAACTTATAAAAAAACAAAAAACCTAAAAGAGATGATCTTTTAGGTTTTTTATTATATTTACTTGCTTAAGTATTCGTTGATACTTGCGGCAGCTTTACGGCCTTCTCCCATTGCCAAGATAACTGTTGCAGCACCAAGAACGATATCTCCACCAGCCCATACTTTAGCCATGCTTGTAGACTGTTTTTCGTCTACAGTGATATGACCGTGAGGGTCTGTAGTGATTTCCGGTGTTGTAGCAGGAATAAGTGGGTTTGAGTTGTTTCCCAAAGCTACGATTACTGCATCACAAGGAATCTCGTGTTCACTGCCTTTGATTTCTACAGGCTTGCGACGACCAGATGCATCTGGTTCTCCAAGTTCATAGCTCAAAGCTTTGATACCTGTTACACGTCCAGTTTCTGAATCGCCAAGGATTTCAACTGGGTTTTCAAGATATCTGAACTCTACACCTTCTTCCTCAGCATGTGCAATTTCTTCTTTACGAGCTGGCATTTCGGCCTTTGTACGACGATATACGATGTATACTTTTTCTGCACCAAGACGAAGAGCCATACGAGCTGCATCCATGGCAACGTTTCCACCACCACAAACTACTACAGTCTTTGCTTCGTAATAAGGAGTATCAGCTTCACCCTTCTTATATGCCTTCATAAGGTTGGCACGTGTAAGATATTCATTGGCACTGAATACACCAATATAGTTTTCACCAGGAATGTTAAAGAACTTTGGAAGACCAGCTCCTGTTCCTACGAATACTGCATCAAAGCCTTTTTCTGTAAAGAACTGCTGGATAGTTGATGTACGGCCTACAAGGTAGTTGTACTCAAATTTAACACCCATTTTTTCGAGGTTTGTTACTTCGTTCTGTACAATAGCCTTTGGAAGACGGAATTCTGGAATACCGTAAACTGTAACACCACCGGCCTTGTGGAAAGCTTCAAATACTGTAACTTCGTGACCTGCTTTGCGGCAGTCAGCAGCTACAGTAAGACCTGCAGGTCCTGAACCTACAATGGCAACTTTTTTGCCTGTGCTAGGAGCAATTGCTGGACTTGTCGCAAGATTGTTCTCACGTTCATAGTCAGCAACAAATCTCTCGAGACGACCGATACTTACAGCCTTTTCTGCACTCTTGTATACTTTACCTACTGTACACTGTCCCTGACACTGCTTTTCCTGTGGACAAACACGACCACAAATAGCTGGCAAAAGGTTTGTTGTCTTGATTATATCTGCAGCAGCCTTGAATTCTCCCTTTGCTACTTCTGCAAGGAACTCTGGAATACGTACGTTTACTGGACATCCAGATACACATGGCTGGTTCTTGCACTGAAGACAGCGATTTGCTTCTACAATAGCCTGTTCCTTTGTATATCCAAGAGCAACTTCTGTCATCTGTCTAGCTCTTACTTTTGGTTCACCTGATGGCATCTCCATCTGAGGTATAGCCATACGATCTTTATTAGTCAAAGGAGCTTCTGCCATCTTTGCCTGAAGCTTTGCATATTCTTCAAGTCCAATCTTTTCTAACTGTTCTACGCTGATATGTTCTGACATCGGTTTCTCCTATTATTTTGCAGCAAGCTTGTCTGCTTCTGCTTCCATTCTACACTTGTGGAAAGCTTCTGTTTCCTGTGGCTTAAATGACTTCATACGCATCATCATGTTATCCCAGTCAACTTCATGTGCATCAAAATCAGGGCCGTCAACACAAACAAATTTTGTCTTGCCACCAACGCTTACACGGCATCCGCCACACATACCTGTTCCGTCAATCATGATTGTATTAAGGGATACAGTTGTCTTGATTCCGTACTTCTTTGTTGTAGCAGCACAGAATTTCATCATGATTGGAGGTCCAATGGCGATAACTTCTGCAGGAGGTACATCACTCTGACACAATCTTTCAAGAGGAACTGTTGTAACACACTTTTCTCCAGCACTTCCATCATCAGTACAGATAATGACTTCGTCACAAACAGCTTTCATTTCATCAACAAAGATAAGAAGATCTTTTGTACGAGCACCTTCAATGAGGATTACTTTGTTACCAGCTTCTTTAAGAGCCTGTACGATTGGATAAAGAGGTGCTGTACCAAATCCACCACCTACACATACTACAGGACGATCATACTTTTCAATTTTTGATGGTGTTCCTAATGGTCCAAGTACTCCACCAAGATAGTCGCCTTCATTAAGTTTACTAAGCTTGTATGTAGATGCTCCTACAGGCTGGAATGCTATGGCAACCCATCCTTCTTCTGCATTTGCATCTGCTATAGTCAAAGGAATACGTTCTGATAAATCCTGATCTACCTGAACAATAAGGAACTGTCCAGCCTTGCGGTTCTTTGCAATATCAGGAGCTTCGAATTTTATGTAAAATACATTCTCTGATAATTGTCTTTTCTCAATAATCTTGTTCATATAATCTCCCTACGCACTAAATATGCTGCCTAGACTATAAAATAATGCCAATATTATAAACCAATATCTGTCACTTGTGAAGATTAAAGTATATAGAATGTTATAAATATTTAAATTTATTGAATATTTATAAAAATTGCAATTTTAAGGTTTAAGTCCGTCAGGCATCGCTTAAAAGCATTTTTTAGAGATGCCCTTATCTCTTAACAAAGCTGCACTTTGTTCAAAAAAAGGGTGTCCTCTATTACGAGAACACCCTAGAACTCACATATCGAAATTATTTATTCTTAAGCAAAGCTGCAAACGGATTATAATACATTCCGTCATCACTTCCGCTGTTGAATGATTTGTCTTTATGATTATTATTCTGATTTACAGGCTTTGCAGCAGGTTTTCCACCTGTAGCTCCAGCTTTCTTCACAACAACAACCTTCTTCTTGCCACTTGTAGAGCTTGATGCTCCCATTCCCTGGTGACCAATACGACTTGCTGCATCACTCTTCAAAGACAAACTGATACGTTTACGATCCATATCAAGGTCAATGATTGTAAATTCTTTTATATCTCCAACCTTAATAACTTCCATTGGATCAGATACAAAGCTATCACTAAGTTCTGAAACATGGATAAGCCCTGTCTCATGGAGACCGATGTCAACAAAAGCTCCAAAGTCAACTACGTTCTTGATCTTACCGGTAACTTTCATTCCGACTGTAAGATCTTCAAACTTGACAACACCTTTCTGCATGATAGGAGCTGGGTATCCGTCACGTGGATCACGATTAGGCTTTGCAAGTTCTTCGATGATATCATCTATTGTTGTAAGCCCAATATTATATTTTTCTTCAAGCTGCTTCTTTATATCGCCAGAAATCTTTTCCTTATTCTGTACATAAGGAAGAAGTTCACTTGCTACAGCATAGTTTTCTGGGTGTACCCAAGTGTTATCCAATGGATTTGCACTTTCAGGAATCTTTAGGAATCCTGCACACTGTTCAAAAGCTTTTGGACCAAGGCCACTGACCTTTTTAAGGTCTTCGCGACTTGTAATCTTACCATTCAAATCACGATATGCAACGATTTTCTTAGCAAGAGAATTGTTGATTCCAGAAACATATTTCAAGAGACTTGCAGAGGCTGTATTAAGATTTACACCTACCTGGTTTACTACTGAACCTACTACCTCATCCAATGTATCACTAAGTTTTTTCTGGTTTACATCGTGCTGATAGAGTCCTACACCGATTGCTTTTGGATCAATCTTTACAAGCTCTGCCAAAGGATCCTGGAGACGACGTCCCATGCTGATAGCACCACGAATCGTGAGGTCCAGTTCAGGGAATTCTTCACGGGCAATGTCACTTGCAGAATATACAGAAGCTCCGGATTCATCTACTACTGTGTATCTTACATCCGGGTAGTTTTCACTGATTACTTTACTTACAATATCCTGTACTTCCTGGCTACCTGTACCATTACCTACAGCAACAACCTGAATGTCATACTTTTTGATGGCATTCTTAACAAGATTATATGCTTCGTATGGTTCTGCAACCTGCTTCATCAAGAAGTAACCAAGATATTTACCTGTTTCGTCAAGGGCAGCACATTTTGTACCTGTACGAATACCTGGGTCAACTCCGAGTACTCGGCTACCTTTAATTGGCTGTGTCATAAGAAGATTCTTGAGGTTTTCACTAAATACACCAATACCATGAGAATCTGCTTCGTCACTTTCGTCACTGCGTATTTCACGAAGTACAGCAGGACTAAGGAGACGAACAACTCCATCTTCAATCGCATCACCAAAATGCTTGTTACTGATCTTATTCTTTTTCTGAATCTCATTTACAGCAAGACTAACATCAACATCAAGAGTTACTTCCAGAGCTCCTTCCTTTTCGGCACGATTGATAGCAAGTATACGATGAGGTTTTACCTGATTCAGAGGTTCTGAGTAATCCCAGTACATCTTATATGTACTTGTTTTCTCTGCAGTTTCTGCGTCCATTCCATCAGGTACAATACCTTTAGTTACTATAGTTCCTGTTGTCATGTAAAGGTCATGTACATTTTCGCGATTCTTACTATCCTGACTAATGCGTTCTGCAATGATATCCTTTGCTCCAGAAATTGCAGCTTCTACAGTAGGAACGTCAAGCTCTGGTGCATCAGGATTTGTCTTAACAAATTCGCTAGCTTTTGATTCAAGCTCTGCATCACTTAATTCCAGCATAGCATCTGCTAAAGGTTCCAGTCCCTTTTCTGCTGCAACCATACCTCTAGTCTTCTTCTTTTTCTTGAATGGAGCCCACAGGTCCTCTAATTCTGTTAGAGTTTTTGCAGACATTACTGCGTTGTAGAGACTCTCTGTTAATTTATTCTGATTAAATATGCCTTTTACGATTTCGAGGCGACGTTCTTCGAGATTCTTGTAGGATGTAAACAAGTGATCACACTCTCTAACCTGAACTTCATCCAAAGAACCATGCTTTTCTTTACGGTAACGAGAAATAAAAGGTATTGTACAACCTTCGTTTACCAAAGAAATAACTGCGCTTACCTGAGCTACCTTGATATTAAGCTCTTCAGCGATTTTTTTCATGATTTCTACTTCATTAACTAGTAATGAATCAATTTGTTCTTGTGTAAATTCCATAAGGGCTCTATTTTACGAAAAAATAGGAATTTCGTAAAGTCTAAAGCTCTTAAACCTCAAGATGTTAGATAGTAAAATCCGCAACGTATTCATCATTACCTGATGAGTATTCTCTATCTTCTGTACCTCCGGATTTCTTTGGATTATTCACCGATGAATCTGAATCTACTGAGGTATTAGATGTCTCAGGGAAATATCTATCTAGACGACTTGGCTTAGATTTTCGACCTAGATTTACTCCTAATGTAAGTCCTAAGTTCCAATAGGATAAATCATCTTCTTCTTTGATTTTGCAGCTTAAATCATAATTATAGCTGACAGAAAATGATGCCTTAAGAATTTTATATCGACCTATAGCTTCGATACGGAATATACCAAATGGTCTGATCCATTCCTTTGTCTCATTATATTTTAAAACCTGATACGGGTCATTCTTAATACCTATGCTTACTCTTGTATCTACATAGTCGTTAATATAAGGATGTACGTCGGCTGTTATTCCATAAGTAAGGATGTAAGGGCAACTTGCGACATCAAAAAAGCCCATAACTACATACGGAGTTCCCAACAAAAGGACATTCAAAAGGACAGTGTTTGTCACAGCTTTGTCAGCCCAATGATTAAAAGCATATAAATTATCTTTAATCTCACTTCCAGCCATACTGAAAGAGTTTATATTTAACTGAACAAATGGAGTGTAGGAAAAAAACTTTCCAAAAGCATTTTGTTTATAAAACTCAAAACCAACATTTGATGATTTATCAAACGTATTAAAATCGAATGTAAAACTTATATCGTAGACATCTTCTGTATTTTTTGCAGCCAACATCTGTACTGGAAATAAAAAAAATATTAGTAATATAAATAATTTAACAATTTTAGTATTCATAAGACAAGTATACCGAGTTTATCGCAATATAAAAAGAGTTAGAAGGAAATTGGATTTAAAATAGATCAGCTGACTCTATTGTTCTCACACGGTCGCATCCAGCATATTTGTGCACCAGCACGCACCTGCTTGCAATTTATCTACTTTCCCACCAAAGGGTTCCCCTTTGGTACTGGCACATGTATGTGCAGTTGACTGTGTCTAGAAAAAGAAATTTGTTTAAAATAAAAAAAGCTGGCAGCTACCTACTTTCGCACCAAAGGGCACTATCATCGGCGTTAGAGAGCTTGACTTCCGTGTTCGGAATGGGAACGGGTATTGCCTCTCCACTATGGCCACCAGCATCATTATACATGCTC
>JAZLGX010000001.1:0-31188 GCA_045616545.1 Treponema sp. | reverse complement strand
CATTTATCCAGATCCTTAAGATGACAAATAACCCATTTACCTTGATATTTCGAAATAAGAGAAACATATTTAATATCAAAATCATTCAATCGTGTAAGTGGATAAGTATTATTTAATTCAAACATTTTTAACTCCTTCTATCCCGCTAAATCTCTGTTTGTCTATATAATTCGGTTTAGCATATAAACTCTATTATGCTAAGAAATCTTTTTATTCTGCATAAATTACTTTTATCATCAGGTGTAATTTCCACAGAATAAAAAGAATTTTCAGTTTGTTAATTTATATGATAGCTTTTTTATATTTTATTTAGATTTTAAGCTTTCGTATTCTTCTTTTGTAATTATTACTATATCCTTACGTTTTGGCTTACGGCCACAGCACAGAGCTTCTGTACAGTATCCTGCATTTTCGCACTTTGGTACAAAGTATGTATCACAAATCCACTTCCACTCAGGAGAATATTCTGATAAAACCTGTTTTATCTCGTTGCTAAGCTTACGTATCTCATGATATGCCCTTGTACAAAGGCGCAGCTCCATAAAATGCATCAGAGCTCTGAGGTTTATCTTGAGGACAATCTTTGTGTCCATTCCCAAAGGCAATATATTGGCAGCATCTTCTTTTGAAATGCCAGATTCTTCCATAGAAGTATAGCTTGATTTTATAGCCTCAATACCTTGTATATAACTGGATTTAGCTTCCTCATTTGATTCAATCTTAGGGGGAACAAAGTAACTGAAATCCTTCATATCAACGTATCGTGTGGATTCCTGAAGGCGGGTTGTACCGATTATGTGTGTATAAAGTTCTCGGATGCAACGGGCAGAGTATCCTGAAATCACAAGTTCTACATCGGGATACTCACATGTACGGGTATGACCGGAAGCAATGCAACTTTTTGCTCTCTTGATGTTTTTTTCTGCATCATCTACTGGACTATTCCAACAGATACCTGCGACTTTTCCTATATGCTGCAATGGATATTTATGGGTATATTCTTCAAGAATGGTTACCATGGGTATGCTCCTGTGCTATCAAAGTTTAATAGCCACCATTGTATTATGTCTTTAGATACTAGGCAATAGATATTTTAATTAAAAAAGTCAGTGACTTTACCTTATTAAGTCTAAGACTTTTTATGAAAAGTCCTTAACTTTTTTCTAAAACTCTTAGACTTTTCTGAAAGCCTTAACATGACAGTAGCAAAGATCCTTTTTGACATTATCAGGTGTGTCGTTTGACTCTGTCATCCTCTCCTATATGACAGTATCAAGCAAAGGCTTTGCTACTGTCATATGAGAGCTTTGACTGGGTCAAGTTGGTACTGCAAGACTTGAATGTATATGTGGAACTCAGAAACTGTACTATTCCGTGTCCTCTTCCTATTTTTCTAGGTGTGATGCTATTTGTATTATTGCTCAAGGGCGGCGGACAAGACGGATACCTTCGTATGTTTTGTCTCCTCCGCCGTATCCCATGTATGGAGGTTCCGCAAGTCTCTGCCATAGAGAAGATTTCCCTGCGGAATCACTGTAATATCCACCTCGGATAACTTTGTTTGCATACTGTCCCTTGTTCAGTATCGGGTCTGTGACAGCTCCTGTATCAGGAACAGCATTACCGTGGTTAGAGTCACTTGTTTCTACTATTGATCTGGACCAGTCCATGCACCACTCGGATACATTGCCGCTCATATCATATATGCCAAGTATATTAGGATTCTTCCTGCCGACTTCATGGGTTCTTAATGTGTCGTCATCGTCAGAATATCCTGAAGATGTCAGCACCGTCCATGCAACTTTCTTGGAGTTGTCAGAGCCAGAGAATTTATAGTTCCAGTCAACAGAAGATTTTCCTCCTCCTCTGGCGGCAAACTCCCATTCTGCTTCTGTAGGAAGACGGAAGCCGTTCTTACTCAAGTCCCATGTAACATCAGCAGAATATACATATTCAGTAGATTTTCCTTTGTTGCGAATATTAATATTGGTTATAGTAAACACTTTGTCATAGCCGTATATCTCGCTCAGCTGGTTGCAGAATATTACTGCTTCATACCAGTTGACCCCGGCAACAGGGCGAAGCCTTTGGACTTCTCCTTTGTATTTGCTGGCTGTATCAGGACAGGGATTCTTGCCGGTAACAGTTTCGTACAGTTCCTGCGTGACTTCATACTTACTTATCTCAAAGTTGTTCAGTGTTATTGATCTTGTGGAAAGAAATACGTCAGAAAAGGTTGTGTAATGATTCCAGTCTGTTACTGTGCAGATAGAATTTGGAATGACAGCTGTCTGACCTTGAGGTATAACAGTAACAAATCCAGTCTTTGCAAAAGTTTTCTCTTCTCCGTTAAGTTCAATCTTCATGTTGTCAGTACTCAGGTAACTGTTGTACACTGCTTCTTCATCAAAATAATTTCTGACTAGGTCATGATTGCAGCTTATAAACATGAGTGACAACGCAGTTAATCCAATTATAATCTTCTTCATGGTAACATCCTTTAAATCTGTTCTGATAGAAAATGGTATCTAGAAAAACTTTTTGTCTTGAGTTGATTATAGCGCGTAATGTGTATTTTATAATGCAATACAATAGAATATATGGTAAAAACTCAATATTATTTGTAGAATTGATGTCACCAGGTGGAGAAATAAGAGTTTTTGTGGTTATGATTGTACTGTATCTGAAAAACTGAATGGGTTTTACACACCAGAAGACTAAGTTTTTTGTGCAAAGACTGAGCCTTTTGGGAAAAAAGACTCAGTCTTTCTGGTTAGCATAGAGTACTAATCTATCTAGTCTGTGTCTCAATGTGGGGCTTTACAGTCTGTATTACTTCGGTCAGGTTTTCTACCGAACGGTTTACTGTATAGTTGAGAGACTTCATCTTGTCCAAAGCTTCAAGAAGCTGCTTCCCACCCTCATTTTGTTCTTTGATTTCCCGCAGCAGATTAGAAATTTTCTTAGCTTCTGTTCCAGAGTTTTCTGCCAGTTTACGGATTTCATCTGCAACCACAGCAAATCCTTTTCCGCTTTCTCCTGTATAGGCAGCCTCGATAGCTGCATTCATGGCAAGGAGATTTGTCTGATAGGCAACATTCTGTATGACACTGCTTATCTCTGCCATGCCTCTGGAACTTTCTTCTATCTTTTTGTTGAGGCCATTGTACGGCAGTTGTCGTATCCGCAGACACCACAGTCAAGGATATCAGATTGTGTTTCTTTGTACATTTCCTTGAAGATTTTCTGTATATCTTCTTCTGAAGGTTCATGAACAACGGCTTTGATTTTGTCTCTCTTGTCTGTATAAGTGCGGACATACAAATCTTTATCCCAATATTTGTTGATTGTAGCATTTAGTTTCTGCATGGACTGTTTCTGGAATAAAGCTTTTTCTTTCTTCCTCTCTTTCTTTTCGGTGCTGTTTGACACACGCTTCCAGATCATCAATGGACATTTCGTGATTGTTTGTCTCAGTTCCATCATTGCAACCACTTTCATAGTTGAGACAGTCAATAAGCTTGCTGACAGGTTTCTGTAATTGAAAATAACAGGATGTCCTTCAATTTTACGTGTAGATGCACTTATGCCTGGTACAAAGCGTTCTGCAGTTTCAAGGAGACCTTCTGGTTACATTGTAGTCTCCGAGAGTTTCCTCAAATTCATTTGTCTTGGCATAGCATGGGCTTATTACGTAAATCCTGCAGTTATTGTATTGTGGATAATATTTACGGATCATTTTCATTGTATGTCCCATTGGACTGTCTGCTGGTGCCAGATACTTGATAAGTTGTGGACGATAGATTTTTATATATCGTACAAGGACATGGTTGTGAGATTACGCAGTCAGGATTGTTTTTTTGATATGCTCTACATAGCTTTTGGTTGTAAGTTCGGCTCCAAAGTTTACGTCAAAAACAGCTTTGATACCAATGCTTTTCAGCCAGCCGTTAAGTTCCAGTTCTTTTCCCTTAAAGGATACTACGATTGCAGGTGTAACTATGGCTACCATAGGTGTAGTCTTTATGTCTTCAAAGAACTCATGTGAGTCATCAACACCGATTCTAGCTTGATGGGCACAAGCTTTGACGCATTCTCCATATCCTATGCATAGATCAGGATTTAATGCAATTAGGTTGCCTGATGCATCGTTGCAGAATACTTTTTTTAGCTATTATAATCGCCTTGGATAAAATCTTATAAGGGATCCCTTATATCATTATAGGATAAAAAATCAAAAAAATTAGGAAACCTGAGAAATACCGGAAAAAAGACTTTATTATATAGTCAGCAGTGCAAAGTTTAAATCAAATCTTTATTGAACATGTATATGTATTTTTGTAATGTAGGAATAACAAGAATTATTGGAGGTTATTTATGAATAAAGAGATTGATATAAGTTGTACCGTACTGAAAACAGACAGGCTTGTACTTAGACCATGGACGGAAAATGATTTACAGGATTTTTATGAATATGCAAAAGTTGATGGTGTAGGGCAGATGGCTGGATGGAATCCTCACAAGAATCTGGAGGAATCCAAGTCTATTCTTGATATGTTTATCAGTCAGAAGAAAGTATTTTGCATCGAGTATAATGGAAAGGCCATAGGTTCTATTGGAATAGAGGAATATGATGAATGCCTTCTTCCTGAGAGCTCTGATAAACAGGGAAGAGAATTAGGATATGTGCTCAGTAAGGATTACTGGGGACGCGGGCTTATGAGCGAGGCTGTCAGAAGTGTCATTCAATATCTTTTTGATGATGTAAAGCTTGATTTCATAGTATGTTCTCACTTTATACGTAATCAAAAATCACGGAATGTTCAAGAAAAGATGGGATTTAAGTTTGTAAAAAAGTTTGATTATCAGACGAGAATGAATACAACGGAAGATGCAAATCTCATGCTTTTGACTAAATCTGACTGGCTGGATACTTTTAGTAAAGATATTTGAGTATTTTTGATAAAATTATGAAAGATTTTGATTGACTTTGACAGAATGTACCTTTATACTTATAAAAGATTGTGACAGAGTTTGACGTTTTTGATGGAGGACACATATCATGCTGGGTGAAGAAAGACAGAGTCGTATTGTCGATCTTGTTGTAAAGAATAACAGTATGACTATACAGCGTCTCATGGAAGAACTGGGAGCCAGTGAATCGACTATCAGACGTGATCTTTCTGAATTGAACGAAAAAGGTCTTATACAGAAAGTTTATGGCGGTGCTATCGCAAGAAATGTTGTATTTGACAACAGGGATATAAGCGTCAATACTCGTAAGGAATTTAATCATGATGATAAAGCTCAGATAGCTCGTTATGCTGCATCTCTCATTACTGATGATGATTTTGTATATCTTGATGCGGGGACTACCACAGAGCTTATGATTGATTATATTACTGCTACAAAAGCTATGTTTGTGACTAATGCCTTTGTTCATGCCAAGAAACTTGGGGAAAGAGGCTTTATGACATATATTCTTGGTGGTCAGATCAAGATGCCAACAGAGGCTGTAGTCGGGGAAGAAGCTCTGCTTGCTCTGCATAAGTATCACTTTACCAAAGGTTTTTGGGGTACAAATGCTGTGAGCTACGGATCCGGCTACAGTACTCCTGATACGGCAGAAGCTATGGTCAAACATATGTCCATGAAGCATACTGCGGAAAAATATGTTGTTGCTGACTCAAGTAAATTCAGTCAAATAAGTTGTGTCAGTTTTGCAGAGTTTACAGATTGTACTGTTATTACCTGCAATCTGGATGGTAGCAATGTATGTTATAATGAATATAGAAATGTAATAGACGTTAATAATGTTGGTGGAGGTGAACAATGATTTATACACTGACTGTCAATCCGTCTTTGGATTATATAGTCTCGGTAGAAGATTTTGCTACAGGGAAAGTAAATCGCTCTACAGGGGAAATACTTAAGGCCGGCGGTAAAGGTATAAATGTATCGATTGTGCTTAACAATCTTGATGTAGATAACACTGCACTGGGATTTGTTGCAGGCTTTACCGGTCAGGAAATTGTACGGAGAATAAAGGAAAAAGGTATCCGTAGCGATTTTATTGAACTTGCAAAAGGGAATTCCCGTATCAATGTCAAGCTCAGGAGTAATGAAGAAACAGAAATTAATGGAGCAGGACCTGATATCTCTGATGATGATGTAAAACTCCTTTACTCCAAGCTTAGCAAGTTAGGTTCTGAAGATATTCTTATCCTTAGCGGAAGTATTCCACAGTGTCTGCCTCAAAGTTTTTACAGCGACATAATGAAGTACCTTAAGGGACATAATGTACTTTATGTTGTGGATGCTACTCGTGATTTGCTTATGAAATCACTGGAATATAATCCTTTCCTGATTAAACCTAACAATCATGAGCTTGGAGAGATTTTCGGAGTACAGCTTAAGGATAAAGATGAAGTAGCCATCTATGCTAAGAAACTGCAGGAGCTTGGAGCCCGCAATGTACTTGTTAGCATGGCAGGAGAAGGTGCTGTACTTGTTACGGAAAATGGAGATGTCAAGAAATCTTCTGCTCCGGAGTGTACACTTGTGAACTCCGTAGGAGCAGGGGATTCTATGGTTGCCGGATTTATTGCAGGTTATCTTGAGTCTGGGGACTATGACAGGGCTCTCAAGATGGGAATCTGTTCTGGTAGTGCCAGTGCATCAAGTCTGGAGCTTGCTACAAGAGACAGAATTGATGCTTTGTTAACAAAGTGTTGATTTTATTATAAGGATATATAAGTTTTAATTGGGGGACTTAAAAATGAGAATCAGAGATTTACTTGATCCTGTAAGTGTGTGCCTTGACGGAAAGGCTAAGGACAAGTCTGATGCTATTGATCAGATGGTTGCTCTTATGGCCAAAAGTGGAAAGCTTAGTGATGCCGTAGCTTTTAAGGAAGGTGTTTGGGAGCGTGAAAGAGAGTGTACTACAGGAGTTGGTGAAGGTGTAGCCATTCCTCATTGTAAAGGAGACTGTGTAAAGAGAGCTGGTCTTGCTGCTATGATTTTAAAAGATGGTGTAGATTATGACTCTCTGGATGGTGAAAAAGTAAAGCTTATTTTCTTGATTGCTGCTCCAAATACAAAGGATAATGTACATGTGGACGTATTGAGTAAGCTCAGTGTTCTTATGTGCGATGAAGAGTTTGTTTCTTCCATATATAATGTCACTACTGTAGAAGAATTCTTTGCTTGTATTGACAAGGCTGAAGATAAGGAAGATGCAAAGAATGGTATTGCTCCAGGAAGCAACTTCCCTGTTCTTGCTGTTACAGCTTGTCCTACAGGTATCGCCCACACATATATGGCAGAAGAGAATCTTAAGAAAGCAGCTTCGAGAGCTGGTGTCGGAATTAAGATTGAGACTCGCGGTTCTTCTGGAACAAAGAATGAGCTTACCGCTGAAGAGATTGCTGCAGCTCGAGCTATTATTGTTGCCTGCGATGTGAATGTTCCTATGGATCGATTTGATGGCAAGAAAGTTATACAGGTGCGTGTAAGTGATGGTATTTCCAGAAGTGATGAGCTTATGACAAAAGCTCTTAATGGTGATGCTCCTGTATATAAAGCTAGTGGAGAAACAAAGACTGAGAGCACAAGTGTAAAGAGTGGGGCCGGTAATATCTATAAACATCTTATGACAGGTGTAAGCCATATGCTTCCTTTTGTTGTAGGTGGTGGTATTCTTATTGCACTGGCATTCCTTATTGATGGATTGTGCTATAATCTTAATGATTTGCCTCTTGATATGAAGAGTAACTTTGGTACTCTTACTCCAGTGTCTGAATTTATTAAAGGAAAGGTTGGTGGTGTAGCCTTTGGATTTATGCTTCCTGTACTTGCTGGTTTTATTGCATTCAGTATAGCTGACAGGCCTGGTCTTGCTCTTGGTTTTGTAGGTGGTGCTATTGCTTCAAGCGGTAAATCAGGATTCCTTGGTGCTATCGTTGCCGGCTTTATGGCGGGATATACAATCCTACTGCTCAAGAAGTGTTTTGCTAAGCTTCCTAAGAGTGTTGATGGTCTTAAGAGTGTATTGATTTATCCTCTTCTTGGTATCTTCATCGTAGGTCTTGGAATGGTATTTGTTGTTGAGCCACTTGTTGGTGCTATAAACTCTGCACTAAATACAGGTCTTAATTCTCTCAACAATGTGTCTGGTGTTGTTCTTGGTCTTATTCTTGGTGGAATGATGGCTGTAGATATGGGAGGTCCTGTAAACAAGGCTGCTTATGTATTTGCTACAGGTATGCTTGCAGAAGGTCATTATGATATAATGGCTGCAGTAATGATTGGTGGTATGTGTCCTCCGATTGCTATTGCTGCTGCAACCCTTATCTTCAAGGATAAGTTTACTGCAGAAGAACGTAAGGCTGGTCCTGTAAACTTTGTAATGGGATTGAGCTTTATTACAGAAGGTGCAATTCCTTTTGCAGCAAGTGATCCTGGACGTGTTCTTCCATCTTGTATAGTAGGAAGTGCAGTTGCCGGTGCCTTGTCTATGGCATTCAAGTGTACTTTGATGGCTCCTCACGGTGGTATCTTTGTATTCCCTGTTGTTGGTCATCCAGTAGCTTACCTTGTTGCTCTTCTTATCGGTTCTGCAATTACCTGTGTAATGCTTGGCCTCCTCAAGAAGAAGGTTGTTGAATAAGTAAAGCTGTTATGAAGAGCCCTTCATAATTGACTATAATTTGGCGCTCCGGCTGTAATTGGGAAGTCGGGGCGTCTTTTTTTGTCTTGAAAGCTCATTAGCTTTTGTGTTAAACCTGCTGAACTTTTGTTCCGGAGTTCATGTACTTTAAGGGTAAAAGTTCACTAACTATGAACCTATAGTTCATGAGGTTTAAACTTATAGTTCATGAGGTTTATACCTAAAAGTTCATGAGGTATACCCTATGAACCATGTGAGGTTTTACCCATAAAGTTCATGAGGTTTATACCCGGTACCACATGAGGTTTTACATATAAAGTTCATGAAGTTCATACCCGGTATTATGTGAGATTTTAATAAAGTTTTTTTGCATGGAGTACTTGTTTTTGTGATAAAAACTTAATATAGTGTAATCTCTTCTCTTATAAGTTGATTTAAAATATTCATTCAAAAAGTGGTCACAAGAAAAATTCGGTTATATTATTTAAGTTAAGTCATATTGTTTCATTTTGTAGTTTGTTTTAGGGTATGATTGATGGATCACGTTTTCTTTGCTGTACTGGGAATTCACATTGGCTCCTGGCTATGTGCCATATATATGGCTATAAAATTTGCTTTAATTGATTTTACATATATGATGACTCCTGATAAAGCCAGATATATGAGGCAGTTTCTGGTCACTTCACTGCTTGTAGGCGTTATATCAGGTATTGCAGTTCTTATCTTTTGGGGAGACAGATTTTATTATGTCTAAATCTTGTTAAATATCTCTAAAATGTGTAAAATATCATAAATCGGGGAAAGAACTGGTTATGGCTCAAACTAAGACATCTGTACGACAAAATTATCATTCCAAAAAAGTCTCTTTTTATGAGAAATTCTTTAAGTATGCGCCGTTCTTTTCTCTAATAGAGTTTGCTGCCATTTTTTTGCAGGATGCGATTTTTCTTCTTGTAAAGTATAAGGTAACTGTTGAACAGTTTTTTTGTGTATTTACATTTGTAATTCTTTTGTTTTGTATTGCAGGATTATATCTTTTTGTATATAGCAGACTTTGGAATAAAGGTCGATATACAATGTTGTCTTCGCTTGGATATATAGTTCTTTATACTATTCTTGTAGTCAATGTTTTTGAGCAGGCTTTATTGCCTTATAAGGCAAATACTATATCCAGAGTTATAGCTTTTAATTTTAATCTGTTTGTTTTTGGTATAACTACTACAAAAAGATTCTTTTTGCCAGGGACTGCTTGCTATTCGTTATATCCTGTTGTCTTATATCTGGGACTTGAATATCTTGGTCCTATATTTGGTTTTATGAGGGATCAGCCTGGTTATGAAGCAAATATAGATTTGTTTAGTATGGCTTTTATTACCATTCCTTTTGTCATCGTTGAATACATTCTCGAGTTGTTTTTTGATAAATTCTTTGATATTGATATGAATGCTAGGGAAAAACTTGTGATTCTGGCTAATCAAGATCAGCTAACTGGACTTTATAATCGTAATTATTTTTCACATATGACAGTAGACGAAAAATTTGAACATCTTAAGAATCCGGATGTATATTTTATAATGATTGATATCGATGACTTCAAAAGGATAAATGATGTTTATGGTCATAACGAGGGAGATAATGTTCTCAAGAATCTTTCTTCTATTATACAGTCTAATATAAGAGTTAATGTTGACTTTGCGATAAGATGGGGAGGAGAAGAGATTCTTATTGTTGCAGAGAATGTCTTGTGTAATAATGATGCTGTCCTTATGGCTGAGCGCATCAGAAACTGTGTAGAAGCAACAGGCAAGTTTACTATATCTCTTGGTGTATGTCAGTATAATGCAAAATATCCTATCACAAGGAATATCAATCTTGTGGATAGGGCTTTGTATATGTCTAAAGATGCCGGAAAAAATACAACTACATTCTTATCTGAATAGTAATAATTTATAATATAAGGAAATACAATGATAAATCTTATTTGTGGCCCAATGTATTCGTCAAAATCTACGACTCTCATGTCCAAAGTGGAACGTGCTCTTTACGCAAAAAAAACTGTTGCTTTTGTACGTCCCAAGAAGGATACCCGTGATTATATAGTTCATAATGATCCTAAGGCTGATATTTTGGTAAAAAAATGTTATGTATATGAAATAGATGAGTTTACGGAGAGTCTTGTACAGGATCTTGTAAATGGTTTTGCAGTTGTCGCTGTGGATGAATATTTTATGATTAAGAATTGCAAGCTTTTGTGTACGACTCTTACCAATAATGCTCATTGCGATATTTACTTTGCAGGACTTCTTGCAACATCGGAAAATTACCTCTTTAGTGAGACAATAGATATTCTTCCGTATTGTGATAATATCATCAAACTTAATGGAATTTGTGAAAACTGTGGTAGTGAGCACGGAAATTATTCCTATTATGTGGCAGGGGAGAAAAAAACTGATATTGTCGTAGGGGATAGAGATTATAAATGTGTTTGCCGCAAATGTTATAAAAAACTTGCAAATAAACTCTAAAATCTAATAATTTGTTTACTTTCTGTTATAGTTCATTGAAATCCTTTATAAATGTTTTATCATATTTATAGAGGTTTATGAATATGCAGAAACTTAGGTTTAATTTTGGTGCAAAACTTGTTGTTGTATTTTCTATTTTGATTTTCTTTATAACAAGTGTAATCTGCACCCTTGTTGTTGTATATGTTGGTACTCTTATAGATAGCGAGACATTTAATACAATAAACAAAGGAACTCGGGATGCAGCTAATCTTGTAGATATGCAGATTCAGACTTATATTAAGCAGGTTGAGGATATTGCCAATAGACCGGATATAAGAAGTATGGACTGGGATATTCAGAAGGAAGTTCTTACAAAGGAAGCATCTCGTATTGGTTTTGAGAGATTTCAAGTAGGATATCCTAATGGAGATGTAATAAGTACAACTGGACATACTTCAAATGCTGCTGATAGAGATTTCTTTAAGCAGGCAATTAGTGGTAAGTCTAATATCTCTGATGTACTTTTTGCCCGCATTGATCTTAAAATGGTAAATTGTGTATCTGCTCCTATCTATGGGAATGATGGAAAAATTGCGGGTATCTTGACTGGAGTTACGTCTGCATCGCATCTTAATGATATACTTAACAGTGTTGATTTGGATTATGATGGAACAGCCTTTATTATAAATAAAAATGGTCAGAAGATGGCTGGATATAATTATGAAGGCAAAGAGGCCCTACAGTGTGATTTTGATCATGAAGGTAAAGATGAATTTAAAGGAATTATTGCTGTTGAACGTAATATGATAAAAGGTATTACGGGTCATGAAGAATTTGATTATGGCGGAACAGAATACTATGCCAGTTATACACCTATGAATGACGGAAACTGGTTCCTTGCTGCTATTCAGACAGAAGCTGTTGTAAAGTCCATGAAACAGACCCTTGCCTTTAATCTTACAATGGCGGAAATTGTAGCAGTAATATTAGGAGCTATTGTTTCTTTGGTGATAAGCAAAATAATGCTAAAGTCTCTCAAAGATACTAAGAATTCTATGGTTGCCATAGCTGAAGGTATTAAAGCTGGCAATGCTAATCTTAATACACGAGTTGAAGTTACTTCTCGTGATGAAATTGGAGACCTTGTCATGAGTTTCAACGTATTCCTTGAATCATTGCAAACTCTTGTCGGTGGCATAAAGAATTCAAAGGGTGTCCTTATCCGTACAGGTTCTGTCTTGGATAACTGCAGTGCAGAAACAAACGGTTCTGTTGGTGTTATCGTAAATAATATAGAGCAGGTAAAGGATCATATTACAAGTCAGACATCAAGTGTAACTGAAACTGCAGGTGCTATCAATGAGATTGCATCAAATATCACATCTCTTGAAAAGATGATTGAAGGGCAGAGCTTACAGGTTGAAGAAGCTACATCTGCAGTAGAGCAAATGATTACCAATATAAAGAACGTAAACAGCAGTATGGAGATTATGACTTCATCCTTTGGCTCTTTGAGTAAACAGGCTAGGGAAGGTTCTGCAAAACAGGAAGCTGTCAATGAACGTATCGAAGAAATTGACCAGCAGTCTTCAATGCTGCAGGAAGCAAACCAGGCTATTGCAGCTATTGCAGAACAGACAAACCTTCTTGCAATGAATGCTGCTATCGAAGCTGCTCATGCTGGAGAGGCTGGAAAAGGCTTTAGTGTTGTTGCTGATGAAATCCGAAAACTAAGTGAAACTTCAAGTCAGCAGTCAAAGACTATCGGAGATCAGCTTAATAATATCAAGGATAGTATCAGTAGTGTTGTTTCTGCATCTGAACTTTCCAGTGCTTCATTTAATGCTGTTACAGCTCAGATTGAGGAGACTGACAAGCTTGTACGTTCTATAAAGTCATCAATACAGGAACAGGAAGCAGGTTCCGAACAGATTAAGATTGCCTTGAGTGCAATGACAGATTCTACTTCTGAAGTTCGTAATGCATCGCAGGAGATGGCTGTTGGTAGCAAAGCAATTCTTAAGGAAGTATCCCTCTTACAGGATTCCACTGCCCGGTTGAACGAAGAAGCAAATGAAATTGTGGCAAGTACGAAAGCTATCAAGGATAGCTGTTCCTTACTTACTAATGCTTCTGGTGATATGAATGAATCTATCGGAGCAATCGGAAAGCAGATCGATACTTTTGTTGTTGAGTAGATATAGTTTTATATTACGATTTTATAACTTTTATCATAAAAAAAGATGCTTTTTTTATGATAAAAGTTGTTTTTATGAAAATATTGAGTATAATTTAGGATAGAGTTGACAAAAGTCAAGTCTGATTCTTTTCATTGATTGCTTTACCTCCTTTTTTAATGCAATCTAATGCAATACTCCTTCGGCAGACGCTCCTCCATTTTTTTAGCGCTGCCGGTTTCTCTGACCGGGTGTATACTCCTATCATACATCCGGTCTTTTTTTTATATTTGATATAGTGTACATTATCTGTAGGCGAGATGTTTCTTTCTATGATGCCGATGTTGGCATGGAACTTTTGACGGAGGAAAATTATGGATAATGGTACAGCTAGTGATGTTCTTAGTGAAGCAAAAAGAATGTTTCATATTGAGGAGGTAAAGTCATTATTGACTCCTCACAATGTATCTCGATTAATAATTTCGTTGATAAGTCTTATTGTGTTCTACTCTGTGTACAAGATGATCAAAAAAGCATTGGATTCAAGGGCTACGAAAAAGCTGGATAAAAATGCGTCTTTTTTGATTAGCCGGGCAATAAGTTATATCTTTTATGTTATTATGGGAATGTACATTCTTGGGTTATTGGGTATTGATCTTAGTGCTGTTTGGGGGGCAGCTGGTATTGCAGGTCTTGCTATTGGTTTTGCGGCTCAGACAACAGTAAGCAATATGTTCAGTGGCATTTTTGTTATTACCGAAAAAGCAATTAAAATAGGGGATTATATTAGTGTCAATGACGTCAGTGGTACTGTTGATAATATTGGTTTATTGAGCATCCGCATTCATACTGCTGATAATCAAATGATTCGTATCCCTGCAAGTGATATCATCAATAATAATCTGACAAATTACAGTTATTTCAATATAAGACGTCTTGTATATGAAATAAGAATTCCTTATGAGACAGATCCTGATTATGCCTTGGATGTAATTAAGTCTATTCCTGCCCAATGCAATTATGTCCTAAAAGATCCGGTTCCTCTTGTTTACTTTGATGGATTGGATAATGGTTTAATGATAAAACTTTGTACTTGGATAGAATCTGCTAATCTTTTTGATGCAAAGACGGAAGGGTATAAGAATATCGTAAGAATTTGCAATGAAAAGAACATTAATATAATTGCAACTAGGGTTGATGTATCACTGGCAGAAAAAAAATAAAAAAACAAACTTTTAATCGTAAAATAATATACATTTTCAGGTGTTTTATATGACAGAACACCTGAATCTCTAAAATATCGGAATAAAAAACATAAAATAATCAAACTAAATTCGTAAAAATTCTCATTTACGGATATATGATCTGGGAGTATCCTTAGAATATCATATATTCGTGGAGGATTATTTTATATGAAGAAGGTTGCTGCTGTAACTAGTGCTATTCTTATGGGAGCTATGGCTCTTACTGGATGTTCAAAGAAGGAGGCTGCTGCACCAGCTGCTAAGGCTGATGAAGGTAAAAAGGTTATTACTGTAGGTTATGCTCAGGTTGGAGCAGAATCAGACTGGCGTCTTGCTAATACAGAATCATTCAAGAGTACATTTACTGAAGCTAATGGATACAAACTTATTTTTGATGATGCTCAGCAGAAGCAGGAAAATCAGATTAAGGCTATCCGTAACTTTATCCAGCAGGATGTAGACTACATCGTAGTAGCTCCAGCTGTAGAAACAGGTTGGGAAACAGTTCTTAAAGAAGCAAAAGATGCAGGTATTCCTGTTATCTTGTCTGACCGCCAGATGGATGTTAGTGACCCAAGTCTTTATCTTTGTTGGGTAGGTGGAAACTTCTTGAAGGAAGGACGCGATTCTGTAGTATGGTTGGATAGCTATCTCAAGAAGATTGGACGCGATAATGAAGATCTTAACATTGTAGATCTCCAGGGAACAATCGGTTCTTCTGCTCAGATTGGACGTACACAGGGTATTACAGAAGGTATCGATGCTCATGACAAGTGGCATCTTGTTGCTCAGCAGTCTGGTGATTTCACTCAGTCTGGTGGACAGGAAGTAATGGAATCTATTCTTAAGTCACAGAGCAAAATTGATGTTGTATTTGCAGAAAATGATAACATGGCTTGGGGTGCAATTGATGCTCTTAAGGCTGCTGGTAAAGTTCCAGGTAAAGATGTAATCGTTATCTGTTTTGATGCTGTACATGAAACTTTCAACAGAATGATTAATGGTGAAATTAACTGTGCTGTAGAATGTAACCCACTCCATGGTCCACGTGTTGCAGAAATCATCCAGGATCTTAGAGCTGGTAAGTCTGTTGATAAGATTATGTATGTAAACGAAGGTGTATTTGACGAAGCAAACGCTGCTGAAATGCTCCCAACTCGTAAGTACTAATTTATTTAGCTGATGTCTGTTGCAGAACAATATGAAAGATTATAAGTCTGACATATTGTTCTGTCTTTTATTGAAAAAACTTAGGATGTTAAACAATGGAAAATGATGTTTTACTTTCAATGAAAAACATAACAATGACCTTTCCAGGTGTTAAGGCTCTGCAGCATGTTGATTTTACTCTCCGCAGAGGAGAAATACATGCCTTGATGGGTGAAAACGGTGCAGGAAAGAGTACTCTTATCAAAGTACTGAACGGTGTTCATACAAGAGATAGTGGTGATATCTATCTCGATGGAAAGCAGATTAATAATCATTCGCCACAAGAAGCACAGATAAATGGAATAAGTACTGTATTCCAGGAAGTCAATTTGTGTCCAAATATTTCTGTTGCTGAAAATATTTTTGCTGGACACGAACCTCTCAATAAAATAAAAGCTATTGACTGGAAGAAGATGAATAATCAGGCCAGAGAAATTCTTCATTATGTTGGCCTTGAAAATATAGATGTTACTAAAACACTTGGTGATTATTCTGTTGCTATACAGCAGATGATTGCTATTGCTCGTGCAATTCATTTTGATTGTAAGGTTCTTATCCTTGATGAACCTACAAGTTCTCTCGATGATCATGAAGTAGAAAACCTCTTCAATGTAATGAAGGCATTGAAAGCTGATGGGGTTGGAATTATATTTGTTACTCACTTTCTGGAACAAGTTTACGAGGTTTGTGACAGAATTACAGTATTGCGTAATGGTGAGCTTGAAGGAGAGTATCCTATCGCAGATTTACCAAGAGCAAAGCTTGTTGCAACCATGCTGGGACATGAATTTGATGAGCTCGCATCAATCCGTAATACAGAGAAATCTCAGGAAGAGGAATCAAAGGAACCTGTCGTAATAAAGGCTGTAGGTCTTTCTCATACAGGCACAATAAAACCATTTGAATTAACTATACATAAGGGAGAGGTTATAGGTCTCACAGGTCTTTTAGGATCTGGTCGTTCAGAACTTGCAAGGTCTCTGTATGGAGCCGACAGACCTGATAAAGGAGAACTTTACTTTAATGGAGAAATCCTGAAGGCAAAATCACCTCTTGATTCCATAAAACGTGGTATGGCTTATCTTCCTGAAGATAGAAAAGCTGAGAGTATCATTGCAGATCTATCTATAAGAGAAAATATGATGATAGCACTTCAGGCTAAGACTGGTGTATTCAAGCTTATGCCAATGGCAAAGCAAATTGAGCTTACAGAGAAATATATCAAGGCTCTAAGTATAAAGACACCTAGTACAGAAACACCTATAAAGGCTTTGTCTGGTGGTAATCAGCAGAAAGTTATCATAGGACGATGGCTTGTTACTAATCCAGAATTCCTTATCCTTGATGAACCGACAAGAGGTATTGATGTCGGAACAAAAACTGAGATCCAGAAGCTTGTTGTAGAACTTGCTAAAGAAGGTATGACCGTAATGTTTATCAGTTCCGAAATTGATGAAATGTTACGCACTGTAAATAGGCTTTGTGTTCTTCGCGACAATAAGAAGGTTGATGAGCTGGTTAATGATAATCTTACCCAGCAGGATGTTATGGCTGCTATTGCAGGAGAAAACAAATAATGAGTAAAGAATTAACGAAAGATAAAGTACCTTTTTACAAAAGAATGATAAAGAGTCAGTTTGCTCTTCCAATCATTGCCTTGGTATTTGTTGTAATTTTGAGTGCCATAGTTACAAAAATTAAGTATGATGTCAACTTTTTTTCTATAAAGATAAATAACAATGTTCTTTATGGATCTATTATTGATATTCTTAATCGTTCCAGTGAGCTTGTAATTCTTGCCATGGGAATGACTTTGGTTGTTGCTTCCTCCAAAGGAACTGATATTTCTGTAGGATCTGTAATGGCAATAAGTGGTGCACTTATCGTGCGTTGTCTTGGAGAAAACTATGATTATTATACAATGATTCCTTTTCTGGCTGTTCTCATAGGACTCCTTGGCAGTATTGCTTGTGGTGCATTTAATGGTTTTCTTGTTGCAAAGCTGAACATTCAGCCAATGGTTGCCACTTTGATTCTGTTTACTGCAGGTCGAGGTATTGCTCAGCTTATAAGCAGTCGTGATATCATTAAAGATGGTGCCATTGTAGGTAAGGCCACAGGAGTAATCCTTTATGTACGTATGAACGGATTCCGCAATGTAGGTGGATTTATTCCAGGATGTATTGTTCCAACTCCTATATTTATTGCAGCAGGGTTTGTTCTTCTTACGTGGGCAATTCTAAGATTCACTGCAATGGGAACATATATCAAAACTGTTGGTATTAACCCTAAAGCGGCACGTCTTGTCGGTATAAACTCTGTGCTTGTAATGTTTGCATGTTATGTATACTGTGGATTAAGTAGTGGTGTAGCAGGACTTATTGCTTCAAGTCGTATTTATTCTTCAGATGCAAATAATATTGGATTGAACCTTGAGATGGATGCCATCCTTGCTGTTGCCCTTGGTGGTAATAGCCTTGCCGGAGGTAAGTTTAATATCTTTGGTAGTGTAATTGGTGCTATTACAATCCAGGCTCTTACAACAAGTCTGTATACTATTGGTGTTCCTGCAAATCAGCTTCCAGTATATAAAGCTATTGTAGTAATTCTTATTGTATTGTTCCAGTCACCTGCATTTAAGCAGCTTATCAACAATGCAAAGAATAAAAAGAATGCTGTAGCAGCTGCTTAAGGAGTTAAAAATGAGTGAAACAAAAACAGTTTTAACTGAAAATAAAAAAAGGGCAAAGAAGAGTATAGATAGTAGTAATTACCTGCTGTTTGTTACAATAGGTTTATTTCTTCTGATGTATATTACTGGTTGTATTGTCTATCATGGACAGGGATTTGCCCGTACCCAGACTTTTATGAACATGCTTATTGATAATGCAGGTCTTATGGTTGCTGCAAGCGGTCTTACTGTTGTAATGATTACTGGCGGTATCGATATTTCTGTTGGTTCAATGGTATGTTTTGTGTGTATGTTCCTTTCTTATGGTATGGAACGTTTAGGTATGCCAAGTGGAATTGCCATTGTTCTAGTACTTGTAATAGGAATCCTTTTTGGAGCAATGCAGGGATGGCTTATTTCCTATATGAAGTTGCAGCCATTCATTGTCACACTTGCAGGGTTGTTCTTCTGCAGAGGTGTTGCAGCTATTATTAGTTCCGATCAGATTTCAATTAAGGCAAATGAAGGCTTCCTTGCCTTTGCTGAAAAGAAACTTGTCATTCCTTTTGGTGGATATGTAAATAGAGCTGGTAAGGTAATTAATCCGTTTATACATCCGAGTGTAATAATTGCTATTGTAACCATGATTGCAATCTGGTATATACTTAAATATACAAGGTTTGGGCGTAACCTATTTGCTATAGGAGGAAGTGAACAGTCTGCTCTTTTGATGGGTATCAATGTCAACCGAACTAAATTTTTTGCATATGTTCTTGAAGGATTCCTTTCTGCTCTTGCGGGTCTTGTATTCTGTCTTAACACAACTTCGGGGTTTGTTGAGCAGGCTAAGGGATTTGAGATGGATGCGATTGCTTCTGCTGTTATCGGCGGTACGTTGTTGACAGGTGGGGTAGGTACTATTGTTGGTACATTCTTTGGTGTGCTTATTAAGGCTACAATTGAGACTTTGATTAGATGTCAAGGAACTCTATCGTCCTGGTGGAATAAAATAGTTCTTTCATCAATCCTTTGTTTCTTCATTGTGCTGCAGAGTATCTTTGCTATTGTTAAGAGCAAGAAGTCAAAATAATAGATGGGGTAATAAAAAAAACTGTCCGATATTGTTCGGACAGCTTTTTTTATTTTGTGAATCTATTTTTATATTCCCTCGGGCTTAATCCCGTTGTCTTCTTGAATATATAACTGAAATAGTGTGGGTCACTAAAGCCACATTCATAAGCTATATCTGCACTTTTTTTTGTAGTATTTAGGAGCTTTTTTTTTGCTTCATCTATACGAACATTAGTAAGATATTCTATAAATGTAATTTGACATTCTTGAGAGAATATTGTACTGAAATGATTTGGACTTAGATGAACATGATTTGCCACAGTCTTGAGACTGGTATCCTGACTTGCGTAATTTTTATTGATATACTCTTTTGCTCCTAGTATGACTTCTACATATCTGTTATCAAGTTTAGAATCCCTGTATTTTAATATTATTGACAGCACTTTCTTGACTTCTGCTATGAAAGTATCCTCTGATACCACTGAATTATCTATATAACTTCTAGATAAGACTTCTGGCATTATATCTTTAATGTTTCCTCCAAGGTCTTCTGCAAGTTTAGATGCTGCCATTATGATATCAACAAAAAGATATGATGCAATTATCGAAAATTGTTCATCTGTTTCACCTATCATCTTTAGATATTGATTTGCTATGGAATCTATTTCATTTATATTGGCATATTTCAATTTGTCAACAAGTGGATCGTTTTCTTGTAATAGCAGGGAACTCTGGTTGAATTCTCTTATATCATCAGAACTTAAAATCCTGCTTTTGTTCCAATACTTTGTTTTTACAAGTACATGATCAGCATCAAAGTAAGAAGATGTTATATGGACTTTATGTTCAACTGTCTTTCCTATGGCAGAGATAACTGTACAGTCAAGATTTTGTATCACAAGATGTTCTACTGCTTCTGCATAACTGAAGGAATTATCTTCTATTTCTTTATCATTTTGACTTTTTAATATGGAAACAAAACGTTCAGGGGCTATAAAAAAACATATCGCATCATCAAAATTTGATATGAATGAATTTATTCTTGATTGTATGGTTTTTAGAATCATTGAATCATCTTTCTGGGGATGTAGTTCACTTATTATGACTTTGTAAAAACGGGAAGTTAAGGGTATAGCTAGGGAGTTGGATGTTTCCACAACACTGGCCGTATCAAGATTTCCTAGTACAAGATCTGAGAGAAATTTATTTCTGACAAGTACCTGATTTGATTCCAGCTCTGTTTTGAGCCTGTTGATGTCTTGCGCCTGCTTTTTGATCTTATCCAAGTTTGTTGCAGTCTTATTGAGACTTGAAACTATTTGGTCATGGGTAAAGGGCTTTAGTATGTAGTCATCTACACCTATAGTTATAGCTTCCTTTGCAAAATCGAATTCATCGTGACCTGACAGAATGATGATCCTTATCCATGGCTGTATCTTTTTTACCATTCGTGCCAGAGTAAGTCCATCCATAAAGGGCATTTTTATGTCTGTGATAAGAATGTCTGGTTTGACTTCCTGTATCATGGAATATGCAAGTTCTCCATCAGATGCTTCTCCTGCAAAGGAAAAGCCTTCATTGTCCCAGTCTATTCTGTTTCTTATTCCATCAAGGACAATGTGCTCATCATCGACTAAAAAAACACTATACATAACTTTCTCCCTTTTTCAATGTACAAGGTATAGTAAAATATATCAGTGTTCCTTGTCCATAAGTGCTCTCAATATTTAATCCGTTGGAGCTCTCATTGAAGTAAAGTTTTAAGCGTTTGTTAACATTGTAAAGCCCATATATGTACTTAAGATCTTCACTGTCTGTACAATCATTCAGCTCACTTTGAACTTGTTTCAGCTTTTCTTCTGAAAATCCTATACCATCATCTTTTACTTCAAATGTAATATAATTCTTTGCCGCGTCTGCGTAATGAACTTTTACTGATATATTACCTCTTCCTCGTTTATTCTTTATACCGTGATAAATAGCATTTTCTATTAAGGGTTGAAGACTTAATTTAAGTACAAAAAAATCTTTGACTTCTGAGTCAAAGTCTATGGAGTAGTTAAGGATACTGCCATATCTTACCTTTTGGATAGTGAGATAGTTTGCAACATGATTGACTTCTTGCTCTATAGTTATCCACTCGTGACCTTTACTTAGAGTTGTTCTTAGATAGTCAGAAAATGCCTTTGTTATCTTTATGACTTCTTCATTTTCGTCTTCTTCTGCCAACCATATAATCGTATCAAAAGTGTTATATAGAAAGTGCGGTGTAATTTGAGCTTGTAAAAGTTTAAGTTCAGCTTTTTGTAAATTTTTCTGCTTCCGGGTGTTTTGTTCCATGAGATTTTGAATCTTTGTACCTAATGCATTTAGATTTGCTGAAAGTTGTTTCAATTCTTCAACTTGTGTTTCTTCTATCTTGGCTTCAAAATCTCCTTGGGCAATTTTGGTGGATAGAGATTCCATATCTTTGATAGGCTTCTGTATGGCTTTTATAGTACTTATAAAGCCGTATAATGCTACAAGAATACTCGAAAGAGTGATTGTAAATTGTATCACTGTCAGAATAACATTGGCACTCTTGATTTTTTTATTAGTTTCACTGGCACTTTCTATTTCTGCAATTATAAAATCCTGCAGAATATCTGACAGTAATGATGTTATGCTTCTTATGTCTTCCATCTTCTCCATGTTCTGTTTTACAGAGGAGTTATTCTGTATAAGATTTCCTAATTCATCGACATTATGTGTAAGAGTCTGACATGTGCGTTTTGCAACCTGAAGTTTCTGTCTGTTCTCTGAACTTTCCGTTGTGACTAGCATTTCATCAATACCGTCAATAAGTTCTGTTATGTATTTATATTGCCGACCTTTTGTAAAAGAGAGACGTCCTGCAACAATGTTCCATATCTCTTCTGGAATTTTGCTGGAGGCAATTTCGTTTATATGCTTTGCTTTGCTTACATTTGTTATTATGTCATCGTAGCGTTTGCTATGTATATTTGATACGATTACAGAATACACTGTTGGAATAACCATTATGGCTATGATTACGAGATATGATCGTTGTATTCTTTTTTTTAAGCTTTTTGTTTTTAAATGTTTTATAATCATATAATAATATTATTAATATCCTCTGGATGGTAGTATATACAGATTGTCATTTTCTGTAAAAACAGAACCATTGATGAATGTTATTTCAGGAATTTCTTTTCCCATACTGACTGTCTTGACTAGCTCCATAAGTTCATCGCCAAAATCAGGTTTGCATTCTATGACACAGTTTATTTTACCATCTTTTAGTGCATTTACAGCTTGTTGCTCGCCATCAATGGATACAATAACAACATCTTCTCCTGCCATTATTTGATTCTCTTCCAGACTTTCTACAGCTCCCAGGGTCATCGCATCATTATGTGAAAATATTATGTCTATCTTTTTATCACCGATTGTAAAACCTGAATTATAGGCTATGATCTGGGAGATGATTTCTTTACCCCTTGATCTGAGAAAATCTCCTGATTCACTGTAGATTATGTCAAACCGTTTGTCTTTACCAATAATCTCACGGAATCCTTCAGCTCTCTCTTTAGCTGCACTGGAATTGATTGTTCCATATAGTTCCAGAATGTTGAAATGTCCGTCCTGATCCTTATATTTGTCAAGAATAAACCTGGCAGCACGTCTGCCTTCTTCCAGTGTATCTTCTCCAATATATCCTGCATAAAGGCTATCATCGCTTGTTTTGATTTTTCTGTCGACAATGATTACCGGGATCCCCGCATCTTTTGCTTCTTTGAGGACAGAATCCCAGCCGTCCTCAACAATAGGGACAAATGCTATAACATCAACCTGATAGACAATAAAGCTCCGTATAGCCTTTATTTGGTTTTCCTGCTTTTGCTGAGCCTCACTGAATATAAGCTGAATCCCACTTTTTTCTGCTGCTTGTATGATGGATGCAGAATTATATATGCGCCATGAACTCTCGTTTCCAATCTGGCTAAATCCTAGAATAATATGTGGCTCTGATACAGATTCTTTTTTTTGGGCAGTACAAGAACATATGTATAGTAAAGCTATGGTCAAGATTATACCTGCCAGATATGTGCAAAACCTTTTCATGATATCAAATAATTATAAATCCTATATAAGGATAAATCAAACTTTTTTTTCTAAAATCTCTTGTCTAAACTTAAAAATAGCTATATATTTAGGGTCATCTGGCTATTTTTTTGCATCTTACGATTACATATCTGAGATAAGAAGGTTTGATCTTTTGTATAAGAATAATGATGATAAGTCTTTAATTGTGCCATTGGAAGAAACAAAGACGGAAAAAGATATAAAGGCCCATATTGAACGGGTTACTTCCAAAATGGAAGGACTTATAGAGCAGCTCAGAAAACGAGCTGAAAATCATGATAAGTCAAAGCTTGAGTATCCAGAGCTGCAGGGGTTTATTCGCATGGATAAGGAACCTCGTTATCCATATGGCTCTCCGGAATACTTTGATAAAATCAAGCGATATGAATATGTTTTCCGCCATCATTATGAAAATAATCCTCATCATCCGGAGCATTATGACGGATGGATAAGTGAGATGGATTTGCTTGATATCATTGAAATGTTGTGTGACTGGACCAGTTATAGGGAAGGACTTACTGCAATTGAAGCGATTTCTACTGTAGAACAGCAGGCTAAGAGGTTTAACCTATCTGATGAGTTAAGTTCGATTATGCTTAATACTCTCAAGCGGTATATGGTTAACTACTCTGAAATGGATCGTTTCCTTGGTTTCAAGAGTGCGGATAATATTGATATGAAAGCCCTTGCTGATTTTTTTGGGTATTAAAAATAGGACCAGTGTACTTAGTTACACTGGTTTTTTTATTTATGCAGTTCAGATTTTACTTTTACTTGATATCCAAATAGGATATAATGCCTTCTATGATTAAAATACTCTTTGTATGTCATGGGAATATATGCCGTTCTCCTATGGCTGAATTTGTTATGAAATACCTTCTTGAAACTTGTGATAAAGGATTTGAAGTAAAAGTTGACTCTAAGGCTACAAGTACTGAAGAAATAGGAAACCCTCCTCATCGTGGTACCGTGAATATGCTTAATTCTGTAGGTATCCCTATTTATCCGCATAAGGCCTCACAGATGACTGAAGAAGATTATGACAGATACGATTATATAATAGGTATGGACAGTTATAATATTCGGAATATTATGCGTATAATAAAAAAAGATCCCATGGGTAAAGTTCATAAGCTTATGGAATATGCTGGTTCTTCAAAGGATATAGCAGATCCATGGTATACAGGTGATTTCCATACGACGTACAATGATGTCAGGACAGGATGCCAGGCGCTTCTTGAAAAATTATGATTATAACTGAATGCTCTGTTGGAAAAGGAGTGAAAGTCCTTCAGGATGAAAGTGCATTTAAATTCGGAATAGATGCACTGCTACTTGCAAATTTTACAAAGGCAAAGAGGACTGATACCGTAATAGATCTTGGAACAGGTAATGGTATCATTCCACTATTGCTTTATGCCAACAAAAAAGGACACATATTTAAAGCCCTTGAAATCCAGGATTCCGCAGTGGAACTGGCAGAAGAGTCTGTCAGGCTAAGTGGAGCTAGTAATGCAATCTCTGTTATAAAAGGTGACATCAAGGATTGCAAATCAATTTTTGGGGCAAATTATGCTGATGTTGTTGTCTCAAATCCTCCATACTATGATTGTCTCTCTGGTTGTGGGAACATATGCCGGGAGCTTGAGATTGCCCGTCACGAGGTGCTGTGTAGCCTTGACGATGTAATATCTTCAGCTCTCTCTGTCCTCAAAGGGAACGGAGCTTTTTATATGATACATAGGGCAGAGCGTTTGCAAGAAATATTCTGCATCTGCAGTAAATATAGAAGTGCTGTCAAACGTATGCAACTTGTCTATCCATCAGCTGATAAAGAGGCAAATCTTGTTCTTGTAGAAATCCGACCTTTTGCAAAAAACGGCATAAGAATAGAAAGCCCCCTTATAGTCTATCAGAAAGATCAGAATTCAAAAAATATATATACTATTGATGTAGAACAAATTCGACAAAGTGTGTTACAATAGTATCATGTATATTTATAAAAAGTTATTTTTAAAGTGTTTTTTAGTATTTTCTTCAGTATTCTTATATTGTTATAGTTTCTTCCCTGATAGATCCCAGCTGTCACTTTGTATCCCTGCAGAGATAAGTTATGTATTTGATGATATTTCTGCATACGGGGAAGCCACTGATGTTATGGGGTGGGGAATCGGCGGAAAAGTTGAATATCTGCATTCCATATTTGAAGAGGGAACTTTTGATATCAGTGGGGGCGCTTTTGTAGGTGGATCTGTTCAGTGGCTATACTACTCAGTTTCGGTGATAGATTACTGTAAAATTGATGTATTGTATCCTTTGGGATTTGATTTTACAGCAGGACCTTCAATAGGTTTTTGGGATAATCATCTTGTTATTTATCCTTTTGTATATGATTTCAAGAGATTTGCACACAAAAATAGATATGTGGAAACCCATAAATCAAAAGATGTTGAGAAATCATCTAATCGAGTTGCGCTGCAGAACTTCAAATCAGGTTTTGCTGTCAATGGTAAGATCCTGTCTTTAGGAGGTTCCGTTATCTGGATGGATAATGCCAGAGGAAACTTTCAGTTAAAGCTAGGCCTTGAAGGTTTTATCGGAATCCGATTAAAAAAGAATTTTTAAGAATGTAGTAAGTTAAAATGTAAGATGAAAAAAGCTGGATATATTATAAAAGTTTTATTGGTTGGAATAGCTGTTGTTTTTTTGGGAAGTTGCTCTTTATTTATGGGCCCTGATAGTCTGGAAAAAGATTCCAGGATTTGGGATGAGTCCAAGGTAGATTGTGATTACCTTTTCATGCTGTATCTGGATGGAGATAATAATCTTAATGATTATCTATTTGACAATCTGCTCCAGTGTGAATATGGATTATATTTCCATAACAGAAAGCATCCGGAAAGTTCAGTAAAGATTCTTGTCCTGTGGGATGGGATAAACAAAGAGGATAATTCTTCATACGAGTGGGAGGATAGAAGCAATCTGGTTTATTATCATCCGGAGTCAGCTTTGTATGAACTGGGAGAGCGATATTATAATCCTGAGTATTCGGACCGGTATATATCTTCTTCGACTCGTGATATTACATATAAGGCCTTGGACTGGTTTGGAATAGATGAAAAGCAGGGAACCTTTGAAGTAAACATGGGAAGTCCCGCTACATTGACCTCATTCCTGTCGTTTGCCGCTTCTAGATATAATCCATCTGTTTCTGTACTTTTGATGAGCGATCATGGGCAGGGACCGTTTTCCTTTACGGATTCACCAAAGTTGAATGAATCCTCTGGGCGCTTAGTGTGCATGGATAATCATTCACCTGCAGACAATATATATAAAGTGTCCTGGCTTGATACTAACAAGATAAGTAAGGCAATACTTGATGGATGGGGAAAGCCTTTGGATATCCTTATGTTTGATGCATGCCTTTATGGCACTGTAGAGACTTTATATGAGTTTAGGAAGTGTACTTCTTATCTTGTGGCATCTCCTAATAGTATTCCGGGATATGGATTTCCTTATATAAATATTCTAGGAAATGGCTTTATGAAGTCTGATTCACGTGAAGAGTTCTGCTCTAAGATCGTAGAAGAGTATGCCCATTATTACAGTAAAAGTGCGTATAACAACTACTTAGAAGGGAAAAACAATGGGGGACGTGGTTGTAGTCCCTATGATGAAGGTTGCGACTTATCACCAACTCTTTCTGCGTATAGGACTGATAAAGTGTCAAGTTTACGTGAGAAAATAGACATTTTTGTAGATACGATAATAAGTGATGAATCTAAGGAGCTTAGAAATCTTGCCGTAAATGAGACAAATTTAGGTTTTCTATGTCCAAAGTTGGTAGAAGAACAACAAAGTATTGGCAGTGTAAAGAGTCTGTGGTATTACGGAACATACAATATACTCATTGACATGGGATATCTATGCGATATGTATTCATCAAATAGTTATTCAGATATGAAAATGGAATCAGAGATCAAGGAAGTCTGTGAACAGCTAAAAGATGCCCTTGATGACTGTATTGTATCCAGTTGGCGGGCTTTTTGCATATCAGGCTCTGTAGAAGGCTTATATCCAAGTCTCAATGATAGACAAAACTATTATGGGTTACCTATTTGTAGTGCTCGTATTAGCTTTGATGATTTACGTCGGTCCAATTATTCTGTGATGAGATTCTACGAATCCGACTATAGAAGGTCCACATCTTTTGGTAAAGACTCCAAATGGGGAATGTTACTTTCAGAGTTGTTTGAGTCTGGATATTGATAATCTGGCTCTAATGTATATATAATATTGTTATGACAAGAGAAGAATATATAGAGGGTTACGCTTCCCTTAACAAAGCCTATAATCAGATTTTTGATACATTGCAGGATCTTATGGAAAAAGGATTTGATGATCAGGAAGTTATAACTGCCTTTAACTATGGATTGAATGTACTTGATAAAGGTCTTGATATCTATAAGGATAGCTATGTAGATAAGAAGACAGATTTGGAATTTAAGGTTGAGACCTCAGATTCTCCTGAAGAGAGTGATGATGGAAAATCATCACAAAAGGGAAAATTCAAAGGATTCAAAGTATTTGGCGGAAAATAAAAAATAAGCGTCAAACCGACTGCGCATACCAAATAAAGCTCCAATAACATGAATATAGATTCTTAAACACCCGTATTTTACGTACGGGTGTAACTTTCTCTCTCAAACCCTATTGGCATTGGCCGTGAAAATCTAACTACAGATAAATACCTAAAAAAATATTAATGGGGCGTTACGCTTACCTTGACAACTTAAAAAGTTTAAGATAATTTAAAAATATTAAATAAAGAAAGGCTTGGATACAGATATGAGCAAAAGAAAAGTTGTTTTATATATTGGAATTAGTCTTGATGGTTATATTGCGACCAAGGATGATTCATTGGAATGGCTATTAAACACTCAAGGAAGTGGAGATAATGGTTTTGGTGAATTTTATGACACGGTGGAAACAATCATCATGGGAAGACGAACTTATGATTGGATTATGGAACAGGAGAATGGCAAATTTCCTTACAGTGGTAAAGAATGTTATGTTTATACCACCCGAGCGATTGATGATACAAAGCATGTGAAATTTACTTCTAAAAGTCCGGAAGAACTTATTGCAGGACTAAAAAAGGAGGGAAAGAAGATTTGGATTGTTGGGGGAAGCCAAATTATTGATTTAGTCAGAAAGAAAAACCTCATAGATGAATACATACTAAATATTGCGCCAGTAATTCTTGGAGAGGGAATTCCATTATTTTGCGAAGGTGAACGAGAAGACCTTATTTTTGATAAAGCTAGAACGTTCGGACAATTTTTAGAGATTAGCTGTCACGCAGAAAAATAGGCAACCTCCATATTTGGCACCTTTAAATCTGTTGATGAATAAGGGAAGCATTTATGAGTCTGGGATTGCGTCGTGGCATAGTGTTTGTTGAACCTCATGATAGTGAGTGGAAAACAATTGCGGCAGAAACCATTGCAAAACTTCAAAATATACTTCAAAATGTTTTGATCGATGCACAGCATGTTGGAAGCACGGCTATCAGAGATATCTGTGCAAAACCGATCATCGATATCGTCGCCGGTGTATCTGATTTTGACGAACTCATAAAGTTTAATTTTAGTGCAATAAAAAAAGTTTTCTTAAAGCCATAATTATAAGATTGCTTTGATATTTATAGCAAATTTTCTTGAGTCTTAAGGAACTGTTTTTATTGATAATCTGGGAATTATAGAAATGTTGCAACACTGTTTTGGCTCAATAATAAAAAAAATCGAAAAAGAATGCATATCAGGCAGGAAACACTTTGTGAAGGACTATGTGCTGTTTCAACGTTATCCAAGATAGAAAGTGGCACTGCTGATCCACATAGGTCTTTTGCATTGGCTTTACTTAATAGACTTAATTTGCCGCAAAATATCTATAATGTGCCTATAACACAAAGTGAAGCAAAAAGAGCGTAATTTTAATATTCTGCTATCTTTACTTAAGGTATTAACATGTTTGGAAAAAGTAAGTATTTAACTGTAATTGGTATATTAAACGAATTTGTATTTTTTTCTGCAGGGCTTTCTTGTTCTTATCTAATTTCGAAATCATTGCAAAATGTCATTGATGGACATAAAGGTTTTAGTCAAATCTATATTTATTGTATTTTCTGTATTGCGATTTGTACTATTTTGATTAAAGTGATTAATCTTGTTTATCAAAATAGTAAAGTTGAAAATTTGCAGAAATTACAAGAAAACTATGTTGATGATATTATAAAAGGTAAAGTAGAAGTAAAGGATTCCGGTGAGATAGATGTCAGAGTAAATGAAGATTTACAAACTGTTAACAGATATTTAGTGGATTTTTTGCCAAAGGAAATTGCATCTGTATTCATGATAATTATATGTTCTTTACTCCTGTGTAGCATAAATTATTTGTTAGCAACAGTGGTCTTTCTATTAAGTATTTTACAGATATTGCCGTGGATTATTTACGAAAAATGGGCGCGCAAGATATATCAACAATCTGTTGTTAGTGATGAAGAGTATAGTCAATGGATTAATGAGGGATATAAAGGTATTTCTACCATAAAATCTTATTTTCAAGAAAACTGGTTTCTGAATATTCTTAAAAACAAAAATGATGACCTTAGAAATTGTAGTAAAAAAGAGATGAATACTTATACAATAGAAGAGATTGTTACTAATTGTATAAAAGCTTTTCTTGATTATGGTATTTATTTTATTTATGGTTTATTTATTATTCGTAAGCAGATTGGTATTTCTGACATTCCATTAGCTATAGTTTATGCTCAATCAGTATTTAATTCATTGAATATAATTGCAAAATCTTATTCAGTCTTTATAAAATATTCTGAGTCCAAAAAGAGACTTTATCCTCCTAAAAAAGAATCTATCGGATTACGAGTTGATGAGCTAAATCACAATCATAGCAGTAAAATTGTATTTACTGATGTATTTAAAAAGTATGACGATAAAGTTGTTCTTGATAATATAAGTTTTGAAATAAACAAAGGTGATCGTGTGTTACTTCTAGGACCTAATGGAGGTGGAAAGTCCACTTTAATAAATGTTCTGCTAGGTTTAACAGATTATGATAAAGGATTTATAAGTCTAGGCTTTAGTAATATTATATTTGTATTTCAAAAGGAACCTGTGCTCGATATAACTGTAGCTAATCTAATAGAATATCTAAAAAGTAAAAATCGTATTGATAGTGATTTGTTCTTTATGCATATGAAAAACTTTGGGGAGGAAAATATTGACAATAAAAAAATCGAAGAGTGTTCACTAGGGCAAAAGAAAAAAAATCTTTTTATCAATTGCTTTTGCTTCAATCTGCGATTTTTTGATTTTAGATGAACCTTCTAATCATCTGGATAAGAACTCTGTGGAATATTTAAATAAACTGATTAATAAAAATAATGTTACTTTATTAATCACAACTCATG